>VXRG01000094.1 GCA_009838625.1 Caldilineaceae bacterium SB0664_bin_27
GCACTCCGACATCACATCTGAAATGCGCCTGCCCTGCCGCCGCCCTGAATCACTGTTAATCTTCTAAATCCCACAAAATCATGGTTCAGACAACCCTCCGCGTCCCCCCTCGGCGCACTCCGACATCACATCTGAAATGCGCCTGCCCTGCCGCCGCCCTAAATCACTGTTAATCTTTGAAATCCCATAAAATCATGGTTCAGACAGCGCCCGCGTTGCTGCTCTCGAAAAACGTGTGTTGCGCCTGGAGCAATTGTATTGCAGCATGAATAGCCCCAACGTCTGTCCGCATTCCGGGACCGCACGAGGGACGCACAATTGGCTGAATCGCCTGAACCTCCATCCATGCACGCAGCACGCGTCCTGATCATCGGCCTGAGCGCCGTGGTCGTCGTGCTCGCCCTCGCGCTCGTCACCATGACGATCGGCCGCTTCGCCGCGCCCGCCGCCGTCGAAGAGCCGGCCGCCGTAAACGTCCTGGCGAACAGTGACGACGACTGCGTAACCTGCCACCTGCAGCAGACGCCCGGCATCGTCGAACAGTACGGCCGCAGTACCATGGCCGCGGCCGGCGTATCCTGCCAGGACTGCCACGTCGTCGATGAAGGCTACCCCGGCTCCGTGCCGCACGCAGGCCTGTACGTGCTGAACCAGCCGACCACCGCCATCTGCCAGAACTGCCATGTCCAGGAGGTCGCACAGTTCAACCAGAGCCGCCACGGCCTCCCTGCGTATGTAGCCTATGCCGGCGAGGATCTTCTGACAGCTGCCCAAAAACAGATCTACGCCTCGATCCCCGAAGGCGGAAACGATCCGGAAGCCACCCGCGCCCGCAACGCCCTCCACGAACTTGAAGGCGAGGCCATCACCCGCTTCGCCTGCGAAGGCTGTCACGACATCGGCAAGCCGGCCGCAGACGGCTCCGTCGGCCAGTGCTCCAGCTGCCATCTGCGCCATGAGTTCAGCCTTGAACAGGCGCGTAAACCCGAAACCTGCAACTACTGCCACATCGGCCCGGACCACCCCCAATGGGAGATCTACCAGGAATCGCCCCACGGAATCGCCTACGCCACCGGGGGCGACAGATGGCACTGGGACGCCGAACCGGGCACCCTGACCGCCGCCGACTTCCCCGCGCCGACCTGCGCCACCTGCCACATAAGCGGGTTCGGCAGCGCCGGCACGACCCACGACGTCGGCGACCGTCTGACCTGGTTCCTCTTCGCCCCAATCAGCAGCCGCCGTCCTGCCTGGCAGGACAACAAAGTGCGTATGCAGGGCGTCTGCCGCGAATGTCACAACCAGAACTTTATCGCCGAGTTCTACACTGCCGCAGACGCCGCCACCGAGCAGGTCAACGCCTGGGTCAGCGAAAGCAATGCGCTGATCGCCCCCCTCAAAGAGCACGACCTTCTGACCGCGGCGCCCTTTGACGAACCCATCGACTTCACCCACTTCGACCTGTGGCACCACTGGGGCCGTACCGCCAAATTCGGCGTCTGGATGCAAGGCCCCGACTACGTGCAATGGCACGGCGCCTACGAGATCCTGCGCGACATGGCGACGTTGCGCGTCGAGGTGCAGGCAAAGCTCGATCAAGCCGGCCTTGATTCCACTCCCTCGGAATAGCGCATCGCCAAAATGCCAGCAGACCCGCCGGACCGCAACGCGGCGCCCTCTTCCGCAAATACATCCTTTGCAGAGCGCGGCCCGCGCCGCTCCGGCGCCCGCGCGCACCAACTGCTCCGCACATTCTTCTCCCCCCACCGGCTTCCGCAGACTCGCGACCAGCTGATGCTCGCGATGGTCGCGCTCAACGAGCTTTTCCTGGGGCTTGAAGTCTATCTGGCCCACGGCGCCGACGGCACAATCGGTCCCGGTGAATGGCTCCCAATCTATTACGGCCTCAGCAGCGGCATCCTTCTGGTTCTGGCAGGCCTGCTCGCCACGCGTCACAGGACTGCCGCCTCTGTCATCGCGACCGCAACACTGGTCGGCAGCGCTTTGATCGGCTTCCTCGGCGTCTACTTTCACCTGGCGCGCGCCGTATTGCCAACCGCGCCGGCAGGCGAGCGGCTGACCTTGAATCTGCTCGTATGGGCGCCGCCCGTCTTGGGTCCTCTGGCCTACTCCCTGGCCGGCCTGTTGGGCATCAGCGCCACCTGGGATGAATCTCCGCCCGCAAGCGGCCGCCTTGTGATCTATAAGGAGCGCGCCATCCACCTTCCCTACAGCAAGACCCGGGCCTATATCTTCACGGTCGGAATGGGTACACTGTCCGCCCTCGTCAGCAGCGTCCTAGACCACGCTCGCGCCGGCTTTGAAGGCGCGTGGCTCTGGTATGCTGCTGCTATCGGCGTTTTCGGTACCGTCGTGCCTGTGGCATATGCTGCCATCGATAGACCTTCGCGTATCGACTCGTTTACCTACATAGTTGCCATGCTTTTCCTGATCGCTACAGGTGTGCTGGGGTCCTTCCTGCATGTTCGGTCCGATCTCGTCTTCGAGCATATCGTCGTGCTCGAACGATTCCTGCGCGGCGCGCCCCCTTTGGCGCCCCTTCTCTTTTCCAATCTGGGCATGCTGGGGCTGATCGCCTTGCTTGCCCCCGAACTCTTGCAGACAATCAAACAGCCGCCGGCCGGTCCTGAAAGCGGCAACGCGTGGAAGACCGGTCCCGAGTCTTAAACAACCAGGCGGTCTCTCCCTGCACGTATGCCTACCTGCCAGCCTGCTTCGCTGGATTCGCTTCTGGTCCCAGGGGGCAATAAACGGGGCTTCTTTCCCCTGACCCTCATCTTCGGACCACTCGCTTTGTTCTCCCTGGCTCATTGCCCAGTCGCCTAAGATACCCTCAAATCACTGTCAATCTTTAAAATCCCACAAACTGCGGTTCAGACAACCCTCCGCGGACAAAAAGCGGTTCTTCGCGTCCCTTCGCATGACTACGCTGTCTCTCGCGGCAAACAGGGTGACCGGTTCGATCCCGGCCTGGCTGGGCAACCTCACTAACCTGACAAAGCTCTCTCTCAGCCAAGAGGTCTTCTATACGTTGCCGGAGGTGCGTAAAAGGTTAAGAACCCCCCAATCCCCCCTCTGTGGCCGAGCGCAAGACTAACATGATATAATCAGGCGCAGTTAGGCAGTCCTGTTGTCGAAAAGTGAAGTGATGGGCCCTGTGCGTGAACGCGTAATCAGTTCTGGCGATCCCGAGAGCGTTGGTGACAACCTGGAAAGACTCGTTCCGGAGCATCTCATGGATCTGGCCCGCAGTGATGCGCAGCGTTCAATTCCCGCCATAGCCAGAGATGCGGACGCTACTGCCAGAATCGAGCGGCTGCTGAACGAAGTGCCGACCACACACCGGCTCCTGTTGGGCGATTCCAGAGAAATCGTAACCGAACTACCGCAGGAGTCTATCCATCTTGCCATCACATCCCCTCCCTACTGGACGCTGAAGAAGTATGAGCAACATCCTGATCAACTGGGACACGTTGCAGACTACAACGCCTTCTTGGACGCCATTGACACCGTCTGGAAAGGCGTCTACAAAGCTCTGGTGCCGGGAGGACGCCTGATTATCGTCGTTGGCGATGTCTGCCTCTCGCGACGCAAGATCGGGCGCCATGTCGTTTTTCCCCTGCACGCCAGTATCCAGGAACGTTGCCGCACGTTGGGATATGACAACTTGACGCCAATCATCTGGCATAAGATCACAAACGCAACTTTGGAAGCAGCCAATGGCTCGAGCTTTCTCGGAAAACCCTACGAGCCAAACGCGGTGATCAAGAACGACATCGAATTCATCCTCTTCCAACGAAAACCGGGCGGTTATCGTAGCCCATCCCTCCCTGCCAGAGTCTTGTCTGTCATCCCGGAACATCTGCACCGCCAGTACTTCCAGCAGATCTGGACACTTGGAGGCGCATCCACCAGAAAGCACCCAGCCCCCTTTCCTCATAAACTCGCCGAAAGACTGATACGAATGTTCTCCTTTGTCGGCGATACAATTCTGGACCCGTTCATGGGGACCGGAACAAGCTGCGTCGCCGCGGCCGGGCTGGGAAGAAACAGCATCGGCATCGAGGTGGAACCATCCTACTATGACATGGCTCTTTCTGCCTTCGATGAACGGCAGCGGTCCCAGATGCATCTGGATGTGTGACGGAGGGCTATGTGTCATCAACGCCGGCTGGCTTTAACATCCCGTCCGCCATCTTTGCCGACGCGGTCCGATACTTCTGGGCGCAGAGAGATAAGCAGGCTGCCAGCGCACATGGAGGAGAAGGACAGGGGAAAAACGTCCGGGGAGGACGGCATCTGGACGAAGTGCAGGCTGCCTTAGTTACCCTCATGATCGACCACGGAGTGCCGCCCGGCGACATCTTTTCAAATTGTGAACTACACAAGACCGGAAAATTGGAACTGCCCGGTTTCTTCCGGCCCACCAAACAGTGGGATCTTCTGGTCGTGCGCGACGGGCATCTGCTCGCAGCAATGGAGATCAAGGCTCAGGTCGGTCCCTCGTTTGGAAACAATTTCAACAACAGAACCGAAGAAGCGATCGGTAGCGCGACAGATCTTTGGACCGCCTATCGAGAAAACGCATTCCTCCACTCTCCGCAACCATGGCTTGGCTACCTGTTTCTGTTGGAGGACGATGAAAAATCCAAAAGACCTGTCCGGAATCCGCAACCGCACTTCGATGTGTTTAGCGAATTCTATGACGCTTCCTATGCCAAACGATACGAACTGTTCTGCAGGAAGCTTGTTCTCGAAAGAAAGTACAACGCAGCCTGTTTCCTGATGTCGCAACGTCCGCAATCCGAAACCGCCTCAAGCAACACAATGCACTCCACACTGCGAGACAACCGTCCGACCGCCGGTTCTCCCCATGGGGGCAAAGAGAATAGCACAGTCTACAGCGAACCCTCCGACGACTTGAACGCCCGCCAGTTTCTCAGCAGCGTGTTGAGAGCAGTTGTTCCAGTCTAGAGCCCTGTACACTCTTCCACTTAGACTAACGCCCCCTGATCGAGTCCGGCCGCATCCGTCTGGATACACCCTGTTTTTCCCGCATTATTATCAAATTATTGGGGACAACCTTATGAGACGGCAAATGAGGTCGGGAGCCCCTGTAAAGTATCAAGAACCATTCATTCTGCACGCGATTTGACCAAGGAGGTCCAAATGCCAAAGCAATTTGCCGTCCTAAGTCTGTTCCTCGTCGCAGCCCTGATGCTGGCCGCCTGCGCCGCGCCGCCGGCAGCAGAAGCGCCCCCCGCCGAGGCGCCGGTGGAAGAGGCGCCTGCCGGTATGAGCGGCAAGGTCGTCGTCGCAGCGGGCGCAATGATCCGCATCGGAGGCTCCTTCGCCCTGTCCGGGCCGGTCCCCGACCCCGGCCTCGACATCCGCCACGGCGCCGAACTGGCAATCGATGACCTCAACGCGGCCGGCGGGCTCGAAGGCTTCATGTTCGAGCTCGTAGCCGAAGACGGCGCCTGCGACGGCACGCAGGGAACGAACGTCGGCAACAAATTCGCCGCCGACAGGACCATCGTCGCCGTCACCGGCGGCACCTGCTCCGGCGAGACCTTCGGCCTCATGCCGATCCTGCAGGAGGCGCGCATCCCCTTCGTCAGCCCCAGCGCCACCAACCCGGACATTACCTCCGCCGGCTGCGATGTCTGCAACCGCGTCGCCCTCAGCGACGCCCTCCAGGGAGCGACCGATGCCGGCTTTGTCTTCGGTGATCTGGGTTTCACCAAGGTTGCCGTCGTCCACGACAACTCCGACTACGGCAAGGGCCTGGCCGAAATCTTCCGGAATGACATTACGGGGTTGGGAGCCGAACTGACCAGCTTCGAAGGCGTCCAGGTGGGCGATACAGACTTCCGTGCCATGCTCGCCAAAGTCGGCGCAGCTGGACCCCAGGCCGTCTTCTTCGCCGGATACTCCACCGAGGCCGGCCTCATCGCCCAGCAGATGACCGAAACCCCCGGCCTCGAGGACACCGCCTTCATGAGCGTTGACGGCGCCTACACCCAGCAGTATCTCCAAGCCGCTGGCGGCGCCGCCGAAGGCACCTATATCTCCTTCGTTGCCGGCGCCGACTCCGAAGAGATGAACGCCGAATTCGACGCCAAGTATCTGGAGAAATACGGCGTCAGCCCCGACGAGCTCGGCCCCTTCCACAGCCAGAGCTACGACTCCGTCAAGCTGATCGCCGCCGCCCTGGCGGCCGTCGCCGCGGTCGACGACAACGGCAATCTCGTCATCGACCGCGAAGAACTGATCGCCGCCATCCGCTCCGTCGATGCATTCGCAGGCCTCACCGGCACGATCAAGTGCGACAGCATCGGCGAATGCGGCGCCGGCGGCGTCCAGATCTACCAGGTCACCGACGGCGCTTTCGTACTGGTCTCCGGTTTCGGTATGGAGTAACCCGCAACACAATCAGGAGAGAGAATGTAATTGATACCCCGCCAGCCCACCGTGCGCGGCAGCGCGTGTACCCGGGGGAAGGCTGTCCCATCGAATGCGGAATGCGCATCCTGGCCCGCGAGGAACGGCGGGCGGCCTGGGAAGAGGAACAGAACGGTAATAACACGAAGCAATCCGTGTTCAGGAGCGGAAAGATGGAAGAGCCGAGGATTCCCACTTCATACCGCACATTCTTGCGCCTGATCAGGAGGCTTCAGGAGGAAGACCCGGGCGCCCCTCGCAAGGTGCTGAAGCAGCGCATAATCCGTCTGCTGGATCTGCCGCCGCAAAAGGATGACCCGTACTGGGACGGGCAGCAGTTTCCCTATCTGCGGTCGATCCGGACGCGCCGGCAGCTGTTCGACGACCGCTTCAACCTGGCGATGTACAGGATACGCAGTGAAAAGGGTCGGTCATGACCAGCGACAGTCTGGGCCTGACCGGTAGGGTAAGAAAGCGTGGGAACGAATGAGCCATCCCCGCCGCCTGCCGTTCCACAGGGCAAGCATGACATCCCTGAGTACACGCCCCATCGCGCACAGCAAGCTGGCCGGCTTCTGATGTTTGGGCGCTGGCAGGACGGTTAATCTCTCTCGAGACCGCGCCTTACTTCCCGCACCAGTTTGTCAAACTCCGCCTGCGAATAATCGCGATCGAACTGCCTCATGACCAGGTGTTCGATCTCCTTTGCCGGCGTCCACCCGTTGCGTGCAGCCGAACGCAACAGACGGCGGTATACGTCCTCCGGCAGTTCGATCGTCATAATCCTCTTCACGCTCATGTGTCACCATTCCATTAGAGTCGCCCGTCTCAGCCGGGCCCTTTTATTGTGCCGTCAGCTCGTCTGTCTGCCCTGGCTGTTCCGCTAGCCGAAGCCTGCCAGTCCCACAAGCAGCGTCGCAACGTCAATCACGAAGCTGGCCAGACCCATGATTGCAGCGACGAAATAGTAGATGAACGCCATCGTCGGCTCAACGTACAGCTCCATGAAATTCGCAAAGTCCTTCATCTCCTGTGTAACTTCAGGCATTTTACACTCCTGGTTGCATCAAAGCCGGTCGACTGACCTGCGGGGCAGCGATCTTCAGGACAGAGAAATCGCTGCTGAAGTCGTTCGCGTTGCCAAGCGCAATGCCCGCGTCCGGCGCCTTTGTCCGCGTTCAACCGCCTAGCCCCTAGCCCCTAGCCCCTAACCCCTAGCCCAAGCTGGGATTCGGCCACGGGGCGAGAGACAGCGCCTGGCCGCTCCTACCCGCCATCTCCTGGAAAAGAACGGTCGTGACGCGGTCCTGGGGCACAAAGGTGGAGAGATACAGCTCCCCATAGCCGCTGAGGCTGGTGTTGGTAAAGACAGTGTACCTGACCGGCCCGTGCGCGCCGTGCAGGTAGGAATAGCTGCGCAGGCGGCTGTAATCGTCGTAACCGTCCTCATGGCTGTCCGCCCACAGCCCGTAAAAATCGGGATAAGCGGACAGAGCGCTGAAAAGCTGCTGGAAGCGTTCAGTGTGCCGGTAACGCAGTGTCATGGCCCGCCACTGCTGTACATTGGCGAGGGCGATCGGCCGCCAGCCGCGCCCCAACATCTGCCGCAAGCGCCCGTCGGGAGCCAGGAGAAAAGCAATGTTGTTTGCGCCCGCGACAGTTTCCCGGGCAGCTTTGAGTTGGGCCAGGTTCAAGTCGTGAAAATCAAGCAGGGCGCGGTTGACGCCGACGATGTCGGCAAAGGGGTCCATGAGGAAGGCCGGCGCGCAAACGCTGTCCAGCAATGCCCAGACCTGCCTGAAAACCTCTTCACTGCCCAGCGCCGCGCGCACGAGCCCCGCGTCCGTCACCTCGCTGGCCATGGCAAAGAACTCGCGGCGTTCGAAAGATGTGAGTTGAAAGGCCTGCGCCAGTCCTTCAAGGATCTCCCTGTCCAGCCGCGCCTGCTCGCCCCGTTCGATCTTGCCCACAATCCGCACCGTTAGTCCGGTCTCGTCGGCCAGTCGATGCTGGCTCCAACTGTGCCCGCTGGCAAAGTCGATCTGCTCCTTGCGCAACGCGGTCACAATCTGGCCGAAAGCCTTATGCTCCACGCCTCTCCCTCCAAGCTAGATCCCCATGGGCTGAAGTCTACCACGTCCATGTGTGATCAACGTGTCATCCTTTTCCTATTCCAACATCGGCATTATGCCGGTATGGGAGCGGTCCGTCTCCGTTCAGGACTCTGTACGATATTGCGACTTGTGACCGCAGACATTAGCAGTCGAACTGCTTCTTCGGGCTCGTTGATCTTTGTTTGAACAGCGACTTCCGAGCGCATATTGCAGCTGATCGCAAAGCGGGCGGTCTGCCGCCATCATCGAAGCGCGGCGCAGCTGCGCAATGAAAATCCAATACGCCTCTGGTGTTCTCCGCGCCTCTCCGCGTTCCTCCGCGGACAAAAGGTGTTTTTCGTGTCTCTTCGCGTCCCTTCGCGGAAAAAAGCAGTTCTCCGCGCCCCTTCGCGTGACTTCGCGGATCAATTGGTCTGGTCTTACTACATTCAAGCGAGAACAATATACCGATTTCGGTACATCGTCCTACCGAAATCGGTATATTTGCGCTGGCCAGACCCCGTTGAAGAGGCATATGCTGTTCCCCACAAGTTCATAGTGCCTTTCGCGGCTGGCGCAATCCGGCAGTCGCGGCTAAGACAAGGAGGCATGCAATGCCGTACACCAATCCAATCAGAATGGCAGTTGACCTCGGCATGATTCTGGCATTCACCCTGACCGCTCTCTTCGTACTGCTTCCCGGAACGCCGTCCGTGCTGGCAGACGCAGCCTTCCTGACATCAACCGGTATAGACTCCCCGGCCGCGGCAGGCGCGCACGCCGTGACTGCCGCTGGCAAGGAAACCGTCAGCATCGGACCGCATGTGGCAACCGCGACCATAGGCGTGGAAATCCTGAGCCCAACCGTGAAGGAAGCCACTTCAGCCGCCCAGGCCGTAATGGAAGATGTCTGGGCCGCGCTCGTCGCCCAGAACGTCGACGCATCGGACATCCGCATCAGTCACCTCAACATCTTTGCCGAAAACTTTGGCCCGGACGGCCTGCTGAATGAGAATCAGACGCGTTACCACGCCAGCAACACCCTCTTCATTACGATTCGGGATCTGGACAGCATCGACGCCGTGCTGGATGCCGCGATCTCTGCCGGCGCCAACAACATCTACAGCGTCGATTTCAGCCTGCCCGATCCGGCTGCGGTTGAATCCGAAACGCACGCTGGCGTAGTCTCGCGCCAAAACTGACGAACTGGCGGAGCCGCCCGGGCTCACTGTCGCCGGCGTGCCGCACACCAGCGGCATCACGGGCCCGGACCGCGGCTTGCCCCGTCACGATCTTCGTGACCTTCTTAGGGCAAGTTCAAGGCAATCGAACAAGAACCCGGGAGGAGAACGCATGGCCAGGGACTTCAGGACGATGACGCGTATCGAATTGGAATCTGAACTGTCTGCCGAGCGCGCCGCCACGCGGCGCAGCCATGCCGTGATCGTCATGATGGCCGTGCTGGCCGTATTGGGATTCATGATGGCGGTGGCTGGCGCTGTAGCGCCGGCCGCCGGTTGATGCCGGTGACGCCTATTCAACGAACGCCCTCCCATTCTGAGCAACTTCAGAAGAGGATACCGTGGGACGCTTTTTCTGCATCGCCATCATGATTGATCACGGCTCCGGGTAGCGGTTAACAAGAGCGAGAGCCTGGACGTGAAAATCAGCCCAGGCTCTTGTCAAAACCTGTAGGGCTGAACAAAGAGGGGCCGTACGATGGAGCCAGAACTTACGCAGGGCATGAAGGATTTCGCCATTCTTATGGAACTGTATGTAGAGCCGACCTTTGCTTTCTTCTACTACTTCGGCGTTGCAGTGATGGGCCTGCTCAACTTTCTGAGTTATGTCGTGACTTTTCTTGCGGGTATGTGAGTGACCTGCCCCCGATGTTTGTACCGCTTGTTAAGTTAGTCCGACAAGGACAGGGACAAGGTCGGCCGGCAAGAGAGCTTCAGGCGCCGGCGGCCGGTAGCCCAGAGGCGTACAGAGAATCTGACCCTCTCCCGTAGTCCTGTAACGCCAGTCGGGCAAATATTTACACAAGGAGAACATCCGGATGCAACGCAGAAAATGGACCAGGACAACCATCTGCCTGGCTGCAACCGCTGCAACTGCCCTGACGATCCTGTATTTCGTCACTGCCCCCCGCTTGACGCCCGCCGCCCTGGCAAGCGAAACGACGGCCGCTTCCGCACGGTCCGTGACCGTTGTCGGCGAAGGCGTTGTCAACATCGAACCGGACGTTGCCACCGCCAGAATAGGCGTCGTCGTTCTCCGCACAACCGTGAGAGAAGCCAGTTCTGAAGCCAGCGGCATAATGCAAGCGGTTAAGGCCGCCCTGCTCGCCCAGGACATCAAGGAAAAGGACATCCAGACCAGACACTTCGACATTTCCGCCGAGCGCTACGGGCCGGAGGGCCTGCTGCCGGAGGACCAGGTGCAGTACCGTGTCCGCAATACCGCCTATGTCACCATTCACGATCTGGACAACATCGGCGGCATTCTCGATGCTGCCATTGAAGCCGGAGCCAACGACATCGGCAGCGTCAGATTCAGCCTGGAAAATCCGTCTGCCGTCGAGTCTGAGGCCCGTGCCATGGCTGTTGCCGACGCCCGCGCCAAAGCCGAGGAGCTCGCCGCCCTGATCGGCGCAACCGTTGATGAAGCGACCGAAATCAGCGAAATCATCGGGCACGGCGGCGGCTTCTTCAACAACAGCTTTTCCGAAATGGCCATGGCCGACTCCCACGGCGCCTTCAGCATCGGGGAGCTCACGCTGGCGATGCAGCTCCAGATTACCTACAAGCTCCGGTAATGAAACAGACAACAGGAGGAGGTCGCATTCGCCCTTTCACCTCATGTTTCGCCCGGTGCACACTGTACGCCACGACCGAGGCATTCGCCTGCACGAAATATAAACCCTGCCTGCACAATTCGCACAGCGGCTGATGAAATCACAGGTCAGTATCGTTGACAAAGCGCAAGGGAGACACATCCAAAATGAATGAATCCTTATTCGGCCAGCTTCCGGGCTATGACGATGGCAATCATGACGACAACCGGCCATCGCGGCAACCCAACCGGCAAACGCTCCGGAGCCTGATCACCGATTTCCAGACGAACCCGCTGCCGCTGCCTGTCTGGATCTGGAACTGCATCGTCATCTACATCATGATCAGCGTGGCATGGTTTTTGATAAAGATTGGGCTCTTCATCCTGACCGCGCTCTCCTTCTATCTCCTGGGAATTTTCGGCTAACGGTAAGCCCAAATGGAGTCATGCACATGTCCTCTCCCAACATCCTCTTCCTCATGACCGACCAGATGCAGGGCCGCGTCCTCGAACCGGACAACCCCTGCCGGACGCCCAATCTGGACCGACTGGCCGCCGGAGGCGTGCGCTTCCGCCGCGCCTACACGCCTAACGCCGTCTGCTCGCCCGCCCGCGCTAGCCTGATGACCGGCCTCCTGCCCCACAACCACGGCGTCCTCTTCGTCGAGCATACCGTCGAAACCGACCAGGCCAGGCTGCGCACGCCCTATCTCCACTGGGCCGATCAGCTGACCGCAGCCGGCTACGACACCGGCTACTTCGGCAAATGGCATGTGGAGCGCTCCAACAACCTCGCCCGCTTCGGCTGGCAGGCGCAGGGCGCGCTCCTTGATAACCCCGACTGGGACGCCGCCAGTTTCTCGCTGGAACGCCACCTCGACGGCCCGCCCGGCTACCGGCCCAACCGCTTCTACGGCGTCTGCGATCTGCCCGCCGGCCAGCGCGCAATGGGCAAAACAACCGGCGCCGCCCTCGCCTATCTGGATGCGGTCCTGGCCGCAAGCGCGCCCTGGTGCTGTTTCGTCAGCTTCACCGAACCCCGCGACCCCTTCTACTGCCACCAGGACGCCTTCGCCCGGTACGATGTCGACTCGATCCCGCTGCAGCCCAACGTCCGCCACGACCTGAGCGGCCAGCCCAATCTCTACAAGCGGGCCGCGCAGGTCTGGCGCGACTGGACCGACCGCGAACACCGCGAGGCCGCCGCCTGCTACTACGCCTCCATCAACGAGATCGACCGGCAGTTCGGACGCCTCCTGGACCGGGTGGAACGCGCCGGACAGCTCGAAAACACGATCGTGGTGATGACGTCGGACCACGGCGAACTCCTCGGCGCGCACGGGCTCTACTGCAAGAACATCGGCGCCTTTGAAGAGATTTACAACATCCCCCTCCTGATGGCCGGGCCCGGCGTGGCCGCCGCAACGCTGAGCGACGCCCGCGTCGGCCTGCACGATCTCGGCCAGACACTCCTGGAGCTGGTCGGCGCGCCGCCGCTGGAAAACATCGACGGCAGCTCCTTTGCCCCCCTGCTGGCCGGTCCCCATAGCGCCTCCGCCTGCCAACAGGGCTACGCCGAATACTACGGCGGCCGCTACATTCTCACCCAGCGCATCCTGTGGGACGGGGACTGGAAATTCGTCCACAACGGCTTCGACTACGACGAGCTCTACAACCTCGCCGCAGACCCCTACGAGATGAACAACCTGGCGCAGGACCCGGCCCATGCCGACAGAATCCAGGCCATGACCCGGCAAATGTGGTGCATCGCCGCTGAATCCGAGGACCACAGCCTCGCCAACACCCACGCCCCGCCGCTGCGTATCGCCGCCGCAGGGCCGGGCCCGGTAGTTCGGCAATCTTCTGTCGACCGCCAAATGCATTCGAATTTGATGCAAGCGTCAGCCTTGGTGAAACGCCGGTTGACAGTCGATGCAGAGCGCCGGGTTTGACTTCAGCCATAGGAGGAATCCCAATGAGCCAGGAGACAGCTGCGCCGGTGATTCCCGAAACGGGACAACCGGCCGGCCCGTCGCCCCAGATCGGCAACAGGCGGTCTGCCGCCATCGAAATCCGCAACCTGACCAGGACCTACCACATCGGCGGCGCCGCCCTGCATGCCCTGAAAAACGTCTCCCTGACCATCGACCGCGGTGAGTACGTAGCCGTCGTCGGCGCCAGCGGCTCCGGCAAGAGCACCCTTCTCAATATCCTCGGCCTGCTCGACCGGCCCACCGAGGGCACATACTGCATCCGCAAGCAGGACGCCGGCGCACTGACCGACAGACAGCGCACCGCCCTGAGAAACAGGGAGATCGGCTTCGTCTTCCAGGAGTTCAATCTCCTGGCGCGTGCAACCGCCCAACGCCAGGCGGAACTCCCCCTCTTCTATGCCGGCCTCTCCCGCAAGGAATCGCGCCGCCGCGCCCTCGACGCCCTGGCGCAGGTCGGCCTGGCCGGTCGAGCCGGTCACAGACCCGAAGAGCTGTCAGGAGGACAGCGCCAGAGAGTGGCCATCGCCCGCGCCCTCGTCAACAGCCCCTCTCTCCTTCTCGCCGACGAACCAACCGGCGCAATCGACACGCGTACCGGTGAAGAGGTGATGGCCCTCTTCGAGCAACGGCATCTCGCAGGACTGACGCTCGTGATCGTCACCCACGACCGCGAGATCGCGGCCAGGGCCCGGCGTATCATCACCCTGCGCGACGGCGCCGTCATCTCCGACGAGCGCCGGCCGGCCCCCGCGCCGTGAAACACACATCCCGAATGGCTGCCGTCAACCGGGCGGAAGGAGCTCTGGAGTGAAACGAAGTTTTTGCAGTCTTTTAAAGTACTTTCCGCTTGCCGCCGAAAACATCGCCGCCCGCAAATTGCGCTCCATCCTCACCATGTTGGGCATCATCATCGGCGTGGCCTCCGTTCTGACCACCTTGGGCATCGGCCGCGGCGCTTCGGCCGACATCATGCAACAGATCGCCAGCGAGGGCCTCACCATTCTCAACGTCGAATCCGGTTCGTACTCCGACCAGACCTGGACATCCGGGCAGCCGCTTACGATGGCCGACGTCGCCGCCCTTTCCGACCGCTCCCTTCACCCCGACATCAGCCAGGCCGTCCCTCTCTACAGACGGTATATCCATCTGGTGGCCGGCGACAACAACAGGTACAGCCAGGTGGTCGGCACGACCTCCGCCTATGCAGCCATGCACAATCTGGAACTGGACCAGGGACGCTTTCTCACCGAAGATGAAATTGCGCAAAGGACGAAATCCATTGTCATCGGCGCGGCTGTGGCCCAGAAGCTCTTTGCCGGCGCCGGTGCAGTGGGGCAAAGCCTGCGCATCGCTCGCGAGCCCTATACCGTCGTCGGCGTGCTCCGCAAAGGCGGCTGGGACAGGTTCGGCAACATGGATGACAGGGCAATCATCCCGTTGTCAGTGGCGCAGGACCGCCTGCGCTCCCCCTACACACCCCACCGCCATCGCGGCGAATACACCGTCTCCTCGATCCACGTCTCCGCCGTAAGCATCGAGCGCATCGACGCCGCCGCCGGACAGGTCGAACAGACCCTGCGCCTGCGCCGCGCCCTCGCTGCAGACGAGCCCAACGACTTCTCCGTCGAGAGCCAGGCCTGGCTGCTCGAAACCGCCAACTCCGTTGCCGCCACCCTGACCGCCTTCCTCGCCGGCATCGGCGCCATAAGCCTCCTCGTCGGCGGCATCGGCATTATGAACATCATGCTCGTCTCCGTGACCGAGCGCACAAGAGAGATCGGCCTGCGCAAAGCCGTCGGCGCCCACAGCCGCGACATCCTTCTCCAGTTCCTGGCCGAAGCGCTCATGCTGACGCTCGTTGGCGGCCTCATCGGGATCGCCATCAGCTACGGCCTGGCGGAAATCGCCAAAAACTTCTCAAGCCCGGACTTCCCGCTGGCCGTCCTCATCGAGCCGGCCTCCCTGGCCGCCGCTGTCAGCGTCAGCGCCGCCTGCGGCCTTCTCTTCGGTCTCTACCCGGCCATACGCGCCACCCGGCTGGACCCGATCGAGGCTCTGCGCCATGAGTGATGGCATCGCAGTCCGTCCTCCATCGACAGGAGCATCCCAATGAACCTCAAACGTCTCCTCCTCATTGCCATTGCGGTCATCGCGCTGGCCTCTGCCGCCGTCTTCTCTTTTGGCCTCTTTCTAACCTCGGACACGGCCCAGGCCGGAAATCCGTCCGGACTACTGGAATCGGGCGCAGAGACCACCCGCATCCGGCCGACGGACGCCTCGATCGGCCAGCTGAAGGCTGCCGGCAACATAAACCTCATCGAAGAACGCCGGGTGGTCGCCCACATCGATGGCTTCGTCGAAGAGGTATTGGTCGACGTCGGCGACACCGTCAACGTCGACGACCTTCTCCTTTCGCTGGACCGGGAAGGCCTGCAGCGCGCAGTGGAGCAGGCCCGCATCGACCTCGCCTCCTCCCAGCTCAGGCTCGGGAGACTGCTGACAACCGCCGACGAAATAGACGTGAAGCTGGGGGAACTGAGCGTCGCGCAAGCGCAGCTGGACCTGCAGAAAGCCCTCCAGGACCTGGACGCCGCCCACATGGTCGCCCCCATCACCGGCCTCGTTCTGACCCTCGATGCCGCCCCAGGGACAAAAGTCTCGTCCGGTACCGTTGTCGCCGCGCTTGCCGACCCCGGCCGCCTCGAGCTGACCGTGCAAGTGGCTGAAGTCGACATTCCCAGGATCGAGAGAGGCCGTCCCGTAGACGTCGTCATCGACGCCTTTCCCGACCAGACCTTCGCCGGCGAGATCAGCCGGATCGATCCCTTCAACAAGACCCAAAGCGGCGTCGTCAGCTATCCGGTCACCATACGGCTTCTCGATAACGACTTGGACGCCGTACTGCCCGGCATGACGGCTGTAGCCGCCCTGCGCAGCGAATCGGTTGAAGACCGCTGGCTCGTCCCCACCGCCGCCATTCAGGAGGTGAGCGGCGAAACCGTTGTCACCGTCGTGCGCGGCCAGGAGCGTTTCCCCCTTGCCGTCACCTCGGAGGGCCTTCACGGAGAATGGACCATTGTCCGCTCCGCCGGCCTGCAGGCCGGCGACGAAGTCGTGGGCGCGACCGCTACCTTCGTGGAACAATAAACCGCCGCCCGCATCTGCCTTCTGGAACTGTTTCAATCCCCCCTCCAAAATGGACACGGGGAGCGAAGCGCCCAGCAGGTCAACCACCCTGCCGGACTCCGCAAGGACGAAGGGCGAATAGCGTGGTGGTAAAGGCGGAGGATGGGATAGCCACATCGTTTAGTTCACCATCACTCTCGGGAGATGATTATGAACAGGATGGCGGCATTCATGTTGGCGGCGCTGTTTTTCTTGGGCCTCATTGTTTCAGTCGTTGGTTCACTGTAGCGGCCTGACTGGCTCTCTGAATCCTTTGATCCAGAGATGGATAACTGTCCCGCTGGTCCGACTACTCGACAAGTGGTAGAAGATATAGGGGCGGGTTGTGCGGAAATTTCTGATAGGTTCACTTCTGTCGCTGATCATAGCATCCTCGCCGCCGGCCCTGTTTAAGGCATGAACGCGCCGTGACAAGAACTGCTTGACCAACTCCGGGTCGGTCTTGAACCCGCAAATGCGCTCAGTCGTCTCCGTGAGTAACTCAACCAGAAGATCATCGGGGGTTTCGACGATGTGATCCCAGGCTTCGATGACAGTTTCGTTGGTAATCTCGACTCGTAGCCGCGATTGCAGGAGATTCTCGGCCTCAGCGCCGCCTGGCCGCGCTTATGGCCAGATGCGGTACTGGCGAAACGCTGGCTTCACCTCCACGTATGCCGCCAGATTGCGCCCCTTTCCGATCTCTTTCCCCATGCTGGCCGTCTGCCCCGCAAGCTCCGCAATATACTCCAGTTCATAGGTCTTCATGTCGCGTATCTCGCCGGCGTACAAAATTCCGAACAGGTGATGGATAGCGCTCATTGGGCGCGCCGGCGTCAAATCCAACATCACCCGCAACTTCCCGGCCAGCTCAATATGAAGCGCATCGGTCCGTTCAGTCATGGCCCTCTCCCTCCAAGCTGTCCTCCATTCCACAGATCAGGGTTCATCTCAGCAGAAGGCTCTCTTCCTCTCGAACCAGCCCGTTTCTTCGGTCCAGGGCCACAGCTGATACCGGGCGGCGTTCCCGATCTCCTTCCAGGAAAGCTCGATCGCCTCTACTCCGGCACCGACCGTAAGTTGAGGGGCGCTGATGCCCTGCGCCCCACCCGGTTGACTCGCTGCCGTAGAGCGTACCGGCAGCCGGATCCGGCCGGGCCCATGGGCGGGGAAGCGATGGCAAGACAACATATTCCACGCATCAGCGACGCCGGCCGGGCCTCCGCTGCTTCGGAAATCGCCGCGCTCGATGTCAAAATACTGTCGGACGAGGCCAACACCACAAGCGAACCGTTACGGTCCTGTATGTGGTAGTGACCCCCTTCCCGTTGGAACTACTCATCGGGATAGAAGCCGGATGCGAACAGCAATCCGTCATGGCGCACGACCCAGGTATGCTTGCGGGCGTTCTCGCCTGTTTCTGGATGACGGAAAACGTAGCTGATCCACCTGCCCGCCCCGGTTGCGCCCATCAGATCATCGCCGTAGAAGTAGCCGCTGGCATCGACGCGCAGGGCCGGATCCCTGCCGATCATGTCCGCGTTGGGCGAAGCAATGGTATACCCATCCGCATCCACAATGAACACGTACCACTGACCATGCACGCTCTCTTCCGAACTGTAATACTCGACGGCCGCATCCCTGCCGTTGCGATCATAGTAGCGGATCGCGTCCTGCACTATTGACCTGGTGTAACCCGCCGCTTCATTTTCGCTTGGAATGGCAACGCAACCGGCAACAAGGAGCGAAAGGGCAAAGAATAGGGTTGTAAAACGAACCATGTCTGTCTCCTCGTAACGACTAAGCCTGAGAGGGAAGTGTTGGTCAAGAAAGGCGTTGCGGCTGGTTGGACTCATTCAGGCATCCAGGTTATTTGCCGTATCCCACAGTTCGCCTTGCTGATCTGCGTCTTCAATGGTGGTAATGCGTTCGTCAAGCGTATCGACACGGACAAATAACTCTTCGATGAGTTCGCCCTGGCCAGTGACGATACTCTCGTCGTTGCCGGTTTCCTGGGCGTTGGCGCTGACCGCGGCGAAACAGAAGAGGAGGAAGATGGCAACTATGATAAGCAGTGCGTAGACATTGGCGCGTTTCATGGATTCTCCTCCAGTGGCAGTGTGCGGCTGCCTCGTCGAGCAATCAAAGCGCGCGCCTCCGCCAGGGTGCGCGGGAGCGACTCGGCGCCCCGCGCGCGTATTGCCGCTGAGCGGAGACGGCGCTGCGGCCCGGCTGCACAGTTTCCTACCGCATGAGCCACCCGCCGTCGACGGGAATAGAGAGGCCCGTCAGAAAAGCGGCGCCGTCCGATGCCAGGAAGGAGACCGTGTGCGCGAGGTCTTCGGTTTGGGCCAGGCGGCCTACCGGGGTGCTCCCAGCCACCCCGGACAGAAGGGCGTCCGTCGCCTCTTTCCCCTGCAGCGCGGAGTTGTCAAACAGGTTGGTCATGTAGCCGATCCGCTCGGTGGGGGTCAGGCTGGGGCAGATGGCGTTGACCGTGATCCCGTGCGCAGCCAGCTCCAGGGCCAGGGACTGTGTCAGGCCGATGATTGCGAACTTGGAAGAGCAGTAGGCGGCAAAACGGGCAATGCCTCGCAGCCCCGCCACCGAGGAAACGCTGATTATGCGGCCGCCGCCGCCGAGCGCCATCATCTGACGCGCGGCCGCCTGGCTGCAGATAAAGGTCCCATTGAGATTGACCGACATGACCCGGTCCCACTCATGCTGGGGCAGGTCGACGACCGGAACTAGGTCGCCGCCGCCGCGGGCCCCCGCGTTGTTCACCAGGATATCGATTCGTCCGAAAGTCTCGATAGTCTGTTGCATCGCGGCTTCGACGGCGTCGCCATCGGTAATGTCGCAGGTCAGGGCCAGGGACCGGCGCCCGAGCGCCTCGATTTCGGCTTTCAGCGCCGGCAGGCCGCCCCAGTCCGCATCGGCATAGGGCTTCATTACGATGTCCGTCACGACGACGTCGGCCCCGTCCTCGGCCAGCCGCAGCGCGATGCTCCGGCCGATGCCCTGTTCGCCCCCTGCGCCGGTAATGAATGCAACCTTCCCCTTCAGGTTAAACATGGTTCCGTTCTCCGTATGACATCGATCCGTTGCCCCCGATTGAGCGCCCGCCCCGCCGGCCTGCGCCAGCTCTCCTTGACCTCAGTCTGACCGGCCGCGGATCAAAAAGCAGTTCTCCGCGTCCTCCGCGGAAAGCGCCCAGGGTCACTCGTCGTCTTCGTCGATATAGATGCCGGAGCCGATGACGCCCTTCTGGTCCGAGTTGGGTAGCTGGTAGCTGACGGCGTAGCCGAGCTTCGGGGAGCCGGTCTCCTCGTCTCCCTCGATGGCCGGGTTGTCGTAGTGATAGCGCAGAAACTTCCGGCCTTCGCGCCGCGCCCCTCCAATCAGCTCCTCCGCGAACCTCACCCCCTGGGAGTCCGTCCGCGTCATGTCCGTGGGCTTGCCTTCGCGAAACGGCTCGGACCCGTGAAAGACGGTGATGCCTCCTCCGCTCACGACATACAGGTAGATGGAGTCTGACTTCCAGTCCCCTCCTTCCACGCGGAAGGCGTTTCTGACCCCGGCGAGGGCGCTGCCGCCTTCGGTCAAGACGGCCTCTGTGTAGATCCTGCCCGCCTCTTCCACAAAGGCGATGAGTGTCTCGCGGTCCACCACTTCCGACGCCGTGACCGAGGGCCTCGGCAGATCCGCGATCGTGACTGGGACATGGGAGACGTCCTGCGAGTAGCCGCCGACCAGCACGAACCGTCTTGCTGTGAACGGGTCGCTGAATTCGACAGCATATGCCGTCTTCAGGCCCTCGTCGTAGTATTCAACGAAACCGCCGCCCCGGGCAGCGGCCGCGAAGAGTTCCTCGACGACCCTGGTTCCGCGTTCGTCCTCGACGCCGAGCAGGTTTTTGTCTTCCGCCTCACGCTCGTTCCCGTGCATGAACACGTCGCCGTTGCTGAGGAAGAAGATGAGGAAGGTCGAGCCGGATTTCCAGTCGCCCTCCGTTTTCAGCCTCGCCCTGAGCTTCACAGCTTCGTTCGCGTCTGTGATCGCCTCGAAATGCGTCTTCGCTCCGAGGACGAAAGCCCTGAGGCTTTCGGGGTCCGTCACCTGGGCGGCGGTTACCTTGCCCGGCCCGGCTTCACCGTCGCTGAGCGGGGGAATTGGCTGGCAGGCCGCCACGCCTATCCCTAACGTCGCTACACTTACCGTCTTGAGAAATGCGCGTCTCGAAACCGCACGATCAATCATCGTTCATCTCCTTTCCGTAAAGTGGCGAAATAGAAATCATCAACCCCTAATCCACTAAGGATCGTTGATATTTGTCAGACCAGCGGTTACCGGGTACAAATTGCGGCTGATCCGCGCAGGGCAGCCATGCGAACAAAATTCGATACACTTCCGGTGTTCTTCGAAGTTCTTCGTGACCCTTAGTGGATCAAAAGGTGTTCTTCGCGACCCTTCGCGTGACTTCGCGGATCAAAAAGTTGTGTCTATATCAGGCCTGCCGGCTTCCCCCCTCTTGCTGAACTCTGAGCGGCCCTCCCAAAATGTCAACGGAACCTGAGCAGTTCTCCGCGCCTACCAGGCCTGGTGCGCCACCTCATAGCTCGTGCTCACGGTGAAGATATAGGGCTTGTTCTTGCTGTAAGGCGTATCCGCGTAATAGGTGCTGACCCGGATCGCCTTCTCATTGGGCAGATAGTCGATCCGAACTGGCTTGCCCGTCATGGGATTCGTCCCGCGATACAGTTCAACCACGGCCTGAACCAGAGAATGCGTCTCCGCCAGCTCGCTGAATGAAGACAGAGATGGCCCTGGTTGACCACCGCTTGGCCCGATGAAATAGTACTGAAGCCCCCAGTCGGTTACGCACAATTGCGCCGGCGTAGCCGCATGGCTCACTATGCAAGGCGTGCTTGGCCTTGGCGCCGCTGACGGCCTTGGCATGGCCGTGCTGGTTGCCGTGGGTATGGCCGTTCTGGTTGGCGCCGGCGCGTTCGTCGCCGCGCTTATTGGTATGGCCGTGTACGTGGCCCTTGGCGTGTGGGTCGGCGTCGGTGTATGGGTCGGTGTATGAGTCGGCGTGTTGGTTGGGTCTGGTGGACGTGCCGTGTGTGTAGCCGTCGGCGTGTGCGGGTTGCACCCTTCCCCAGCGTCCAAAGGATCATGTTGGGGGGGATTACCGTCAGCACACGGATGCGCCATCACCGTTGTCGCGTCCTGCGCCATCCAGATCAGACCGACGGCCAGGGCAAGGGCCCCGAGGATCATCAGCGTCAGCGAGCGTCTCCTGTCTTTCCGCATCAAGAACTTCTCCTCCTGATCTCATCAAATGTGGCTGTCTGTATCGGAGCGGAACAGAACCCAGACGGGTGCATGGAAGCCGAACAGCCGCCGGCCTATCGAAACTATCTGTCATCTCCGTCTGAAGAATGTGTTATATGCGGGGGGAAGGGGGCGAAGCCTGTCCTGGCAGAGAAGGCATAGAGGGCGCAACTTCAATCAGACCGGTTGGTCGCAGTTTTCTTGACGCCTCTTGCTCCTGGCGCATCTCTTCAGCGACCGCGTATACCCATGGACAAAAGTCGTCAACGTGATCTCCCGTTCCAAATCTCCTCCTGACGACCTGCTTCGGCTGCTCCCGAACGCCAAAGCTGTCCCGCCAGGGGAATCATTCCTATCCAGCATAAGGGCCAAAAATAGTATACAGCATGTAAATTTCATTTGTATCTAAATTTCGTCTTTTCCTATATCAATTCTGTATCAGTTTTCCTCCAAATAGTAGAATAAGGACAATCCAGGCCATACGCGGCGCTAGGCCCCGTTGCCATCTGGCGAATGCCGTTCATAATGTGACAGCTGCAAACCCACCGCATTCCCCCCCAGGGGCGCCCCTCCGAGGACTCACAATAGCTTGGCCGTTCTTCGTGTCCTTCGTGGATCAAGAGAAGTCAGTAGTTCTCCCCGCCCCTCCGTGGATCAACCGGTGTAAACTGTCCTTCGTGGCTATCCCGGTTCAGGCAAACGGCAGCCCGCCCCCAAGCCCGCGTCTGACCCCTGCGGGGCGCCGTCTTGCCACATAGGGAAACAGAGAAGAAACCCGCCGGCGAATCCCACAGGCGCTGGACCACTTCGAAGACTATGTTGGATGAGAGAAAAGTCAGCGGCCGGTCCCGCGTCGTCGAGGAGCGTGAGCAAGCCGTAGCGGGCGCCGGCCGGAAAGCAGGCGGAGTCGAGAACGCTTTGCAGAACGGCGTCGAAGTCGAGGCTGTCGCCACCGAACTGCTGCCCTAACGGATCTCCTTTACTTCTACATCCGGCAAAGCGGGGAACTCATTCACACCCAAGGCCTTGCGAATCGCGGGAAAGTTCGGCTCCGCGTCAAGCGGGATGGTGAGTGTCACCAATGTGCCGCCTTCATCCGGTTTCGTCACGGTCAGCGTACCGCCCAGAGATGCGGCCCTTTCGTGCATTCCCTGCAGTCCATACGAGCTGCTGCCGCTGTACGGAGCAAAGTCTCTCCCGTCATTGCGCACCGTCAGAATCAGTTCACTGGCGCCAAGCTCCAGCGTCAGGAAGACGTTCTGCGCATACGCATGTCTCGATGCGTTCGTCAATGACTCCTGCACGACGCGAAAGATTGTCAGACTCTGGTCGTCGGAGACAGGGAGGGCATCGGGCAGCTGCGTATGGATGGGGGTGCCGTTGCGCGCGCTGTACTCATCGGTCAGCCGCTGAAGCATGTGGGGCAGAGTTTCGCGGGTTATCTTGGAAGTATGGAATGCGTGGACGATCGCGCGCAGCTCCGTGAGGCTTTCCTGGAGTTGCTCAGAAACGGAGTCGATTGTCGAGATCGCGCGCTGCGTTCTGTTTTCACTCAGAAGATGCCGCACGCCTTCGATCAGTACGGTTGCGGCCGTCAGTCTGTGGCCGAGTTCGTCGTGCAGCTCTCTGGATATTCGTTCGCGCTCTTCTATCGCAGCCAGATTCTCGATTCTTGCGGACTGCTCCTGTAGAAGCCGGTTGGAGGTCATCAGTTTTGCCGTCAGCGCTTCGGTTTCCTCTCCTTTCCTCCTGGCCCGCAACTGATTGAAAATCATCAGAGTGACAAAGACAAGAAAGGCCTGGAAAACCCATGCACGAATGAGAGGGGTATCCACCATGCTGGGTTCCGGATGCAGATAGAAGTTGCCTACTACGACGACGGCGAGGAGAAGGAGCAGCCAGGCCAGCCTGGAGCGGCCGCGGGCCAGCACGATGGCTTGCACATAGAGAATTGTGGACAGCAGGCCGAAATTTACATCCTGTAAAATCAACCACGAGAGTAAGGAGATCTGGAGCGCGAGGTAGAGATGTACGCCCAGAAAGGGTCTGTCTTTGGCCAGCGGTCTTCTGCACCAGATAAGGAGGCTGAAGAGGAGCAACGCCAACTGATCGACGGGCTGCGGTATTGAGAGGGAGCCCCGTACGCCGAATATCAGGCCAAGAACGGAAAGTATCGTAATCTGGGCGCCAAATTTGAGGAGAAAGTTCTCATTGAGGACAATGCGCTTTAGATTCAGCATGTCAGGCAAATCCTACGGCATTGCAAGGGGGGGGCAGCGCAGACGAAATTCCAAAGCCGCTATTTCATACCTGCTTTGCGATGCGGCGCAGCTCGTTGAGCCCTTTCTTGAGCTGGTCATGGACGGTATCAAGGCTGGCGGCCACGCGTCCCGGATCCTTATCCAGCAGCAGAACCGCGCCTTCCAGCTGAACAATGGCGACCGTCATCTTGTGGCCGAGGCTATGGTTCAACTCTCTTGCAAGACGGTTGCGCTCTTGTGCTGCAGCCAGATTCTCAGCCTGCTTTCTGGACTCCTGCAAAAGCGTATTGGCCTCGGCCAGCTGAGACATCAGTTGGCGGATCTCTTCTCTGTCCCGCCTCACCGTGGCGATGCCTGCGCTCAGAATGCAGGCAAGGACGAAGCCGACGGTAACCATCAGCGCCCGTGGACCGGACGCCAGTTCGCCCTCAAGATGAAAGAGGAAGTTTGCCAGCAGCGCCAGAGTGAGAAAGACGCCGTTCCAGATCAGTCCGGGGCGGGCGCTATGGAGCAACATCGCCTGCGCCGACAGAACAAAGAAGAGGTAGACAAAGATAAAATCTTGTAGCAGTGCCAGTGAGGCGATCATACCCTGAATCAGCATATATCGGTTGGCCCGCCGGGGGTTGTCCACCGGCAGTAGCCACAGGAGAATGCTGAAGATCGAGGCTGCAATCAGGGGAATGAGCCCCGGCAGCGAACCTCTCTGAACAAGAGTCTGAACCACCGCGATCAGGACAATCGCCTGCGCGGCCAATTTGACAACAAGATTCTCTCTATGACGGAAGGATAGGAAAGGCATTCAGGGCGCCTCGCGTCCTGCAGCAATGGTACAAAAAGTAGGGCTGATTATAGGCTAAATTGGAGCAGACCATCAAATGTCCCGCTGTTGGGCTTACTGCGGCTGTACGGGAGATTTCCGGGTCTGCGGTAGTCCGGGAAGCGGGACGGCGAACTAGCTCCCAGGAGCGGCGAAATTCAGGGAAGTTGGGAAGGACTTTGGAGGCCGTCGTCTCCCGCAAAGGGCGCCCTCCAGGGCCTCCCAACCGTCCGTCATCTGTATCGGGAGGCGGGGTTGACTCCTGGGCCTGCGCGATCGCGGGAAGACAGAAGTGAGTTCATGCTTAACCTTTTCTCTGTTGACAGAGGACATTTGTGCGAACCGCAATTCAGGTAGGATTGCTGTTCGCTGGTCTGCTTCGATCTGCTTGAAAAGAATAGAGGGGATGCGGTCACGCCGTACAGTGCCGATCGTCTATGAATGGGCATATGACTTCAGCAAGCCGGTATGGGCGACGATTTACCGCAGGCAAGGCTGCCGGTCGCCCAATGCCACGCGGCAGTTCGGATAGGCGGCCTGCAAGTCGGTGTTGTCGCCGGCGGCCTGGGTCCGGTTGTCATACGAAAACTCGGACCTGGCGAGAGAGGCGTTGTAGTCAACGTTCACGGCGCGGACATAGACTCGCCTGGCGCCGCTTATGGAAAGGGAGAAGCGCTGCGGCGAGTTGGGCGCGAAATGGTGGGTAACTGTGTAGGAGCCGCTGCCATCGGTCACCGCATATACCAGCTGCGTGGTCGGGCTGCATCCGGATTCCGCTTCAAGACACCGTACGACGCGATATTGGAAGATGTCATTGAACTTGACGCCGGTTGGCGCTTGCCATGAGACCTCGAGCGCGTGATCGCCCGGCGTGACGGTGATCGTCCAGGCCGATCTTGAGAATGCCGGCGTGTTGGGTTAGAGGCGCGGAGAACTGCTTTCTGTCCGCGGAGGGGCGCGCGGTTGAGACAGCGAGGCAGAGTCAGTTGGACAGGCTGCGACGCCTGATTACCCCTCAATGCCGGGGCAGGGTTCGGGCGGGACCAGCGGAAGGACCCTCCGCTTTTCGCAGAGTCACGTGACCTTATCGGTGTCTGTCGGCACTAGACTCAGTGACCGTCCGAAAGTTAAGGTAAATACCACGCTTCTTTGTCAATTCCCATAGGCGCGACAGCGACACACTGAGGATTTTCGAATCGCTCATAGTACGGAACGGCGCAGAGATGTGGCGCCGATTGCGATTGCGCAGGTTTGTGACGGCCGGACTCGAAGAGAATAAAACAGCAATAGGGAGTTCAGATGACAGGCACGCTGATAAACATTACGGCAATCCTGATTGGCAGCACGATCGGAATCGTGTTGGGCAACAGACTGCAGACTAAGATGCAGGAACTGGTCCTTCAGGGCGTATGCATGATCCTGCTGGTCATCGGCGTTAATATGATTAACGAATCAGGCAACATCCTCATTCCCATGGCCAGCATCGTCATCGGCGCCATCCTCGGCGAGTTGATGGGGATTGAGGAGTTCGTGCGCCGGCTGGCCGAGCGGATAGAAACTCGCTGGAGCATGCAGGTGAAACGGGGCAAGGTTGTTTGGAACGCCCCTCGCGCATTCATGACGTCCAGTCTGGTCTTCTGTGTTGGGCCGATGGCTGTTGTCGGCAGCATTCAGGAGGGCCTGTTCGGGGACTACGAACTGCTGACCCTCAAGGGCGTTATGGAGGGACTGATCGCCATCCCGATTGCGGCTTGCATGGGCCCGGGCGTCCTGCTCAGCGCGGGGTCTGTGGGCATCGTGCAGGGAGGACTTGCCGGGCTGGCGAAAACCATTGGCCGTTTCACCATGGCAGGAAGCGCATTCGACCCGGAATCGCTATGGATCATGGAATTGACGGCTACGGGCGGCATCATGATCCTGTGCGTCGCCTTGTCGTTATTGGAGTTGAAGAAAATCCGAGTCATCAATTTGGCGCCGGCTCTCATCATTGCGCCGTTGCTCGTAATGCTGTTAGAGAGATTCGGACTTGCCTGGTGAGGAAGTGTCCGTATGGTTGTGTCTGTGTGAAACTATCTGCCCAATGTCCTGTCATGTGGTGAAGTTGGGCGCGAGAGAGGTCAGTAGTTGCCAAGAGGACATACCCTCTGTAAGAGAGTATGTCCTTTGATTGTCGAGTCTGCGCAGAGTCTCCTGCAAGTTTGGTCAATGGCAAACAAGAATAGAGCCGCCAGGAACTGCCCAGGCCATTTGCCCTCCCCACGTGCGCCGGGTAGGCGCAGCCTAAGATTCCTCCCCCAGGGAGGAGGAGCTCGAAAGAGTGCTCCTGAGTCAACGACTTACCTGACGGCGAAAGTCGAAGGGAACAATAGCATGTCGTCGAAGCGGTGGTGGTCTCGAAGGCGTTTAGGGCCTCGCACCGCAAGACTCGCACGATACGGTGAAAGCTTGATTGCCTGAACCCCAGTTCCCAGCGCTGTAAGGGCATAGCCCCCGATACAACGCCTGTAATTCGGGGCCGTCGGAATACGTCAACCAGGTGTGGGTTGGCGGAAACTTTCGTCCGGCGGGCGATGGGGAATGACCCCATTCAAGGGAGCGAACAGGGCACCTAAGTCGTGCTACTACGTCTAGGTTGCGTAAACACGGGATTCCCTACGGGACGAGAGTCCTACGGGAACGGAGTCCCCATAGTAGTCCGAGGACGGGAAAGCCGTCCACATGGCGAAGGGGGACAAGTGTCTAGAAACCCAAAACAGAGGAGGCGCGCGAGATGCGTAACACTGAAACTGTACTGGGAATCATCCGAGAGCGGGGCCGACGAGGACTACCGCTGGAGCGAGTTTACCGGCTCATGTGGAACAAGGAGCTGTTCCTGACCGCCTATGGCCGCATCTACCGGAAACAAAGGTGCCATGACGCCCGGAGTCACGATAGAGACCATGGACGGAATGTCCCTGGCCGACATCGACGCCACCATCGAAGCTCTACGCTACGAACGGTATCGGTGGACGCCGGTCAGACGGGTCTACATTCCCAAACCCAACGGGAAGACCCGTCCCCTGGGCATCCCAACACGGTCGGACAAAGCTGGTTCAGGAAGTAATGCGCCTCATCCTAGAGGCGTACTACGCCCCCCAGTTCTCCGACCGCTCCCACGGTTTCCGACCTGGCCGAGGGTGTCACACCGTGCTACGGGAAATGCACCGGACGTGGAACGGAACGGTGTGGTTCATCGAGGGCGACATCAGCCAGTACTTCGACACCCTCGACCACGAGGTACTGCTTGGGATTCTGGCGGAGAAAATCCACGATGGCCGCTTCCTCAACCTAGTCTCCGGCCTACTCAAGGCTGGCTACCTGGAAGATTGGCGGTTCAACCGCACCCTGAGTGGCACTCCACAGGGCGGCATCATCAGCCCCCTGCTAGCCAACATCTACCGGGACCGGTTCGATAAGTGGGTCGAACAGACCCTCATCCCGACCTACACCCGAGGAGACAAGCGTAAGGAAAACCCGGACTACTACCGGCCACTGTCAAGGGCAACGTACCTGCGGAAGAAAGGACGCTACGAGGAGGCCCGCGCCCTGCGCAAGCAAGCGCAAAGCCTACCCTCTAAGCTTCCCAACGACCCGGATTTCTGTCGCCTGCGATACGTTCGGTACGCCGACGACTTCCTTCTCGGCTACTTGGGAACGCGGTCAGAAGCCAACTAGATCAAACGGCAAGTCGGAGACTTCCTGCGACACACGTTGAAGCTGGAGCTATCCGACGAAAAGACGCTCATCACTCATGGGCGAACGGAAGCCGCCAAGTTTCTTGGCTACGAGGTACACATCCTCAAAGACGACGCCAAGTGTACAGCACAAGGCCGGAGACAAATCAAAGGCGTCGTTGGACTGCGAATGCCCGTAGGCGTGGTTCGCTCAAAATGCCAACCCTACATGCGAAACGGCAAGCCGATTCACCGAAACGGTCGTATCCACGACTCTGTTTACAGCATCGTGGCCGCGTACCAACAGGAGTTCCGGGGCGTCGTGGAGTATTACCGCCTAGCTTACAACCTGCGCCAGCTAGACCGGCTCAAGTGGGTCATGGAGATGTCACTAGCCAAGACGCTGGCAGCCAAGCTGCGGATTACCGCATCTCGCTCAAGCGAAACATCAAGGCAAAGTTGGACGACAACCCACCAAAGGCTTGGATAACACGTACGGAACTCGGACAGCGGCTCCTGGCCGACACCTGCGAGCGTTGCGGCTCGCATGACAGAATCCAGGTGCATCACGTCCGGGGGCTGCGCGACCTTGACAACCCTGGGCGTTCACCGAAGCCGGATTGGGTCAAACTGATGGCTGCACGCCGACGCAAGACCCTAGTCCTGTGCCATCCGTGCCACATGGACGTGGAATACGGCCGGGCTGGATGGCACACCCCGACAAGGAAACGTAGGTAGTCTATCGGCCTACACGGCCCATACGTCCACCTTATGCTGGAAGTGGTACAATTGCGCCACACATAGTAACGAGGTGAACACCGCATGACTTCCGACCCCGAAGACCACATAGACCCCAAGGTCTGCGCGGAAACCGTGTACGAAAGGCTGACGCCGGAGGAACTAGCTTCCATCGCATCTTTGCGGTCAGCGCTCGGCACTGACCAATCGCTGTTCCGGCGATTGCGGAATTGGTGGCGACGACGGAGAGGTGAGCCTCTGCGCGCACCCCCCGTGGATTCCACGGACTCCAACTCGCCGCCGAACTAGCCGTGTAACCCGCGCCCATTGGCGTAGGGCCTTCTGTTCCGCCCCTACCTACCAGACACTGGAGAGCCGGATGACGCGAAAGTGTCACGTCCGGTTCGGACGGGGGCCGTCGGAAAAGTACTTCGTTTACTCGGAGTAACTCGCTGGCGGCCTACCGTACTTATAACATAAAGCCCACCGAAATTGCCGGCGGGCTCTGAAGGGCCGCCTGCCGTTCCACAGGCCGGACAGGTGTTCGTATGCACACACCTTTGAACCTGGGTACACGTTCGGAAACGCACGGCAGGCTGGCCAGCTCATTCAAAAGAGCGAAACAGTCACCCCGAACAGAACGAGAATGCCAGTCAAATATAGGAACAGCACGAACATGGCTTGCCTGTCAGACATCGCAGAAGATAGGACGCCTAAATATGGGTCAACCGACTTTGCCCTGCGCTGGATTTCTACAAATCCAATGTGATTCCCAAAGTTTCCGGGATTCAAGCTGTTCAGGCCGCCGGTTATCGGGATCGCGAAAGGAATGCCCGCTTCAACTGTCTGAGAATTGAGTTGAGGCGACTGAATTGGAGGAAGATGATCTCCGGTCAAATCAGTCCTAGCTCTTTGGCCCGTGCGACGGCGTGCGTACGGTCCTGGACGAAGAGCTTACTCAAAATGGAAGAGACGTAGTTTTTTACTGTCCCTTCGGCCAGGTGGAGGTGCCTGGCGATCTCCCGGTTGCGAAGGCCGTCGGCCATCATGTGGAGGACTTCCAGCTCCCTTTCGTTTAACGGGTCTTTCAGAAATTCGGATGCGTTCCGGGAAGAATCTGGAGATGGAAGACTGACAAATTCGTTGACAATCTTGGTGGCCGTAGTGCTGTCCATCCACACTTCGCCTTGATGAACGGTGCGCACTGCATCGGCCAATTTGTGTCTGTTTGTCGCTTTCAGCAGATACCCGCGAGCGCCGGCCCGAAGGCCTTCGAAGATGTACTGATCCTTTTCGAAGGTTGTAAGAATAATGATCTTCGCCTGCCGGTCGCCGGCGCAGATACGCCTGGTGGCGTCGATACCGTTGACCCCCGGCATGTGCACATCCATCAACACGACGTCAGGCCGAAGTTCGGCATACAGGTCGATGGCCTCTTGGCCGTTGCCGGCCTCTCCAACCACGAACAGTTCGTCAATTGCTTCAATGATTAAGGCCATCCCGTCGCGGAACAACGGCTGGTCGTCTACCAGCATCAGCGAGATTTTTTCGGTCATCCCTAACAGGGTCTCTTGCCAGTTGGAGACAGCCAGCTTCCTGACTTGCAGACAGTTGGAAGCCCCGACGTAGTTTGCTTTGGCTGGTCTCGAACGCCAAGGTTATCAGTTTTTCTCACCGGAGGACTCTTTTCGTTCGCTATCCAGTATACAGCATGCAAATAACATTTGTATCTAAATTGCGCCCTTTTCCATATAAATGTTGTATCAATATTCCTCCAAATGATAGAATGAGGACAATCTGGGCCCTGCGCGGCGCTAGGCCCCGTTGCTACTTGGCGAATGCCATTCATAATATTGACGGCTGCAAGCCCACCGCATCCCCCCGCAGGGGCGCCCCTACGACGATTCAAAATAGCTTAAACTGTTCTTCGTGTCCCTCCGTGGATCAACCGGTGTAAGGTGTTCTGCGCGGATATCCCGGTTCAGCAAACTTCAACCAGCCCCTGAGCCCGCGTCCTATTCCTGCGGGACGCCTTCTTACCGGATAGGCAAACAAAGATGAAGCCTGTTGATGAGTTCACCCAAGAGATTGAAGCGCTGCGGAAGCGCCTCTCCCGCTTGAGCAAGGCCAGCCTGCTCATCAACGAGAGCCTCGACCTCGACGCCGTCCTCCAAAGCGTCCTCGACTCCGCCCGCTCCCTCACCGGCGCCAGCTACGGCCTGCTCACCCTCCTCGACGACGCGGGGCCGGCCGCTGACTTTCTCTCCTCCGGCCTGACCCCCGCAGTGGTCCAGCGCCTGTGGGATCTGCCCGATGCCTTGAAACTCTTCGAACACGTCGGCAACACTGCCGAACCGCTCCGCCTGCCCGACCTGGGCGCCTACGTCAGGTCGCTGGGCCTTCCCGAACCCCGCCTGCCCGGCGGCGCGACGCTCCCCAAGACCTTTCTGGCCGCGCCCATCCGCCACCGCGGCGAACGCGTCGGCAACATCTTTCTGGGCAAAGCGGGCTCCGATCACGACTTCACCCCGGAAGATGAAGAGACCCTGGTCATGTTTGCCTCCCAGGCCGCGCTCGTCATCGTCAACGCCCGCCGCTACCGCGACGAGCAGCGCGCCCGGAACGACCTCGAAACCCTGATCAACACCTCGCCCGTCGGTGTAGTAGTCTTTGACGCAGAATCAGGGGTGCCGCTCTCCTTCAATCAGGAGGCCAGGCGGATCGCCAGCAGCCTGCAGATGCCCGGCCGCCCTGTGGAGGAGCTCCTCGAACTGATAACCTGCCGCCGCGCCGACGGACGCGAGATCGCCCTCGGCGAGTTCCCCCTGGCCCAGGTGCTCAGCACCGGCGAAACCGTACGCCTTGAAGAGATCGTCATGGAAGTCCCTGACGGCCGCAGCGTCAAGACGCTGATCAACGCCACGCCCATCCGCTCACAGGAGGGCGCGGTCGAATCGGTTGTCGTCACCATGCAGGATATGACGCCGCTCGAGGAGTTGGAGCGGCTGCGCGCCGAATTTATGGGGATGGTGAGCCACGAACTGCAGACCCCGCTGACCACGATCAGAGGCTCCGCACACACCCTTCTGGACGATGCAGCCTCCCTCAACCCCGCCGAAATGCGCCAGTTCCACCGCATCATCTCCGAGCAGGCCGACCGCATGCGCAGCCTCATACGCGACCTGCTCGATGTGGCCCACATCGAGACCGGCACGCTTTCCGTCGCCCCGGAGCCGTCCGACACCGCCGCCCTGGTGGACGAGGCTCGCATCATGTTCATGAGCGCAGGCCGCACGAATAGGATCCAGATCGACGTCGCCCCGAATCTGCCCCAGGTCATGACCGACAGACGCCGCATCGTCCAGGTCCTCAACAACCTGCTCGCCAATGCGGCCAAGCATTCCAACGAGCTGTCCACCATCACAGTGCGCGCTGTGCTGAAACAGTTTCAGGTGGTCGTCTCAATCGCCGACGAGGGCAGAGGCATACCCGCCGAGCGGCTGCCGCTCCTGTTCAGAAAGTTCTCCCGCGTCGACGGCGGGGACCGGCAGAGCGATCTCACCGGATCGGGGTTGGGTCTCGCCATCTGTAAAGGTATCGTAGAGGCGCACGGGGGCCGCATCTGGGCCGAAAGTGAAGGTCCCGGCCAGGGCGCGCGCTTTATCTTCACAGTGCCAGTCGCCGAACAGGAAAAGACTGCAGGTACAGTTGATTCCGCGCCGCTTGCAGCCGAACGCGGGGACGCGACAACAGAGCGGACGCGCATCCTCGTCGTGGACGACAGTCCCAACGACCTCAGATATATCCGGGACGTCCTCTCCAAGACAGGCTATGACCCGATAGTGACCGGAGACCCGCAGGAGGTCGACAGCCTGATAGCGAAAGAGGGTCCCCATCTCGTCCTGTTGGATATGATGCTGCCGGGCGTCAATGGGATCGATCTGATGAGGAATATCCTGGGGAAAACCGCGTTGCCCGTCATCTTTCTGTCGGCCTACGGCCAGGAGAACGTCATCGCTGAGGCCTTCGACACGGGGGCCGCCGACTATGTGGTGAAACCCTTCTCGCCGACGGAGCTGGCCGCTCGGATCAGGTCGGTCTTGCGCCTGCGCTCCGGCGTCGGCTATCCCGGACAGCCCGAAGACTATCTCCTGGAAGACCTGGTCATCAACTATACGGAACGTCGCGTGGTCGTGGCCGGACAACCTATCGCGCTGACCGCGACCGAGTACGCACTGCTCTACGAGCTGTCGACCAACGCCAGCAGGGTGTCCACCCACGCGCAGCTGCTCCAACGGGTCTGGGGGCCGGAGAACTCCGGTGACGCAAGGCTGGTCCGCGTCGTCGTCAATAGACTCCGCCGTAAACTGGGTGACGATGCGCACGACCCCAGATACATCTTCACCGAACCTCACGTCGGCTACCGCATGCAAAGGAGCGAGACGGTGGAGTAGATGGTACACGGAGCGGCCCCGGCCCCGGCATGGCTCCGCGCCGGCCTCGCCGCCATCATGGAGCATGACCGCTGGCAACTGCACCGCATGCCCGTTCGCTGCACACGAATAGCATGCGCCGCGCAAGGCGGGTGATACGCCTATACGGGGCAGACCTATGATGAAACAGACGAGACACCCGGAGTACGCCCGCGGATATGGGGAAGGCAAGCAGGTAGGCTTCGAGGAAGGGCGCATAAAGGGAAGAGAGGAAATCCTTGCGCAAGGAGATGAAGCGTTCGTTAGGAAATACGAGCGGGAGAGGGAGGAGGCCTATGCTCGAGGATACGATGCTGGACGGTTGGAAAGAGAATCCTTGGAGTTCGCCAGAGGATATGAGAAAGGGCGCGAGGAAGGGTTGACGGAAGGATACAAGCGCTGCCATGACAGTTACAACAGGAGCGACCGCGCCGGGCGGACCCCCCGTCGCCGGCAGCGTCAGCGACGCGACGCGGCTCAGCTTCCCTTCGACTGGGAGGATGACGAATAGACAGCCGGGCGCAGAAAAAAGAGGCGCCGGTTTCAGCTTGGCCCTAAATACAGAACCACAAACGAAGGTGTATCAATGGAGCGAACTGCCAAGCCTGTGGTGGAATGATTCAATGTTCAAGAAACGGCGGCGGCACACGGTGGCCTGCAAGTTTCGGGTTGCGCTGGAGCTACTTGATGGCAGCAAGACGATTAGGGCTCGTTGACGTTTGTCTGAACACTAACTTCCAGGTGCAAATTGCGGCTGATCGCAAAGCGGGCGGTCTGCCGCCGTCATCGAAGGGCGGCGCAGCTGCACAAAGAAAATCCGACACGTCTTTGCTGTTCTCCGCGCCCCTCCGCGGACAAAAAGGTGTTCTTCGCGACCCTTCGCGTGACTTCGCGGATCAACTGATTTTGGTTGTCACAGCATTCAAAGTCTGGCATAAGACCTGAGGAAATAACCCTCCAAAGCCAGGCTCGCCAACTGCCCCGCGTGATGACTCACGCTCTGGCCGGCCTCGACTTCAGCAACCGGATCGCGATGGCGCGACCGGAGGAGCTGCCGGAGCGCCCGTACACCAGGCAAGCCCTTCCCTTCATTCTCTGATCACGCCGCAACCAGGAGCGCACGATGCCCCAGGACCTGACAGCTGACGCAACCCCCACGCCCAAATCAGGGCCAGGCAACCGCCGCGAGCAGATCGGCTGGTACTTCTATGACTGGGCCAACTCGGCCTTTGGGACAACGGTCGCCACCGTCTTTCTCGGCCCGTACCTCTCCAGCCTCGCCCGCGCCGCGGCCGGCCCCGATGAACTGGCCCGTTTCTTCGGCATCCCCGTGGCGCCCGACTCCTTTCTGCCCTACTGCATCTCCTTCTCCGTCATCCTGCAGGTGCTCTTCCTCCCAATTCTTGGCGCCATTGCGGACTACTCCAATCTACGCAAAAAATTGATGCAGATCTTTGCCGTCGCCGGCTCGGTCGCCACAATGTTCATGTTCTTTGTTACGGCCGGGACCTGGTGGCTGGGCGGGCTGCTCTTTATCGTCGCCAACCTCTCCTTCGGCGCGGCGATCGTCTTCTACAACGCCTTCCTGCCCGACATCGCCGGACCGGAGGACCGCGATCGCGTCTCGTCCGTGGGCTGGGCGCTGGGCTACCTCGGGGGCGGCATCCTGCTGGCGCTCAATCTGGTCTTTTACCTGGTGCGCGGCGCCATCGGCGTCGACACCGCTCTGGCCGTGCGCATCAACCTCTTTTCGGGCGGACTGTGGTGGTTCGCCTGGTCATTCGTCACCTGGAAAATGTTGCGTTCACGCGGCGTAACCCGGGCGCTGCCCGCCGGCGAGACCTACCTGTCAGCCGGCCTCAAACAGCTGTGGGCCACGGGCAAGGAGGCCGCGAAATATCCCCATACCATCCGGTTCCTGATCGCCTACCTGCTCTATAACGACGGCATCCAGACCGTCTTCGCCGTTGCCGCCGTCTTTGCCGCCGCCCCGCTTGCCCAGGGAGGGCTGGCGATCGAGCAGGGCATGCTGACCCAGGTCATCCTGATGATGCAGTTCGTTGCCTTCGCGGGCGCGCTCCTCTTCGGCAAAATAGCGGCCCGTATCGGGGCGAAGAAAGCGCTGATCATGGGCCTGATCGTCTGGACGGTGGTTGTGGTCTACGCCTACCTGGGTCTTAAGGGGGAGAGCCGCTTCCTGGAGTTCTGGATTCTGGGGGCATGCATCGCCCTGGTGATGGGGGGCACGCAGGCGGTCAGCCGCGGCCTCTTCGCCAACATGATTCCCCCGGGCAAGGAGGCCGAATTCTTCTCCATCTACGAAGTCAGCGAGCGGGGGACCTCCTGGCTGGGCCCGCTCGCCTTCGGCCTGGTCAACCAGATGACCGGCAGCCTGCGGCCGGCCATCGTTTCGATCATCCTCTTCTTTGTCGTTGGGCTAGTTCTGCTGCGTAGAGTAGACGTGCGCAGGGCCATCGCTGAATCGGGCAACAGGCCGCCGGCAGCTATCTGAGTACCTGGTGTTCCCCTCAAGTTCCAAAGCCGCCTTCAACGCCCTTTCCGCGGCCTGCTGCGAGTGCCGGCAGGCGTGACGCGGGGCAGACGAGCGTTCCGCCGGCAGACGTCGAAAGTCGCAAGCACGGTTCGGAGGGGGGCAGGGGAAAAAGTACTCTCTGAGCAACTCGCCTGCTGCCTACCCTACTGCGATCCCAGCGACGGCTATCCGAGCAGCGATCGAAGCCGGGGCCCGCAAGCGAAAACAAGGACCGCAAGTCAGGGGCGGGCTGATGGTGCTGAGCACTGCATTCGCTTATGACACAGAGAAGTACGGCACCGGCGTCGAGGAGCTTGGCCGCACGACGCAGTACACCGTTCCGGTTGTCGTGCAACGCAGTAGAATTCTACGAACGCGGGCGAAGTTTGATATGCCCTGGTCCTGCACGTTTGAAGTGGATGTGGATGATGAGGTGATCGACCAAAGCCAGCTGCTTGAGTGGTTGGACATTGCCGGCCGCCAAATTGGGCTCGGGGACTGGCGTCCGGAGAAAAGCGGTATGTTCGGTCGGTTCACTGAATCGGATATCGAAAGAGTTGACTCGGCCGAGGTGCGGCATGGTATGGCGTAGTAGGGCATGGGAATCGTCGTGCTGCCGACGTCGGCTATTACGGCCTGCGCATTCGGAGGACCCAATCTGGACCAGCTCTACATTACGAGCGCCTCGTTCCGAATGAGTGACGCGGAAAAGGCGGAACAGCCTCATGCAGGCGGGCTTTTCGTGGCCGATCCAGGGGTACGAGGGGTTGCCTCAGACAAATTTGGCGGCTGAATGACATACGGGAGGTCTCCGGAACGGTCACGCAGGGAACATTTCGGCCGCACTATTCGTCCCATTTTCCAGAGTCTTTGCGTCATGTTGAGATGACAGGAGTGTGAACAGTGGGACGAATGCGACTAACCATTCCCGTATTTCTGGTTCTCTTGGGGATAGCGTGCGCGGCCTGCGGTGCCAGAGTCTCGGATATGGCCCTTTCTGAGTCGGCCGCAGTGAGCCCGCCCTCTCCCGAGATGGCGGACGGGGAGGCCTCTGCGCCGCAGCAAACGGCTGACGGCGGCGAGGCGTCACGACAGGTCATCGCCAATGCCAACATCTCTCTGGTCGTGGCGGACACGGCGGCAGCGCTGTCGGGTATCGAGCAGGTCGTGTCTGATCTGGGCGGGTACGTGGCCGACATGCACCTTGCCAAGAGGGGACATGACGAGTCGGATGTTCTGCAGGGATCGATAACGCTTCGGGTGCCGGCCACGGGCTTGGAAGAGGCGTTGGAGCTGTTGCAGGCGCTGGCCACGGACGTAAACTACCTGAACATAAGCAGACAGGATGTCACGGACCAGTACAGTGATCTCGATGCGCGGCTACGAAACCTGCGCGCTACCGAAACCGAGTTGCTGGCCCTGTTGACAGAGGTGCGGGAAAGGCCGAATTCCAAGGTCGAGGATATTCTGGCCGTGCACCGCAGCTTGACACAGATTCGGGAAGAAATCGAGACGCTGCAGGGACGCAAAAACCTGCTGGACAATCAGATCGGTTTTTCTACGATCTGGGTTGAGTTGATTCCGGACAGCGTATTCCGGCCAATCGTGGAGGATCCCTGGAGTACAAGCGGCCCGGTGCGAAACGCGTTGCGGGCCCTGGTTGCAACCCTGCAGGGGCTGCTGACGGCGCTGATCTGGGCCGTGCTTTACCTGACGCCGCTGCTGCTTGTCTTCTTGATTCCGCTGGCAGTACTGATCTGGCTGGTGCGGTTGTGGCTGGGTCGACGACGCAGAAGGGAGGAGTCGTCAGAGTCTGGCTGACAGACGGATTCGTTCGGCCGGGTTAGCCTTTGAGCGCGCCGAAGGTCTGGCCGGCCGCCGGTGATGTACTTCTCCAGCGCCATGCCGGCTGCGACGACGGGGATGACGCTTACGAGCGAGATCGCGCTCATATTCCACCACTCGGTGTAGCCGGTCTGACTGACCTGCATGGTCATGAAGAGTGGAATGGTGATGGCTTCACGGAAGGTGAGCGTGAGGGCGACAAGGTATTCGTTCCAGGCGCCGATTAAAGAGAGGACGAAGACGGCCACGAGACCGGGTGCGGCCAGTGGCATGGCGATGCGGAAAAGGACGCCGAGCCGGTTTGCGCCGTCGATCATGGCGCTTTCCTCGATTTCCACCGGAAGCCCTTCGAAAAAGTCGCGCATCACCCAGACGATGAAGGGGATCGCGCCGCTGCTGTAGACAATAATGAGGGCCAGGCGTCCTGGCCGGGTGTGGTTTGACAAGGCAGGGCTTGGGTAGTAGAGTGAAACGCGCCGGGCACGGCTTGGCAGGGCAGGGTACGGCTCGTCTTGGCGTGGTAAGGCATGGCAGGGCCCGGCAAGGCTTAAGTAGCGCCGAGAGGGGCAGGCATAATCGCCTGCCCCTCTCTCTATGCAAAACTCAAGGACGCATATTTCGGGTCGTCAGCCAGGTCTGATGCGGAGCCTGTGGCATCGACCTGTTCATCGTTGCGGCCGTTCGGGAATACGTCCAACTCGTTGACACAGGCGCGGTCCTAGCCGTTTCGCATCAGGTATAGGTCGCCGGCATCGTATCTGGCAGCGACGGGTACGCCGCGGGACGATGCCAGTTACGCTCCACACGCAGACAGCAGAAGAGAGACCAGAAGCAAACACGGATTCCAGCCCATCACCCAGCCAGCCCCCGCACCCGGTAGGATCCTACGATGACCAGTTTTTTGGGGCAGGTCAGGGAGGCACTGCAGAAGCGCGGTTGAGTCCCTATTGCAAACTTCACAATAGATATCGCAACTTGCCATTGATTCTCTTGATTTCGCAGATCGATCGGTCTTGTTTATCAAGCGTAGGCAAAGAGAAAACGCCTGGAGAGAACAGGACCCCCCAGGCGTTTGTTATTCCCCTCCCTCGCACACAAGCTGTCGCTACGCCCCAAACATTTTAAATGTGCCGCCTATCCTGCGCCTGCCTCAGGGGCACCGGCTCCCCATCCACCGTCACCCGGCGAGTGGTCTCATTCAGCATGATGTTGTTGTGCATCAGAATGTTCTGAACCGTCCCTTTGACGCGGCGCAGCACCGCTTCCGCGCGTGCGATGACCTCCTTCGGAGCAAACGGCTTGACAATGTAATCGTCGGCCCCGCTCTCCAGTCCCAATATCCGGTCGTCGTGCGCCTCTCTGGCCGTCAGCATGATGATCGGTACGTCCGACTCCCGCCGCCTGAGGCCCTTTTGCCGGCCGACCCTGTCCCCGTGCTTTGAGGCCTCGGACTAACATAACGGGTGGTACAAACAGTGCGCCGTGTCACGGCACAATTTCTAGCCTGGATACCAGGCTTAGGAGCAGGATATCCTAAAGGTCAACTGTCTTACCCT
>VXRG01000002.1 GCA_009838625.1 Caldilineaceae bacterium SB0664_bin_27
CTGTTGGGGGGTTTATTTGGGGGGCGGGGTGGCCCGTCTGTGGTCATTCTTTCAAATATTCTGGTTGTTTAACACAATCGTGGTCGGCCCTCAGGGGCCGACCTTTTTCTTACCCACTAGCTAAGCGCCTGTCCATCTGTCGACTAAGGTCGTTGCGAGGGCGATGTAGAGCGCGGGCGGGAGCCGACCGCATTTGATTTTTCTTGGATGGTACATCATTATCCTGTTTGTCGTTCGGTCGACGCGCGGCGCGGAGGCTAATCAGCAAAATCGCGACTGCCGCGAGCAGACCCAGCAGGAGGACAAGCTGCAGAAAGTCAACAATCTCCATTTCGATCCCCTTCATCGCTTTTCTGACAAACAGAGGGCGTACGACAATGAGGAACAGTATAGCACCACAATTCAGGGTGTTGGGCTGGATTTTCGGCGAGTTTTGTCGCTGCAGGGGTGAAGAAAAACGCGTAGATAGGGTTAACTGTCGAGTTAACCTGGGTTAACAGTCCAAGGCTGTTCAGAAAAGCGACATTTGACCGCCGTCCTCCTCTTCCTCAGACCGTCCATTTGTGGGATTCCAGTCGGGTAGGGGCAGATACTGGCCGATCCGGGCGCGCAGGCGGCGGACCGTTTCCGGCGCGTGGCCTTCGAAAGGGTTATGGACGTAACAGTAGACGTCTCTGCCGTCCTTCAACAGATCGGCGATGCGTTTGGCCCATTTGTCCAGCAGTTCGTCCTGGGGGCGCCGTATGATTTTGTCATCGGGCAGAGGGTCGCGGTCGTTGCCGATGAGACGCATATGGAGGGTCTGGCGTGTGCCGACACTCTCTACGGCGGCCTGCCAGTTGGCAAAGGTATCGGGCTGGCCGGTGCGCTCTACGACGACGAAGCCGATCCCGCGATCGAGCAGGAAGCGGGCAAAGGCAGTGGTCATGAGATCGAAGGCGCGGACTTCGACGGACAATGGTATCTCAGGCGCGCTGATTGCAAGGCTGTCAATATAGGCGGCGAGGCGGCGGCCATCGCTGGCGCGGGTAAAGGTCGCTGGGAACTGGATGAGGCCGGGAGCGGCGGCAGGGCCGAGCGAACGCAGGACTTCCAGATAGGCTGCCGTTGCCTGTTCCACATTGACCAGTCTCTTCTCGTGGGTGATCTCTCGAGGCGCTTTCAGTGAAAAGGTGAAACCTTCGGGCACGCTTTCGAGCCAGCGCAGTAGGGTCTTGGGCGCAGGCAGGGCGTAGAAGCTGGTATTGGCTTCGACGCTGTTGAACTGTTGGGCGTAAAAGCTGAGTTGCTGATCGGCCGGCGTTTGGGGACGGTAAAAGACGCCTCGCCAATCTGGGAAGCTCCAAGAGGAGGTGCCGACGCGCAGGGTGCCCGCTTTTTCAGCTCTCATTGGCTTATTGTTCCGGGCAAAATTGCACACCGAGCGGCCGCAATGCAGCGCCATTTTACAGACGCAATTCTGTTATGTGCAACATGCACAAAAACAAGATTTCAATTTCATGCAGGATGGGCAGTGGATTTGGCGCCAGGGTCGAGTATCCTTTTGCGTAATCGCTGGCTTGTGAAACTTCTGAGGCGCCAGCGCCGCGCAAAGGGAGCGTGATGCTGTGTAAATCAGTGATGGAAGCACAGGCCCTTATGTTTTGATTGGCCCATCTGCGCCACGGAGTACGCGGACTGCAATCATAGCCAGGAAAGCGGCCGCCGCGGCATAAGTGGAGAAGGTGGGCAGTATTATTTCAGGTCTCACTTGAGGAAGGAGAACTTTTCGATGTCCATGCTTGTACGTGCTATGAAACACGGCTCGAAGTTGCGGGCGATACCGCTTGCCGTTCTTGGGCTGCTAGTCTTCGCCCCATCTGCATTCGCCCAGGATGCGGCGCCGTTCACGACGGATGAAGTCGCCTATTCGATTGACAACTTAATCCTGTTTGTTTCAGCGGTGCTGGTGCTGTTTATGCAGGCTGGCTTCGCGATGGTCGAGGCGGGTTTCAATTCGGCCAAGAATACCGTGAACATTATGTTCAAAAACATCATTGACCTGGCAAGTGGTGTTTTCTTCTATTTCCTGATTGGTTACAGCATCATGTACGGTGCACCGCTGCTCGGGGGATTCCTGGGGTTCAATGGGTTCGGAATCTCAATGGATACGCCGGAAGCGATGGCTGGCAATCTCAACCCCCAGGTTGACTTTCTGTTCCAGGTGGTCTTCGCAGCAACGGCAGCCACGATTGTGTCTGGCGCCGTAGCCGGTCGCATGAAGATATCGGGCTACTTGATCTACAGCATTATCCTCACCGCCATTATCTACCCTGTAAGCGGCTATTGGAAATGGGGTGGAGGCTGGTTGGACCAGATGGGGTTCTATGATTTTGCCGGTTCGTTGGTAGTTCATGCCGTGGGTGGTTTCGCTGCTCTGGCCGCTGTCATCGTGCTCGGTCCGCGTATTGGGCGCTTCGGCGGCGGTTCGACCAATCCGCTGCCGCCCAGCAACATGGCGATGGCTGCACTGGGCGTCTTCATTCTGTGGGTTGGCTGGTACGGCTTCAATCCGGGTAGCCAGCTTGCCTTCACGGGTGCGGTCAATACGGATGCGGTCATGCTGATCGCGACCAACACTACACTGGCAGCCGCAACAGGAACATTGCTGGCAATGGTCTATGGCTGGGTCAAGACGGGCAAGCCGAACCTGAGCTACACGCTTAACGGTGCCCTGGGCGGTCTGGTCGGCATTACGGCAAATTGTGATTCGGTCATCAACGTCGAGGCGCTGATCATAGGCGCTGTGGCCGGCGTGCTGGTGTGCGTAGGCATGGAGGCGCTGGAGAACTTCAAGATCGACGACGCGGTCGGCGCCTGGCCGGTACACGGACTGTGCGGCATCTGGGGTGGGATTGCTACTGGCATCTTCGGTGGCCACCCTATTGTTGCTCAGATTGTGGGTTCGATCGCGATTCCGGTGTGGGCTTTCGTGGCCGGGTATATACTTTTCACGGTCATCAAGGCGCTGGGCGTGCTGCGAGTTTCTCCGGAAGAGGAGCAGGCAGGTCTGGACCTTTCCGAGCACGGTGTTGGCGCCTATCACCTGGTCGGCGAGGAGACGGGCTGAGCCGCTCTTATTCGGAGGAGGATTTAGTTCTCCGGCCGATGCTCAGTTCCAAGTGAATTCGAGGCGGAAGAAGGTTTCGCTTCAAATAGTCGATTAGAATACTGACAGGGTGCGTCCCTCTCGTAAAGCACGCATAACGAGAGGGACGCTTTCTTGTCTGAGACCCAATTTGATAGGCGCTGCGCTGAAGAACGATCTTGCTTACCGACGACCGGTAAGTGCGCGAAATCCAAGCGTTGACATAGGTCTTTCACCTAGTATAATCACACACCAGCTGAGTTTCCCTGATCCCACACATGTGCCGCGACAGTAGCGGACTGAATTACTCTCGCTGGAAGTTAAAGCATAGACAGTTTTCCCTCCCGCGTGGCTGCGCCAGTCTACTCATAAACCCTCTACAAGGCTGATGACAACCGCTCTCTGACTGATTCACAGGGAACCTACACAGAAACAACCGAGTAGGAAGGAAGCCTTATGAAGAAACAGACAGTGATACGCAACAGCTTCGGCGTGGGTCAGGAAGGCTGGCATTCATACGATTACCACGGCGAAATCGTGTCGGGCGCGGGCATATTCGTACTGACGACGTGGCAGAAGGCGGGGGGCGTCGACGGCGGGGGCTGCGTCTGGGCCGACCAGTCGCGCTGGAGCACCGATGTGCCGGAGAGACCGATTTCGATTCTGGCGCTGATTCACTACCGAAACTGGGTCGGGCTGGGCCCTATCGACCTGAGAGGGTGCGAGGTATCGGTCTATCTGAGGGGTGACAACCTGCGACTCTATGGAGCGGAGTGCTACTTCTGGGTGCATGCCCCTGGCGTTCGCTGGCACTTTTCGAGCAACCCCGTCCCGATCGCTGAGGGGCATTGGGCGGGGGAGCCGAGCAAGTTTCTTCTGGAGAACGATGAATCGCTGTGGCATCGCAGCTATAGCAACGATAAGTTCTGGCACCGCAGCTATCCGGAAGGCGGGCCGCGACTCGACAGCGTGCTGGGAGACGCGCACAGCTATGGCTTTTCCTTTATCGGATTCAGCAGTGAGGTCCAGGGAAGATTGTCGATGGCGGAGTTCGAGATACTGACTGGCTGACAGTTGAAAGAGGGTTGGCAAGCTGGGAGCAATTTGAAATTGCGAGGGGTGCCAGATGGAGGTTAGAAGCGATATGAACGAGCCAAGAGGCGAAGGCAGCGTCCCAATAGAGATTGGGTCGCGCCTCGAGTTAATGGTTGATGATTTCCTGATCGCGCGGTTGAGCGGCGGCGCGGTATTGTGCCTGAACCGACCTGTGGCGCGCGAGGTGTCGTTGGTGACCGATCGCCCCTGGGAAGGGAATGCCTGCACTTCGTTTGCGATCTTTCAGGACGACGACATCTACCGAATGTACTATCTCGGCCGACAGTTCATTACGACGGAGGCGGGACTTAATGAGGCGCCGCACCCGGACTTTGTCTGCTACGCCGAAAGCAGGGATGGCATTAGTTGGGAGAGGCCGGATATTGGACTGGTCGAGTTCAATGGCTCGAGCAAGAACAATATCATTCTCAGTAGCGAGGACAGCGTCTGTCCGGTGCGTGCGTTTGCCCCCTTCAAGGATACAAACCCGGCTGTTGCGGCTGACGCTCGCTACAAGGCGTGGGCGGTACGCATTCCGCGTCTGGATGGTTCTGCGCCGCGGCCGGGGCACAGCCCTGAGGTGCCGGATGGTCTGCATGCTCTGAAATCGGCCGACGGGATTCAGTGGACTTCGATATGCGACGGGCCGGTGATAGCCGATGGCCTGCTTGACTCGCAGAACCTGGCCTTCTGGGATTCCGTACGCGGGAAGTATCGCGACTACCATCGTAACGAATTTCGGATCGAGAGGACAGGTGAAGAACCATATAGCGCCCGGGTGAGAGCGGGGGGCCCTGGAGCCGGTGTGCGCGGTTCCCGCTATGGCCGTGATCTGCGTACGGCGACGTCGAGCGACTTTGTCAACTGGAGTGAACCGGAGTACGTGGACTATACGCAGGGCCGTGTCGACGAGATATACAACAACGCGATTGTTCCCTATTTTCGTGCGCCGCACATCTTCGTGGGATTTCCGACCCGATACATTGATGATGGCTGGTCGGAGGCGGTTGAAGACCTGCCTGAATTGGCAGAACGCCGGTTACGGGCTGGGGTCAGCGAACGGTACGGTAGCGCTCTGACCGACGCCATGTTTATGAGCAGCCGCGACGGTCACACTTTCAATTTGTGGCAGGAATCATTTATCAGGCCGGGTTTGCGACCTCAGGACAGCTGGGTCTACGGTGACGCCTTTCCAGGTTGGGGCATCGTGACGACTCCCTCCCCTTATGACGGGGCGCCGGACGAACTGTCAATCTACGTGTCGGAGGGATACTGGAGGGGAGAGAGTATGAACCTGCGGCGATATACGCTGCGGGTCGATGGATTCGCGTCGGTGCAAGCGCCACTCAGCGGAGGAGAGCTGGTAACGAGGCCGCTGATCTTTGCTGGCAACTGCTTGCAGGTCAACTTTTCCGCTTCGGCAGCCGGGAGCGTTCAAGTGGAAATACTGCGAGACCAGATGGACGAATCGGTCGCAGGGTTCAGCCTCGACGATTGTGTCGAATTGCTGGGGGATGACATCGAGCGTGTCGTTCGCTGGACAGACGGATGCGACTTGAGCAGTCTGGAGGGCGTACCCGTTCGACTCCGCTTTGTATTGCGCGACGCAGACTTGTACGCTTTTCAGTTTGCCAGGAAGTGATTTGGTAAGGAAACAGACATGACTATTGCCAACTCGAACGAAGGCGAAATTCCTGTCAACATCGGTTCGCGCCTGGAGTTGATGGTGGACGATCATCTCTTGGCGAGGTTAGGAGGAGGCGCCCGGCGGCGCTTGAACAGACCGGTTCCTCGGGATATTGCGTTGCCGTTGGACGCACCATGGGAGGGCAATGCATGTGGGGGATTTGCGGTTTTTGAGGACGGCGGCCGCTATCGCATGTACTACCGAGGGCAGAATTTTGAGTACGATGGAAAGGAGCTGGGTACTCCGGGCGGCAAGTATATCTGCTATGCCGAGAGTGCCGATGGCATCAACTGGGAGAGGCCGGAGCTGGGCCAGGTCGAGTTCGATGGCTCGAAGAAGAACAACATTCTGCTGAATGCAAGTGAGATTCTGAACGGAATGTTCTCACCGTTCAGAGACGGGAATCCTGCGTGCGCGGAGGAGACCCGCTACAAAGCGTTTTCTTTGATGCAGCGCGGGGACGAGAGAGGGCTGTGGGCTTACGGATCGCCGGACGGTATCCATTGGTCGCCAATGAGCGATGGGCCGGTCATTACCAGGGGGCTACTGGACACGCAGAATTTGGCGTTTTGGGACGGAGTACGCGGCGAGTATCGGGCCTACCATCGCAATGAGTTCAGGCTGCCGCAGACGGGTGAAGAGCCTTACGGGGCTCATCCGGTTCAAGCAGATACAGATGCCGGCAGGGCGGTGTCGCAAGGGGTTGCTGGCGGGGATGGGAGCGGATTGCGCGGTTCTCGCTACGGTAGGGACATTCTTACGGCTACTTCCACCGATTTCGTCCACTGGACTGATTCGGTATATGTCAACTACAGCGAGGGCCGACACAGCGAATTGTACACGAATCAGGTCACGCCCTACTACCGGGCACCGCACCTTTTTCTCGGCTTCCCGACTCGTTATGTCGAGCACGCGTGGTCGGAGGAACTGGAGGCGTTGCCGGAAGTGGAACATCGCCGCATGCGCGCCGCGATCAGCGAGCGTTATGGCACGGCGTTGACCGACGGCATGTTCATGAGCAGCCGCGACGGTTACAGCTTCAACCTGTGGCCAGATTCTTTCATCCGACCGGGGCTGCGGCCTCGCGACAACTGGACTTATGGGGACAATTTTCAGAATTGGGGAATCGTGGTGACGCCTTCCACGATCGCCGGCGCGCCTGAGGAATTGTCCTTTTATGTGCGGGAAGGCTATTGGCGGGACGGGGCAAGCGCCTTGCGGCGCTACACGTTGCGGGTGGACGGATTTGCTTCGGTTCAGGCGCCGCTGGAAGGCGGGGAACTGGTCACGAAACCGCTCGTCTTTGCAGGCCGCGAACTGGTACTCAACTTTTCGGCTTCGGCGGCCGGCAGCCTCCGCGTAGAACTGCTGCGGGATCAGATGAACGACCCGGTCGAGGGGTTCAGTCTCGAAGAGTGCGTTGAGGTGCTGGGAGACGATCTGGAGCGAGTTTTACGCTGGCGGGACGGCCGCGAACTGGGCGGTCTGGCCGGGACGCCGGTCCGCCTGCGCTTTGTACTGAGAGATGCTGAGCTCTTTTCCTTCCGTTTTCGAGAGTGACGGGTTGATGGATTTAACTTAAGACAAGGGGTTGCGTAACGTGAAAATCACAGCCATTGAAACGATCGCCCTGTTGGACCCGGGCAAGGCTACGGAGACGGTGATACGGGTCCATACCGATGAGGGTATCAGCGGCATCGGGCAGGCGGAGTCGCCTTCGCTCGTGATCGAGGCCATTATTCGCTGCGACGGCGGGCTGGAGGAGATTCTGCAAGGGGAGGATCCGCTGCAGGTAGAGCGGCTGTGGCAGAAGATGTATGCGGCGACCGGGCTTTTTGGCCGGCGCGGGGTCACGATTGCAGCCATTGGGGCGGTGGAGACGGCCCTATGGGACATTGCGGGCCAGGCCCTGGGCAGGCCGGTCTGTGAACTGATCTGGCAGGCGTGCTGCACTGTGACGGAGTCGAGCGAGGTCAAGGAGAAGGTGCGGCCCTATGCGACCGTATACCCGCCGGGAGAGGATGTTGGCGAAATCGTCGAGCGATTCACACTGGCCAAGGAGCGCAACTTTCGGGCAATGAAGCTGGAGGAGTGGCCGGGCGGGTTTTCGCATGTCAGCATTCAGCGGGACGTAGAGGTTGTGGGAACGGCCCGGGAGACAGTTGGCGAGGACCGCGACTTGCTGATCGACGTACAGAACCGCTGGTCTGAGGTAGGGCAGGCGCTCGAGTCGATCCGGGCGATCGAGGAGTTCCGGCCGTTCTTTGTCGAGGCCCCCCTCCCTGCCGACAACCTGCCCGGCCTGGCCCGGCTGGCCGATGCCGTGGACACGCGCATCGCAGTGGGCGACTGGGGATTTACGACCCGTTTCGAGTTCGAAGAAATCATGGAGAAAGGGCGGGTGGACGTGGTCCAGCCGAGTTCGGTGCGGTCCGGGGGCATACGTGAGATTACGCGCATCGCTGAGGCCGCGTATCGCCGCGGGTTGATCTGCGTGCCCCATGCCTGGTGTCATATGGTCGGCGTGGCGGCAGAGATCCATCTGGCGGCAGTGCTGCCGAATATGCCTTTCTTCGAGATGCCGATCGCCTTTCCGGATTCGCCGATTATTTCGGAGCTTCTGGAGCCTGTTATCGAGGTGGGCGCAGACGGTCTGATCGAGGTGCCCAAGCGGCCGGGGCTGGGCTTTGCGCTGAATGAAGAGGTGGTTGAGCAGTTTCGAGTGAAGCCGCATTAACTGTTTGAACGGCTATGAAAAAAACTCGGGATGGAATGCGATTCTCATGCTGACGGTTGAGCACGCAGTGTAAACAAGAGAGTCAAGGCATCTCCCTGCTGGACTGCGGAGGCGTGGGGATGGCAAAGATGACGGCGGCGCGGGCGCTGGTCGAGTCCTTGCGGGCGCAGGGGGTGGACACGATATTCGGGATAATCTCCAGCCACACGATGGAGATTTTCGACGCGCTGTACGACCACCAGGACGCAATCCGTTTTATCAGCACACGCCATGAGCAAGCAGCGGCGATGATGGCGGACGGGTACGCCAGGGTCACGGGAAAGCCCGGTATCTGCCTGACCAGTACGGGGCCGGGCGCGGCCAACTCGATGGGAGGTCTCGGGGAGGCATATGCCGCGTCATCGCCGGTCTTGACGATCACCAGCTCGGCGGAAGAACAGTTGTATGAACGCGGGCTGGGGACGATGCATGAGACCAAAAACCAGCTCGATATGCTCTCGACAGTTACCCAGCACAGTGTCCACATCAGCCGTCCGGAAGAGGCGCCTGAGCAAGTGCGGGAGGCGTTTTCGCTCTTTCAGGACCGTCGCCAGCGCCCGATTGCGATAGAGATTCCGTCGGACGTTCAAAGCCAGGAAGCGGAGATAGCGATTTCAGGGCCGATCCGGCAGGCAGCTCCGGCAGCAGACCCGGCGGCAGTCGAAGCGGCGGCGGACATCCTGCTGGCTGGACGGCGAGTTGGGGTGATAGCAGGGACGGGCGTACACCGCTCAGGAGCGGGCCGGGAGCTTACGCGCCTGGTGGAGCGTCTTGGCGCGCCGGTATTCACCACGGCCAACAGCAAGGGCGCAATCGCTGAAGATCATCCGCTGAGCCTCGGGATGTACGGCGGCGAGTACAACTTTCCGCCGGGAGGGCTTGAGGACCCGCGCCAGACGTTCGCCGACAGCCTCGATGTCCTTCTGGTTGTAGGTTCCAGCCTTTCCTATTTCAGGGCGAAGTCGCAGGGCCTGCGACAGCCGCCGCAGCTGATTCATCTGGACATTGATACCGCCCCCATGGACAAGTGGTATGCAACAACAGTGCGGCTGGTCGGCGACGCGAGAACGGTGTTGAAGCAACTCAACGGCGCGCTGGCGAACCGGGAGAGCTCCGACACGACTGCAAGCGGGGTTAAGGAGGGCTACGCCGCGGAGGTACGGGAAGTCCGGGAGAGTATCAGGGAGTATAAACGGCGTACATTGCCGAACGAGACAAAGATTATGGAGGCGATTCGGCGAGTGACCGCCCGAGACGCGGTCTTTGTCGGCGATGTGGGTGTTTGCAACCATCGCGGGGCCAATTACTGTCTGGACATATAAGAGGAGCGGAGTTATCTGATTCCGGCATGGGGCGGACTGGGATTTGGCCTGCCGGCGGCGGCGGGCGCCAAGGCGGGAGTTCCTGGCCGGCAGGTAATCTGCATTACAGGCGACGGCGGATTCCAGTTCAACATACAGGAGTTGGGAACCTGCGTGCAGTATGGGCTGCGGCCGGTCGTGCTGGTTTTCAACGACGACGCGTGGGGGCTACTGCGTCACTACCAGGAGAATCGGAAGGGAGGGCGCTATATTGCCAGTGACCTTCGAAACCCGGACTTTACGAGATTGGCTGAGGCCTACGGGGCACGGGGTTTGCGGGCCAATTCGCTGCCGGAGCTGGTCCAGTCGTTGGAACAGGCGTTGGAGACTGAGATGGTTACGGTGATCGACGTGAAGACGCCGGAGGGGTTTGCCAACTTCAAGTAGGCGGAATGAGCTGCTGGAGTCCAAGAATGTATACGCCTTTGGGTCCGGCAACTTGCCGTCGCCCTTGGAGAGGAGGAACTGGCGCAAATGCAAGGGAAACTTACCTGCGGGTTGATCGGGCTGTCTCAGGGCTGGTATGCCGACCTGTTTGCGACGGAGCTGCTGGCGATGAAGGACGTCGAGCTGGTTGGCGTTTGCGATCTGGGAAAGAGCAGGGAATACGTAGAGGAGTGTATCGATATGGGCGCGGAGGCGTTTGCGGCCAAGTTCGAGGCTACCCTCTACCGTGATGCCGCTGACCTGCTCGGACAGAATCTCGATTTCGTAGTGGTGGCGAGCGAAATTGGAGAACACTGTGAAAACAGTTGCCAGGCGCTGGAAGCGGGGACGCATGTCTTTGCCTGCAAGCCGTTCAGTTTCATTGGAGACGAGGTGCGCCGGGCGATTCAGGTTGCCCAGAGCAATAGCCGGATCGTAATGCCGGCTGTCCCGTCACGGTTTGAGGACGGCCTGATCGAAGCTGTGCGCCGCGTGCGAGCAGGAGATATAGGCAGACCGCTCACTGCGCGAGTCTTTGTCAATCATGTTGCGATGACGAGCCCGGCGTGGCAGCGGGACCCCGCGAAAAGTGGCGGGCCCCTGGGAGAATTTGGCACGTATGGGTTCGATGTCGTGCGCTGGGCTCTGGGCGGGGAGCCGGTGGAGGTCTTTGCCTACGGGGAAAACTTCATGCACCAGGGCCAGATTGAGAGTTGGGACAATGTGAAAGCATTGCTCCAGTTCGACAACGGTTCGCTGGGCAGCGTGCACGTCTGCACGTCGATCAGCTGGGAATATCCGTTCTTCGATCTGGAGGTGGTGGGGGAGAAGGGTTGCCTGCGCACCGACTATCACAACTATCCAGTCGTGACGCACGGTACGTCGTCTGCCCAACTGGCGCCAATCCGCTACGCGCCAATGAACCAGCGTGAGATCGACCACTTTGTGAAGGCTATGCGGGGCGAGGAGGACCTGCGCGTCACGCTGGACGACGCCTACGCGGTGGCGAGGACGATCGAGGCTGTGCAGGAGAGTCTTACCGCGCACAGGCCGGTAGAGGTGGAGTTGTGAAGAGGTGGGAAGAGACGGGTTACTCAACCTCCAATATTTTGATAAAATAAATATTGTTAAGTGGCCGGTTACCCATTGCGGAACACTGTAACTTGGCTGCTGATTCGTAGGCGATTCAGGTATCGTATTCGGTTATATTTCTGAGAAGGTCGATGGAAGTTCATTGGCCTGCCAAGATGAAACTGGGCAGAGCAAAGGGAGGTGATCAATAGAAAGATAACAGCTTGTTCTTTGAGGGCGAATTGCCCTCCCATCAGTTCACACGCGACGGAATCTTGTGGATAGGCCAGAGATTGGGAGGAAATACCCATGAAACGTAATGCCGTGTTCTACTCGTCGCTATTGCTCGTTATTGTTCTCCTCATAAGCGCTTGCGCCCCTGCAGCCGTGGAGGCGCCTGCTGAACCCGCTGCTGCCGAAGCTGAAGGCGCATCAGCCCCGATGGAAGAAAAGGAAGGCGGAGGCACACTTCAGGTGTGCTTCATTCAGGCCACGAGCTACGCTCATCTGGCGGGGTTTGTGGGCCGTGCGGGCAGCCAGCATTTCTACCAGGGCCGCACCATCTTCAGCGGACTGGTGCAATTGGACCACGACGTAAAGGAGTATATCCCAGAGCTTGCAGAGAGCTGGGAATTCGACGGTAACAGGGTCATTTTCCATCTGCGAAACGATGTGACCTGGCATGACGGCACTCCTTTCACCTCCAAGGACGTGCTGTTCAACTACGGCCGGCTGATCCCGCACCCTCTGATGGTCAACACGGCCTATAACGGCCTCAAGGACTACATCGTCGGCTACACAGAGTTTAAGGAAGGAAATGCGGACTCGGTCAGCGGCATTACCGCGCCGGATGACTACACAGTCGTATTTGAGATGACGGGCGATTACGGCATGGTCGGGATTCACAAGATCGCCGCCGCTATCAGGCTCGTGCCCGAGCACATCCTGAGCGAGGTGCCTGAGGACCAGTGGGGGCCCGATGAGAGCGGCGTGCTGGGTCTTGAAAAGACTGACTTTGCGACGACAAAGGCAATTGGGACCGGACCGTTCATGGTCGACGAGTACGTCCCCGACCAGTACATCATCTACAGCCCGAACCCTGACTACTTCCGCGGCGCGCCGAAGCTGGACCAGCTGATCTACCGCTCATTCAACGGCGATCCAACGGCGATGATGGTGGCCACGGAGGCCGGTGAGTGCGATTGGGTCATCGGTGAAGGCGGCGGCCGGCCGGTCGAGTTGCAGCGTCTGGCTGCCATAGAGGAACTGGACCTTGAGATCTTCAACCCGCCGGCGAACGTCTCGGTGGCCTACTGGTGGAATCTGGGACGGGAGCACATTCAGAACCCGCTCATTCGCCAGGGAATCCAGCATGCCATCAACGGCGAGCAGTTCAATCAGGTGATGGCCAGCGGTGTGAGCCGCGGGGCGCGCGTCTACCTGGATGGCAAGTGGGGAATCAACCCTGATGGGGCCGCGTATATCACCTACGATCCCGAGCTTGCCAAGCAAAAGCTGACGGAGGGTGGATGGGATTTTGACAACGACAAGCTCATCCTCGTGCTCGGGTCGCTTCACCCGGCGTGGGAACCACTGCACCTCACTTTCCAGCAGAACATGGCGGCTGTCGGCGTAACGGTTGAGTTCAAGGTGGTTGGCGCCGACTACGGTAACGTGGTCAACAATGAGCCTTACGAGTGGGACCTGCTGCAGGCCGGTGATTGGGCTCCCTGGTTTGGTCTGTTGGGATACGACACGACACACCTCAGTACGAAGCCGTGGTATGACAGGGCCGCTCATTACGCAGAAGAGGTCGCTCTGTTGAAGAGCCTGGAGCTGGAGACGGACGATGCGGTGCTCAAGGAAGCCGTCTGGCAGATCCAGGAAAGCATCGGGGCCGATCCTTTTGGCGTGATACTTTACGCCCACATCAACCCCAGCTTGCGCAGCACGAGGACGCGCGGCTGCGACACCATCCCCAGTTATTACTACCATCGCAACAACTGGAATCTTGAGCAGTGCTGGATAGCGTCGGAGTAGCGGTTTGACGCTTGCAGCACACTTAACCGAGAATCTGAGACTCTCCGGTCGCCGACAGTCGGCGACCGGAGAGAGAACCCGATCTATTCTGTCTACAGGCCAGCCAGGAGAAACCACATGCTACTGATCACCGTGGATAGCGGGAACCTCCTCTCTTGCGCCGAGTACGAGCAGGTGACACGCTTGGCGGAATTGACCGTCACATCTCGGGCCGATATCTATACGATGGATGTCGCCGACAACGATATCTGCTTCTACCCGTCCAGCGCCGGCGCGACCGCTTCAGGGACGCCGATGAACGCACTTCTGGCTGAGGGCCATGACCCCTATGGAATATTTGTCGAGATCCTCAAAAAAGCAGGCATTGCCGTTGTGCCGAATTTCCGGGTGAATGACCATCACGGTTCGCCGCAACAGTGGACGGAATGGGAACGGGAACACAAGGAATGGTCGTTGGGACAGGATACGGGCACCTGGAGGTCCTATAAGAAGGTGGGCGACCCCGGCTGGAGAGAGGTCGGTGACCTGCGACAGATGGACTATGCCGTCAAGGAGGTCCGGGAGCGCCGCCTGGGTATTTTGCGGGAGATTGCCGACCGATACCCCCTGGATGGACTCATGCTTGACTTCGGACGGTCGGCGCCGTTCTTCAGGGAGCCAAAGCGGGAGCAGTCGGCCTACATGACCCAGTTTGTGCGCGCGGTTCGGACCATGTTGGACGAAGTGGGAGAGAAGCGCGGGCAGCATCTCATGCTCGCGGCCGCTGTGCCTTGGGACATTGACTACTGCACTGAAGAAGGGCTCGACATCAAGACATGGATTGATGAAGGGCTTTTGTCCTACCTGTGTCCGGGTGAATGGTTTTTCGTGGACTACAACCTCCCTTACTCCGATTGGGTGGCCTTGGCGGAGGGTAGCAACTGCAAAGTGTACCCCATGCTCATGTCCTGCGTTTCCTCCTCGGATGCGGTCACGCCGGGCAAGCGTGTATGGCTGGGCGACGGGTTTGAGGAGTTCGACCCGCCCAAGATCCGCGCCCTCGCGGAGAGCGCGTACAGCCAGGGGGCCGATGGGATCATGTTTTACAATTTGCATGCCAACTCTTTCGCCAGCAGACTGTATGCGGATCTTCGAGAACTGATCGATCCTGCCAGTATTCCTTCCACGACCAGGCACTATTTTTACGCCCGCCGGCCCAAGTATCTGCCTACAGAGTACTTCTCATTCGGGCTCCCTGATGGATACGCGCCCGGCGAAGTGGAGGCGTTTACCCCCTTTGAGCTGATTGAAAAAGGGGACGCGTTTACCTACACAGTTCTCTTTGGCAGCGACTTGGGCAGCGCAACTTCGGATTTTCAGTTCAAGCTGAGAGATCTTGGAGACAATGACGAAATCGAAGTGAGTATGAACGACGAGAGGCTCAGTGCGCACAGCATTGACTTCAGCATCTGTCAGCCGCCAAACGCGCCGGAATTCCGGTATGCAATCTGGCGATCTGCATTAGGGTCTTCTCACCTGAGAGTGGGGGAAAATGTCCTGACCGTTCGGCTGGCGGAACGCGATCCCGGGCGGACCCTGCCGGTTCAAGTGGGTGAATTCGAGATTACTGTCGGTCCTGATGATGGGTAGTCGTCGGACCCGAAACACGTCCAAAGAGCAAAATAAGTGACTGCACCCTGCGTTTGAAGGGGGCTTTTCGTGATTCACATAACGGGCAAACGGTTTTCAGCCGGAGATCGAGAGGCATGTCCCAGTACGTCCTGCGCCGGATTGCGCTGATCTTCCCCTTGATGTTCGCGATAACGGTCGTAAACTACACGATCTACGTGCTGTCGCCGGGCGACCCGGTTTCCGCCCTTCTCAATCCGGAGTCGATGCGTTATCTGGAGGAGGAGGACCTGCAGGCGCTGCGGGAGGCCATGGGTCTGAACAAGCCGCTGCACGTTCGATATCTGATCTGGCTGCGCGAAGCTTTGCGAGGGAATCTCGGCTGGTCGACGCAGATGCGTCTACCTGTGCAACATATCATAGTACGCGACGTCGGCAACACGCTTGGCCTGATGGGGTTCGCCCTCTTGTTCTCGACGTTGGCAGGCATCGTGCTGGGCATCGTTTCGGCCCTCAAGCAGTACTCTGTTCTCGATTACATCCTCACCGGCATCGCATTTGGAGGCATTGCTGTTCCCGGTTTTTTCTTCGCGCTACTGCTGATCTACGTGGCCGGGCTGCGCCTGGAGTGGTTTCCAGTTGGGGGTATCGTCACTGTGGGGGCGCCACCTTCAATAGGTGACCGGCTTTGGCACATGGTTCTGCCAGTCGTCGCCCTCTCCTATGACGGCCTCAGCACGCTGCTCCGCTACACCCGGTCCAGCATGTTGGAGGTCGTTCGGCAAGACTACATCACGACAGCGCGGGCCAAGGGTCTGGCCGAACGTACGGTCATTATGTGGCACGCATTCAAGAATGCCCTGCTACCGGTAATTACGATCACGGGATTGCGGCTGCCGACGCTGGTCGGGGGGGCGGTGCTGATCGAGAGTGTTTTCAATTACAGGGGCATCGGACACACTTTAGTGGCCGCCGCGGGCAGTCGAGACTACCCGCTCCTGATGGGCGGTCTTCTGATAACGGCAATTATGGTACTGTTGAGCAATCTGATCGCGGATCTGGCCTATGCCTGGGCCGACCCGCGCATCAGGTACGCCTAGCAGTGGAGAGCTCTGCTGCCGCGCCGCAGGGTAGCGAGGGGGAGACAGTAAGTCGTGACGGCAACAGCGCCAGCCTCGACCGGGCCGCTTCGCATGTTTGGAAGTTCGTCGGACTCGTGGCGCAAGCGGACCTGGCGCCGCTTCGTTCGGCATCGCCTGGCGGTGGCCAGTCTGATACTGCTGCTCGCAATTTCGGCCACGGTAACGGCTGCCCCGCTCTTGACACCGCACGGCCCGATCAAGTTCGTAGGCGCGACCGAGGCAAAGCCGACATGGGAACATCCACTAGGGACTGACAGGCTGGGGCGGGATGTCTGGGCCCGCCTGGTTTACGGCGGGCGCGTTTCGATCTCTGTCGGCATCGTCGCGGTTGCCATTTCAATTGCGATCACGATCGTCCTTGGAAGTATTTCAGGATATTACGGGGGCTGGCTGGACATGCTCATCATGCGTTTCACAGACGTGATGATGGTATTTCCGGGCCTTATTCTGATCATGGTCGTTGTATCGGTAATTGGACCCAGTATCTACAACGTGATGGTCGTAATCGGCATTTTGGGCTGGACAGGAACGACGCGCCTGCTACGGGGCCAGATTTTGTCTGTGCGGGAGTGGGACTTTGTCACTGCGGCCCGGTGTGTTGGGGCGTCCAACGGCCAGATCATGTTCCGGCACATCTTGCCGAACGCGCTGGCGCCTCTGCTGGTGGCGGCGACGTTTGGCGTTGCCGGCGCGATCCTGACCGAGGCCGGGCTTTCCTATATCGGGCTCGGCGTGCTTCCGCCGGCCCCTTCATGGGGAAGTATGCTCAACGGCGCGCAGTCGATCTACATTCTGGAGAACTTCTGGTGGCTCTGGCTGCCTCCCGGCGTGGCAATCTTCGTTACGGTGCTGGCCATCAATTTCGTGGGCGATGGTCTGCGCGATGCGCTCGACCCGCGTACGAGCCTGGACTGAGCAAGGACCACCAAGGCCCGGATTCCAATCGACCTCGAACTTACACCGGTCAGAGAGAATTCGTCACATTGAAGTTCGCTCCCACGTCTTTAGCAAAACGCAGTACGCGCCAGACCCCCGATGTCCTGTCGTGGGGGTAGGACTGCGGCTTTCTTCACCGGCGACCCGCAGCCGAACCCACTCCTTCGTCAAAAATATACGGGAAAGAGACAAGCGGCTATCTGTCGCCCAAGTAAATCGCTGCCCGGCGGCGAGGGCAACAAGTGGCTGGCAACGGGCGGAAGCCTGTTAAGTACGTCTTGGTGAAGCATGCGCTGACTTCTGTTGGCGAGCAGGCAGGCAATGGAGCTCCGCTTGCGCGCGGCTGACAGGAAGCTCCGACCTGCGAGTTCCAGGGATTCGAAGTTCTTTCCTTGATTGGCCGTTACCTAGGTGTTACCATGATGTGGAGGTGCTGACTGAGTCAGAATATCAAGAATGTCGGGTACTTTCGGGTCGCTGAGATTGGGCGGCTTTCGCAGAGGCTTGCGGACGCGGTTGAATTCAAGGCATGAATGCGGAGCGGATTATGAACGAAATCGAGAGGTACGAGTTCGATCGAGTGGGATACATTACGATTCCCGGTATATTGACAGAGGAGCAGGTCGGGAGCCTGGCAGAATCAATTGACGCGCTGGAAGAGGAAGCGGCTGCGCGTGCGGCGGCGGCTCCGCGCCGGAAGAGTCCGACCGGGCTATTGGAGTATCACCACAACGCCGAGAAGGGCTACTACGTTACTGGGGCGAAGGAACATGGGAATACAATCATCGTTGAGGACTTTTTCAACGCGGACCCCGCATTTGACGATTTAGTTGATCACGCTCCTACGATGTCCTATATTCACGCCATCGTTCAGGAGCGGGCAACGATCAACAATTCGGAAATACGTATTCGCTATCCCGGCAACCAGACCGGCACGCACATGGGCGGACCGATCGGGGGTAAGCACCGGTACGGTTACAACCATAAAGGGATCAACGGCATGATGGTGCGGATGGTCTATTTCGTACATGACGTCGGACCGGAAGACGGCCCTTTCTGCGTTGTGCCGGCGACGCACAAGAGCAATATGGTGTCACCCTACGAGGGAAGGAACCCGGACAAGGAGCCGGGTATGATCGGCCTCCCGGTGAAAGCGGGCGATGCAATTCTGTTTACCGAGAATCTGCGCCACGGCGGCTTTACGAACCGCTCCGGTAAGACGCGGAAGACAGTTCATATCGGGTACGGCCCATTCTGGATGAAGTCGCAGAACATCGCCACAATGGATGAAGACCAGTACCTTTTGCCAGACACCTATGCCCGATATTCTCCGGAGCAGCGCCAGCTCTTCCGGGCCTGGCCGAATACGCTGGAACGGGAGTTCGGGGATAATCAAAGAGGATAGCTGTGTCATGCTTACGATAGACCGAGCGGATTTAGCCGGTATCCCATCATTCATTTTGCGTGATACGCGGGTCGATGACGCCCCGGTCGTCGTTCATTATCACGGCTGGACGGGCGACAAGGGCAGCATCGAGAACCCGGACCAGTCGCTGGTGCAACTGGCGTCGGCCGGGTTTTGCGTGGTCGCGCCCGATTGCTATGAGCACGGGGAACGGCGCACCGATGCCTGGTTTCGCGCCCAGTTCAATGGCTGGGCCTTTGTCTGCCAGGCGATGGACAAGACGCGCGCGGAGGCGCCTGCGCTATTCGAGGCGGTGATGGCTCTGCCCTTCAGTTCGGCCCGGAATCCCCAGGTTTGCGGGTCATCGATGGGCGGTCTGATCGCGCAGATGGTCTTCACCGAGATCAAAGAGTATGCCTCGATGGTCTCGATTGTGGGACGATCGAGCTTTTTCCAGGCCGATGAGTGGTGCCGGCAGGCGCAGCAAGGGACCTGGTGCGACGACTGGTGCGCGAAGTACGCCACGCAGTCACATCCCGACCGGTTCACGGACCGGCCGGTCCTATTCATTGACGGCGGTCTCGATACGGACTGCCCGGCGTCCACCAATGCCGAGACGGTACGCTTGATAAATGAACTGGGAGGGCTTGCAGAACACTTCGTGGACCCCGAAGTGGGTCATGCCCGCTCGCCGTCTATGCGGGCAAGGTTCGTTGACTGGATTGTCGCGCACGGCCGGCCGCCCTTGGCAACGGCCTGGCCGATGCAGCGCGATTACACACAGATGTGAACCGATTCTCATCAAGAACGTAAAGTAAGACACAGGAGCATTACTCGTGGACAAGGGTTCAATCGAGCAACACGATGTTTCCAAAATAATCGCCGAGTTGGATGAACGCGGCTTCTGCGTAATCCCGGGCGTCATCACGACTGAGAAAGCGGATGAGGCGCGCACAGTGCTGGAAGGCTTGCTGGCCGAGGAGGCGACTGAGGGCACATGGCGGGCGAGGACTCAGCGCGTCGCCCGCATCGCTGTAAAAGACCCGATCTTCGTGGAGTTGATGACCCATCCACTGATCGTATCCATCTGGAGAAAGTTTCTCGACGAAGACATGATCTGCTCCACCTGGACTTCCAACACCGCCTATCCCGGCTTCAACCGCTACGGCTGGCATCCGGACTTCCCATTCCAGTTCGTGAACCAACCGTGGCCGACCGACAACGTGAGCGGGCAGACGATGTGGCTACTGGATGACTTGACGGAAGAGAATGGGGGTACGGGCATTCTGCCGTACAGCCATCTCAAGGGCCACCGGCCGCCAGAGGAAATCCGTAATGAGTGGATTGAGGAGGCGGAGATCCTGAAGGGGCAGCGCGGCAGTGTGATGGTGATGAATGGCAAGACATGGCATTCGTCACGGCCCAATGTTACTGACAAAGCGCGCTCGGTCCTGCTGGGGATGTATTGCCGCCCCTTCTACATTACGCAGGAGGATATGCGTGCCCAGCTGGCCGACCTGGAGAATCCATCGGAACTGGTGCAGCAGTTGATGGGCGCGAACCAGCACCAGCCGGGCGTTGTGACCAACAGGTACTAGCGACGACCCTCTTTGTAGGTACAGAAAAAGTCTGCCAGTGCCGGCTGAACCATCTGTCCTGTCTTGTTGTCCGGCCTCTAGAACACATTACACTTCAGTTGAGGAGGAAGGTAATGCCTTTGATCAACCTGAAACATGCGGAGACGTTTGTAGAAGGCCTCGACCATCCTGAAGGGGTGGCGCTAGGGCCCGACGGAAACATATATGCTGGCGGCGAAGCTGGCCAGGTTTATCGCATCAACTATGAAGAGCGCAGTGTCGAAGAGTACGCGAATACGGGCGGCCTGAATTTGGGCATGGCGCTGGATGCGGAGGCCAACCTTTATATGTGTACGGCCGACCGGGGGGCCGTTTTCAAAGTGACGCCCTCGGGAGAGGTGAGCGAATACAGCTCCGGCACTGAGGATCGCCCGATGACCACGCCAAACTATCCGGCTTTCGACAAGCAGGGGAATCTGTATGCCACCAATTCAGGATCCTGGTATGGAAACGATGGCTGCATTTATTGCGTAGCGCCGGACGGGACCACGGCGGTGATCGATTCGGAGAACAGCCAGTTTCCAAACGGCTGCGCTGTGAGCCCCGACGGCCAATACCTCTATGTTGCGATGTCGCTTAGTCCTCCTCAGATCATACGCTTCCCCATTGAGGACGGACGCAAAGTGGGTCCCACTGAGACAATTGTAGAACTGCCCCATGTCGTGCCGGACGGCTTGGCCTTCTGCACGGACGGCAGCTTTCTGATCTCCTGCTACCGCCCGGACACGATTCTGCGGGTTCTGCCCAGCGGCGATCTGACCGTCCTGATGGACGACTACGAAGGAACGATCCTGGGAGCACCCACCAATGTGTGTTTCGGCGGCCCGGGCATGTCGGTACTGTTCTGGGCGAATCTGGGGCGGTGGCATTTGGGCTTGAATGCCCACACCGGACTGCAGGGCGCCAGACTGTTTTACCCTGACATTAGCTCGGCTTAGGCAAAGGGGCAGAGGGGCGTTGGACAAGCAGGCAGTCTATGCCTTCATTGCCATCGCCTGTACCGTAGGCTATAATTTCAAATAGCGAATCGTGGTTAGTGGAGTCGCCAGACGCTGTCTGCTGACCACTGAATGCGCCACCCTCTGCCACCAAAGAAGCTGTCATGTCCTATGGCGCGAGCGCAGGACCTAATCTACTCCCCATATCATCTCAGCTGGGTCGATACCGGATACTTGAGCCATTGGGCCAGGGCGCGACGGCAATTGTGTACCGTGCGCAGAACCTGACCGGCAGGCAGGTGGCATTCAAGGTGCTCAACCCTGCGGCGGCGAGCCAGCCCCATATGCGCTCATGCTTCCAGTTGGAGTATCAGACCCTGGCACGGTTACGCCATCCGGGAATCTTGCGAGTTTATGAGTCCGGTGAGGCGAATGGCCGCCTTTTCATCGCGATGGAGCTCGTTGAGGGCGGTACCCTGGAGGAGTTCCTGATGCGCGCGAAGTCGATCGGCGAAGTTGCGGCTATCGACATTGCCCGCCAGGTCGCTGAGGCGCTTGACTATCTGCACGAATCCGGCAAAATCCACAGGGATGTAAAGATCTCCAACATTTTGCTGGGGCCGAGCGGCCGGGCAGTACTCTTCGACTTCGGCACCGTCTACGACACTTATGACCCGACAGACAATGCACCAGGCATCTTCGGTACGCCGGCCTTTCTTGCGCCGGAGCAGATTCTCGCCAAGGAGGAGCCCGACAAACGTTCGGACCTTTACAGCCTGGGAATCGTGCTGTACTTGATGGTTTCGGGGCGCAGACCCTTTTACGGTTCGCGGGAAGAGGTCCTGGATGCGCATCTGACGCAGGAGCCGCCGCCACCGTCAGCTTGGGGATGGGTATCGCCCGAGCTTGAGCAGATCATACTCAGGGCGCTGGCGAAGGATCCAGATGAGCGATTCGGGAGCGGCGAAGAATTTGCTTTGGCGTTGAGAGACGTAGACGTGGAAACGGAGCAACCCAAGCCGCGGCTGGCCACACGTCTGCGAGCCTGGTTGGAGGATACTGTGCGGCAGGAGTGAGTGCCGACCGTGTTCAGTGCAGTGCTGCCAGAGTACTCTAGTTAGTCTTCAAGGCCGTTCATCAGGGCCAATTTTACTTCACCTATGGCCCGCGTTACGTCGATTTCACGCGGGCAGGCCTGGACACAGTTAAATACGGTGCGGCAGCGCCAGACGCCGTCAACGTCGTTGAGCACGCGCAGACGTAGATCGGCCGCAGCATCGCGATTATCGAAGATAAAGCGATGGGCCTGGACGATGGCTGCGGGGCCAATATAATCCTCGTTGGCCCAGAAGCTGGGGCATGAGGTAGTGCAGGCCGCGCAGAGAATGCACTTGGTGGTATCATCGTAGCGTGCACGGTCTTCCTGGCTCTGGTAGCGCTCACCCTCGGCGGGCAGGTCGTCGTTGATCAAGTAGGGTAAGACGGCCCTGTACTTTGCGAAGAAGGGCTCCATGTCCACGACCAGGTCCTTGATCAGCGGCATCGAGCGCAGTGGTTCGACCTGGCACACGTCCCCGACATCCTGCATCAGCACTTTGCAGGCCAGCGCGTTGCGTCCGTTGATCACCATGGCGTCGCTGCCGCAGATGCCATGGGCGCAGGAGCGGCGCAGAGTGAGAGTGCCGTCCTGATACCACTTAACCTGATGCAGAGCGTCGAGCACGCGGTCACTCTCTTCCACGTCCACCCAATATTCTCCCCACCAGGGCTTGGAATCTGCCTCCGGATTGAATCTGCGAATTCGCATTTGGATGCGCATATTAGTAGGTTCGCTCCTCGGGATGGTGGATGGTGATATTCACCGGCGCGTAGTCCAGACTGACCTTCCCATCCACCTTTGAGGCGTAGGTGTGGGTAAGCCAGTTCTCATCGTCGCGGGCCTTGTGATCTTCTCGGCTGTGGGCCCCGCGGCTTTCTGTGCGCGCAAGGGCGCTGGCCGCTGTCACCTCGGCGAGGTCAAGCAGATTCTGCAGTTCAATGGCTTCGAGGACGTCGGTATTGAAGCGCTTGCCCTTGTCCATGACTGTGATGTCCTGAGCAGATTCCTGCAGCTCCCTGACGCGGTTCAAGGCCGACTGTATGCCCTCTTCGGTGCGGAAAACACCTACTTTGTCCATCATCAGCGCCTGCATTTCGGTGCGTAGATCAGCGACATTGTGCTGGCCGTCGCTGCCCATCATATTCTGCAGCATCGCCTGTGTCGGCTCCCAGGTTTCAGCCGGCAGCTCCACCCAGTCATTTTGCTGACAGTAAGCTGCAGCAGCTTTTCCGGCCCGTTTGCCGAAGACGACCAGATCGACGAGGCTGTTAGTGCCGAGACGGTTGGCGCCATGAACGCTGACGCAGGCGACCTCGCCGGCGGCATAGAATCCGGGCATCACGTCGCCCTGGGCATTGATCTGGACTTCGCCGTCGACGTTGGTTGGTATCCCGCCCATGGCGTAGTGGGCAGTAGGCTGCACCGGCATCGGCTCTACCGCGGGGTCGATGCCGAGATAAGTCTTGCAGAATTCGGCGCTGTCGGCCAGTTTCGTCTCCACGACCTGGCGGCCAAGATGGGTGGCGTCCAGATGGACGTAGCGCGCGCCGTCGATGCCCTTATTGTCGCGGACCTCCAGGTAGATGGCTCGGCTGACCACGTCGCGGCTGGCCAGATCTTTCAGGTTGGGCGCGTAACGCTCCATGAACCGTTCGCCGTCACGGTTGCGAAGGATGCCACCCTCACCGCGCACGCCTTCGGTGATCAAGATACCCATCTTGTAAATGCCGGTGGGATGAAACTGGAAGAACTCCATATCCTCCAACGGGATGCCCTTGTGAAGTGCGATGGCGGGGCCGTCGCCTGTGAGGCTGTGGGCGTTGCTGGTGATCTCCCACATGCGGCCAAAACCGCCGGTGGCGAAAATCAAGGCCTTGCCGTGGAAGACGTGAAGGTCGCCGCTGTCGATCTCGTAGGCGACGACGCCGGTGGCCTGCCCATCGGCCGAGAGCAGCAGATCCAACACGTGGAACTCGTCGAAGAAGCGCACGTTGCGGGCGATGCACTGCTGGTAGAGCGTCTGCAGGATCATGTGGCCGGTGCGGTCGGCGGCGTGGCAGGCGCGGCGTACAGGTTTCTCGCCGAAGTTGCTGGTATGGCCGCCGAACGGCCGCTGGGCAATCTTGCCTTCAGGTGTGCGGTCGAAGGGTAGACCCATATGTTCCAGTTCGTAGATGACTTCCACTGCCTCCTGGCACATGAGATCGACTGCGTCCTGGTCGGCGAGATAGTCGCTGCCCTTAATTGTGTCGAAGGTGTGCCATTCGGCGCGGTCCTCTTCGAGATTGCCGAGGGCGGCGCCGATTCCTCCCTGCGCGGTGCCGGTATGGCTGCGGGTAGGGTAGAGTTTGGTAAGGACGGCTGTTTCGCTGCCCTGGCTGGCGTAGAGGGCCGCCATCAGTCCGGCGCCGCCGGCGCCAACAACGACCGTCTCAAATCTGTGCGTATGGATCATCTTGTCCTCACGTTGCGAAGCGGCGAAGCATTTGGAGCTTAATACGCATTCTACGATGCGCTGGAACACTTGCCATCAGCCTGTCAAGCGTTGGAACAGATTTCCTAAACCGCCGGCGCCCAGAACAATTGCAAGAGAACCGAGCAGGATCAAGAAAAGGCCGAGGCCGTAGACAGCCGCCGTGAGCAGGAAATTGAGTATCTTATTGTGCACGTAGTCGTTGATCGTGAAGCGGACGCCGTTCATGCCGTGCCCCATGCCGAGAAAGAGCAACGACGCATCGAACAGGCGCCAGAAGACGCCCGCCGGGCCTGACCAGCGCGCGTCGATATTGCCGAACGTGAGATTATCCACGCCAATGAAAACGTGCATGTATAGCAGGTGAAAAACTACCGTAATGAACATCACGAGCCCGCTCAACCGCATGAACAGCCAGATTCTGCGTTCGTGATTGGGTGCGCCGTAGCGGAGTTCCCCTTCTACTGGTCGACTTGATGATGTAGCCATTATCTGCTCCTCAAAAGCCGCTTCCTAAGGTTGCGATGGCGTAGGGGATGAGAATGATGACGAGAATCACCAGTTCGATACGCACGATCGTCCGCTGATATTTTCCCAACGCCGGGAAAAAATCGATAATGATAATCCGCATACCGTTCAAGGCGTGATAGATGACGCCGAAGCCCAAAAAAATCTCCAGCAACTTGGCGGGCGGGGACGTGTACAGGTACTTGTGCACCCATTCATATGGCTCCGGCCCAATTGCGGCGATGAAGATACTGACAATGTGCATGTACAGAAAGAGTACGATGCCGAGCCCACTGGCCCGGTGCAATATCCAGGCCCACTGGCCCTCCGCTCCTCTGTAGGTTATGCCTCTGTAGATCGAAGCTACAAGGGCAGACATTGGCTGGGAACTCCTTTGTGCGGCATGGGAAAATGGGATGGCCGGCAGTTTCAGTGCGCCTTGTTCAAAATAGAACGAATCGCTAGACAAATCATAATCATCACGATTGATCCTGTCAATTCAGGCCGATGAAAGATAGATTTCGGACAGGTTATGTAGTCGGCGCCCCAGCTTACTATGGCCCATCGTCCCAACGCATACGAGCCAGGAGCACTTCGGGCTCCCAGACTTCAATCTCAACGGTCGGAGTCAGGGTCTCGATGTTGTAAACGATCAGGCGCAGCTCAAACACGCCCGGCGAAAGGTTGGCCGGGATTCCCAACTCAAACCAGGTGTCGACCGGCTCCTGTTCCTGCCACCGACTCGTGGCCCTGGACTCGGAGTCCGTCAGAACTTCGTCTTGCTGGAAAACTTCGTTTCCGGACTCATCATAAATGCGGAGGGAAACGGCGAAATCGACTTGCTGATCGGATCCGGTTCTCCATCTCATGCCCACCCAGAGCGGCTGATCTCGCCTCATGCTTATTGTCTCTTGCGTGGAAAGGCGCTCCTCTCCTTGCTCCAGGGCGAACCCGAGCAGATCGATTCCGCCATCGTAATTGACGGCTGCCCGCCGACGACGATCTCCTTGAACGGGGTCGCCGCCGCCGGCTATGAGTTGCCTGATGCGGGGCAGAAGGTCGGCTGACGAAGCGACAAGCGCGAACTTTCCATCGGCTATACTGGAGCCGCTGATGCCAATCACTGCGCCCGTGTCGGACACGAGCGCACCGCCGCTTTGTCCACCGGCGATTGAAGCGTCGGTCTGGAAAAAGGTGATGCGGCCCGAATCATCTTGGCGCAGGCGCGACAATATGCCTTTTACGATCGTCGGCTGCGGGAAGGATTCGAATTCGGCCGGGTAGCCTATCAGGTACATGTCAGCGCCGATGGGCGTGGTCTCTCCATCGATCAGGGGTAGAGGCTCAGTGGCGATGTCGATCGGGCCGAGTACAGCCAGGTCGGCATCCAAGTCCCAACCTCTTATGGGCACGCCATCGAACTCAGCCCCGTTGGGGAAGACGACGCGCGCAGTATCGAAAGGATAGACTACGTGACGGTTGGTGATGACGTAGCCCCCCTCGAACAGGACGCCGCTTCCGCTCGCTTCCCCGGTCTGAACGTAAGCGATGGCCGGTGAAACTTTCTGGAAGATCTGTGCGGAGGTGAGCTTGGGAGGGATAAAAACGGCGATCGTGGTGTCTTCGGTATTGGCCGTGGTAACCAGAGGAGCATAGATCCACGCCAGTGTCCCATAGTACCAGATCCGCCACCAGTCGCTGGTCTCATTTCGGCCAATTATGGGGAACTGATCTCCGGGTTTGGCTGAGCCGACAATGGGATAGTACGTGCCAGGCCCGCCGCGAACATTCATGTTCCTCTCGACAAGAACGATGGGTTCGGGAATCGGCGTCTGGGTAGGCTTTGATGCGACGTCGGAAAGAACCTCTCTGATTGCTGTTTCGCCGGACGGGGTAGGCGTCCAGGTAGGATTCGCCTTCGAAGTGGCAAGAGTGCTGATGAATCGGGGTCGTCCTTCAATGAAAAGAGAGAGTGCCAGCAGCAGCAGAAGGACACCGATAATCGCTGACTGGATTCCCCATCTCTTCGCGGTGCCCTTAGGTGCCGGAGAGTCTAAGGAGAGTCCACAGTGACTGCAGAGAGCTTCTGTTTCCGGGGTAAATTGGTCGCAGCCTGGGCAGCGTTTATAGAGTGTTTCTGCCATTTAGGAAGTTCAGTCCGATATAGGAAACTCCTCCGTCGCTTGCTGGAGGCATAGTTGCAAACAAGGAGGCCCGCGCAAAGTGCGCGGGCCACTGTGATCCGTGCAACCGTTTGCGTGACGTCAATCCTACATGTTTTCGATCAGCGCCTGGCCGAATTCACTGCATTTCACCAAGGTGGCGCTCTCCATCAGCCGTTCAAAGTCATAAGTGACCCTCTTTTGACCGATGGTTTCCTCCATGGCCTGGACAATTAGGTCAGCGGCCTGATGCCAACCCATATGGCGGAGCATCATCTCGCCGGACAGGATCACTGATGAAGGGTTTACCTTATCCTGGCCGGTGTACTTGGGTGCAGTGCCGTGCGTGGCCTCGAAAATGGCGCGGCCGGTCTCGTAGTTGATGTTGGCGCCGGGCGCGATGCCGATGCCGCCCACCTGCGCCGCGAGGGCGTCGCTGATATAGTCACCGTTCAGATTGAGCGTCGCCAATACGTCGTACTCGGCCGGACGGGTGAGTATTTGTTGCAGCATGGCGTCGGCGATGACATCCTTGACGATGATTTCTCCACCGTCTGCAGCCGGCAGCTGGCGCCAAGGCCCGCCATCCAGGAGCTCTGCGCCGAAGCTCTGATCGGCGGTCTGGTAGCCCCAGTTACGGAAGGCGCCCTCGGTAAACTTCATGATATTTCCCTTGTGCACGAGGGTCACGCTTTCGCGCCCGTTGTCGAGCGCGTACTGGATGGAGGCACGTACGAGGCGGTCCGTACCCTCCTGGCTTACCGGCTTGATGCCGAAACCGGCGGTATCCGGGAAGCGTACTTTGGCGTATCTTTCACCGAAGGCTTCACTGAAAATCTGCTTGAAGCGCTCGGCTTCGTCGGTGCCTTCCTCGAACTCGATCCCTGCGTAAATATCCTCGGTGTTCTCGCGGAATATCACCATGTCAACCAGCTCCGGTTGCCTGACCGGGCTGGGAACGCCGTTGAAGTAACGAACTGGGCGGACACAGGCGTAGAGGTCCAGGCGCTGACGCAGGGCGACGTTGATGCTGCGGATGCCGCCGCCTACTGGCGTTGTAAGAGGCCCTTTGAGCGCGACCATGTAATCATCGATGGCGTCCAAGGTTTCTTGTGGCAACCAGACAATCTCATTGTAGACATCGTTGGCTTTGTCGCCGGCGTAGACCTCCATCCAGACGATCCTTTTCTGACCGCCGTAGGCCTTAGCCACGGCTTCATCCAGAACGGGCTGGCTGGCCGCCCAGATGTCCGGGCCGGTACCATCGCCTTCGATAAAGCAAACAATGGGATTGTCCGGCACCTGTAGATTTCCATTTTGATCGATGTCGATCCTTTTGCCTTCGCTGGGAACGACGATCCGCTCATATGCCATCGGTGAAAAGCCTCCAAATGGGTTGGTGAAAAATGTGTTACGCCAGGTCTAGCTCTACTTGCTCGAGCCACTGCGCGTCTGAACGGGAGAAAATCTGACCGGAGCGCCCCCGGCTCCAAGGGCCGACGAGCCAATATATCAGTCGGGCGGCAGATTCGGTACTGAGCAGGGCGCCCTGCAGGTGGGCTTCATGGAAACGACTGAAGTCCAGGCTTGAGTCATGGGTATCGATGCTGCGAACGTCGGCCTGCATTTCCGTATCTACCATGCCGGGCGCAAGTGCGTTGACGGTCACGCCGGGCACACCGTCGGCCTGCAGCTCCGAGGCCAGGCATCGCGTGAGCATGTTGAGGCCGGCCTTGGCCGCGCAGTATGCGCTCCATCCAGGCATGACGTTTTCGGCCGCGCCGCTGCTGACATTAACGATGCGGCCATACTCCTGGCCTATCATGACCGGCAGCACATTGCGGACCATCTGAAATGGTCCAACGAGATTGCAGTGGATGTTGTAGGCCCATTCCTCGGGGTCGGCCTCATAGACTTGCTCTACCGGCCAGATGATGCCAGCGTTGTTTACCAGAATATCGACACGGTCGAATTGGGTGAGGGCTGCTTCCACGACCTCTTCAATCTGTTCGGGATTGGTGACATCGCAGGGTACAGCAATGGCTTGCGCCCCGGCGCGGCGAATCTGCCTGGCGGCTGCCTCGACCTGGTCTTCGCTGCGAGCGGTGAGGACGACGGATGCGCCTGCTGCGGCCAACATTTCGCCAGCGGCGGCGCCGATGCCGCGTCCGCCACCGGTGATGATCGCCACTTGCCCCTGAAGTTTTCTGGAGTGTTTGCGCTCCGTCATGATTGGTAGAAGGTGACCGCCTATTGATTGATCTGGAAACCGAGCAGCAAATAACGGGTTGCGTGCCACACCACTTATCGGTGCTCATTTTTCGTGCAGTCTACCAGAAGCAAGCCAAAACAACCATTTCAATGGGTAGGCGCATACGGTAATGACGCAGCGTATGTCATAATATCGCGTATGGTGTATTGTCTGGGCACTTGTCGTGAGTGTCCGAAGAAACTCAGGAGAACTCTGATAGCATGTATTACTTCATGACACAGGCTCACAGCGGCTGGCAACACCTGGCCTCGCTTGCGCTGGTAGTGGCGGTGGCAGTCTATGTCGTCAACTGGCTGCGCGGGCAGATGTGGAGCCCGCTTTACCGACGAATCGGGTTGTACGCCATCATTGTCATAGATATCCAGCTTCTGTTGGGGTTGACCCTGTGGGGCGTAGGCGCAAGTATGGGAATCGTAGGAGCAAACGCCTTACGGACGGTTGAGCACCCCTTTACAATGCTGCTTGCCATTGTTCTGCTGCACGCCGGGTGGGTGTGGACGAAGAGATCGGATGAAACTGTCCGTCTGCGCAACGGTGCCGTGACCTTTTTGGTCACGGGTCTGCTGGTTCTATTGGGCCTGTTGCGCATCTGGGGGATTGTATAGAGGAATAGTGGCGGAGGCGCCCATCACACAAGGGCAGGCTACTGCATTCAGCCTTTCAATAGGCGCGGCGGAAAGGGAACTCGCTCTCAGCCGTCGTACTCTCCAAAAGCGGCTACGACGTTTTGGCCGCCGAAACCGAAGGCGTTGACGATTGCGCGGCGGACGGGGAATTCGAGAGGTTCATTGCCGACGACGTCAACGCCCAACTCCGGGTCTTCGGTGTAGTTAATCGTAGGGGGGATGATGTTCTCTCTGATGGCCATGACTGCGGCCAGCGCGGACTCGGCTCCAGCGGCCCCCAAGGCATGGCCCACCATGCTCTTGATGCTGGTGGTCTTTGGCGTTGGCTGGCCGAAGACCTGGCGGATGGCGAGAGCCTCGACTTCATCGTTCAGCTCGGTGCCGGTGCCGTGGGCGAGGATCAGATCGACATCTTCCGGGGCAAGGCTGGAGAAGCGCAGGGCTTTCTGAATTGCGCGGCTGGCGCCGTCGGCGCTGGGATCGGGCGCGGTGAGGTGGTAGGCGTCTCCGGTCAGCGCGCCGCCGAGAACTTCGGCATAGATTTCAGCCCCGCGAGCCCGGGCATGCTCCTCGGTTTCCATGATCATCGAAACCGCGCCTTCGCCGCTGACAAATCCGTTGCGATCGATGGAAAATGGGCGGCAGGCCTGCTGCGGCCTGTCCGTATCTCTTGAGAGGGGACCCATATTGCCGAAAGCGGCGAAAGTCAACATTGAAATTGCCGATTCAGTGCCGCCGGCGATCATCACGTCGGCTTCGCCCCGTTGCAAAAAGTGGTACGCCTCCAAAATCGAGTAATGGCCGCTGGCGCAGGCTGCGGCGCTGGTCATGACCGGACCGCGCGCGCCGACAGCCATTGAGACGACACAGCTGGCCGCATTGGCCATGGCGCTGGGCACAACAAACGGGCCAACGGTCTTCCAGGACTTTTCGACAAGCTTTTCGGTCGCATACTCGATTTCGATGATACCGCCGCCGCCGGTGGCCATCATTACGCCAATTTCGTCTCGATTGGCGTCGGAGATCTCCAGACAGGAGTCAGTCAACGCCTGCCTTGTGGCGGCAACGGCAAACTGTGTGGCGCGGGCCGTGCGCCGGATCACCTTACGGTCCATGTATTGCCGCGCATCGAACTCCTTTACCTCACAGGCAATGTTGTAAGGCATATCCCCGGCATCAAATAGAGTCAATGCGCCAGCGCCGGATTTACCAATCAGCAGGTTCTTCCAGAATGTACCTGGGTCATTGCCAATGGGTGTGATCGCGCCCATGCCTGTGATCACAATCCGTTTCATACTTACCTTCCTTCTTCATTCAAGACACGCCCTATGACATAGGGGCGCATCTGACACAGTTGGGCGGAATGCATCCTCCGCACTTTCCAACCGTTATTTCGCTTGCTGACTTGAGAAGCCAGGACATTCGACTTTAGAGAGCTTTCTACACCTGCAAGCAACGGGCAGTATATTTTCGTCGTCCTCGGGACGGGCTAGAGGAAATTATAGAGGAGAGCGGTCATCACGTCAAAATCATAGCAATTTTTCGGAAGATATTCTTTGCTGGGGGTCAACTGTCGGAGGGTTTGTCCTGAATGCAGAGATAGCGTTGGGCACCGGCAAGGTGGAAGCGCTTCAGTCTGGTCTTCGCGGTTACGCCTTGCCCAAAAGTGCGGCCAGCAAAGCCATGCGAATGTACATGCCATTGCGCATCTGGCGAAAGTAGGCGGCTCGGGGGTCGTCATCGAGAGCGTAGCTGATTTCGCCGACGCGGGGCAGCGGGTGCATGATGATCATTTTCTCCTTGGCCTGAGCCATCAACTCCTTATCGGCGACAAAGAAGTCTTTGACCCTGTCGTATTCGGCCAGGTCGGTAAAGCGCTCTCTCTGCACGCGGGTCATGTAGAGGACGTCAGCCTCGCCGATGACCGAGTGCAGGTCGTCGACCTGCCTGTACGAATGTCCTGATGTCTGAACGGCATCAAGGACATCAGCTGGCAGTCGCAAAATGTCCGGGCTGACAAAAACGAAAGAAACGTTGTAGTTCAGGAGCAGTTTGGTAAGGCTGTGCACAGTGCGCCCATATCGCAGGTCCCCCACCATCACGACGGTCAGCCCACCGATCTTTTCCAACTCCTCCTGGACAGTGAAGAGATCAAGAAGGGCTTGAGTCGGATGTTCGCCGACACCGTCACCCGCGTTGATTACCGGTTTTTCGGCATAATAGGCCGCGGTTGCGGCTGCGCCCACTTCCGGATGCCGAATAACAATTACGTCGGCGTAGCTCTCAAGTGTGCGGATAGTGTCCGGGAGGCTTTCGCCTTTGCTGACGGAACTGTACTGGACGTTGTTGATGGGGATGACCTGACCGCCGAGCCGTTGCATGGCGGCGGTAAAGCTGGAGCTGGTGCGTGTTGACGGTTCATAAAAGAGATTTGCGAGGATTTTCCCCTGCAACATTTCGGCGCCGCCGAAACGCTCCACCAGTACGCGCATTTCGTGGGCAATGCCAAAGATGGCATCGAGCGAGGCTCTGTCGAACTGATTGACGCTGAGAATGTCTTCACCCGCAAAGCTGTCTATCGTGGTTGTCATCTGTTCTTTACCTGTGCTTACCGCGAAATGTTCACACTAAGGCTTTTCACGCAAAGAGCTTGCGCTTTGCGCGCAATACGATCCAGGACGTCGGCTGCCTTTTCGGCGTGCGCGTCAAGGGAAGCTGTATCAGGCCGCTCTCCGATGGTTACTTTCCGCTCTCCTGGAAAAGTACCCGACCACTGCCGGGCGCGGCGAGTACTCGTTCGCCATCGAAGACAGTTTCGCCCCGCAACACGACCTTCTCAACGCGGCCCTTCACTTGCCGCCCGTCAAATGGTGTCCAGCCGCAGCGTGTACGCATGTCCGCGTCGTCCAGTTCATACACCTTGTCCACATCCACTTCGACCCATGTCTGCGGTTGCTCCGCGAGACCGTAGATGCGACGGGGATTCTCGACGCAGCGCAGAAGCAGGTCGTCCAGTTCAAGTTGGCCGGCATCGACCGCTGTCAGCAGAAGGGGGAGCATCGTCTCCACGCCTGGGACGCCGGGCATCGGAGAGTGCGTGTTGCCGCCCTGTTCCCCCTCTTCCACGGTCTCTCCTGGTGGTCGCATTCCTTTTTCTGAAAAAGTATGCGGCGCGTGATCGCTGGCGAAAATATCAATGATGTCGAGGTTTTCCCATAGTGCGGCGACGTCGTCCGGCGCGGCCAGTTTGGGCCGCATGTCGAAACGGTTGCCGCCTCGGTCATAGTCTTCTGAGGTTAGAAAAAGATGATGAGGTGTTGCCTCGCAGGTGACCGGGATGCCCTCTTCTTTAGCGGCGCGGATAAGTTCGATCTCGCTACGCCGGCTGACGTGTACGATATGCAGCGGCAGATTGTAGAGATTGCTGAGTGTCAGACAGACGGGAACCATCAGCTCTTCGGCATGGACAGCGACCGGACCAAGCGTGGACGCGGAAGCCAGCATTTCGTTGTCGCGCCCATTCCCTGCTTCCGGGGGGCATTGCCGCCAGCCGTCTAGTTCGTCGGCGCGCCGGGCCCACGTGCGGAAGAGGCGATGGAGAAGACCCAGTTCTTCGATTCGCAGGCTGCCGAATGTTTCGTTGACGTAGATTTTAAGACCGCATGACTGAGGGGCAACGGGGAGGTAGGCATCGACGTCGGCTACGGTTGCTCCGACAAAGAGTCCAACATCACAGACTGATTTCGCTTCCGCCAGACGCACTTTTTCCTGGAAATTGGCCGGAGTGGAAGTGGGGGGAACAGTGTTGGGCATGTCCAATACTGTCGTCACGCCGCCGGCAAGGGCAGCGCGCGTGCCGGTATGGAAATCCTCTTTCTGAGTGTAGCCCGGCTCGCGGAGATGGACGTGCGCATCAACGAGGCCGGGCAGGCGTAATGTCGTCATCGGGCCCCAACTGAGTTCAGAATAAACTGCCCCATTCTACTTGAATGTTGAAGAAGCGGCAACAGATGGAAGTGCCGTGATCTGCGTCAGATATTGATGCAGGAAATTACCGATTGGTATGGGTTTTCGGGGCTGCTGAGGCGCTTTTGTGAGCACATGCGGTATCTGCACTGTCTCTCAGGGCCAGACATTGCTTCCTCTTGATTACGCTCGGGCCTTGCTTCGATTCGGGCTTTGAGACTCCTGATTCATCGAGGGGCATTTGCTTCTCTGGCGGTGAACTGGAGACGTGGCCTGCTCTCGGGGGCGCGTTGCGAGAGGAATCCTCTGCACAAGATTCGCCGCTTGCGGCCGACCGCCCCGAAAATCAGAGAAAGACTGCCGAGGAGGGAGTGCCTTCCTGCCGCCCTTAGGGGGACCGGATTGACAGAAGTGGAACTCGGCCTCAGATCGGCCGCATTTGACCAGTGAAAAGGCTACTGCTATGCTTACCGCATCTCTAGGACTGAGAGTTCCGAGATATGCCCAGCAGGTAGTTTTCTTCGCATTTGGGCTGACTCATTTGACTGTACCGCGACTAAAGCAAGTGTTGGCGGCTGGCCGCCCATGTCCTATCTGGAATGTTCACCCCTCGTCATATCCGCTTAGGCAGCCGAGGATCGGCTCTGGCCCTCTGGCAGACAGAGCATGTGGCTTCGCGATTGCGCGCGTTGCATCCTGACGTGACGGTCGAAACGGTCGTCATTCAGACCAGGGGAGACAGGTTTAAGGACAGACCTCTTCCGAGCATTGGCGGCAAAGGGCTGTTTACGATGGAATTGGAGGAGAGGCTGAGGCAGGGTCAGATTGACGGTGCCGTTCACAGCCTGAAGGACCTGCCTGTTGTTGATCCGGAAGGGTTGGTTCTGGGTGCGATGCCGGCCAGGGGCGATGTTGCGGATGCACTGGTGTTGAAGGACGCCGGAGAGACAAGAGAGAGGCCGCGAAACGACTTGCCCGAATTACGCGAGGGTGCTGTGGTTGGTACCGGGAGCCGGCGCCGGGCCGCCCAGCTGCTGGCGCTGCGCCCGGATCTGCAAATCGTGGACATTCGCGGCAACGTGGACACACGTGTGCGCAAGACTCTTGATCCTGACGGTGAGTATGACGCCACAGTACTGGCCGTCGCCGGACTAAAACGGTTAGGCCTGGATGCTCGAATTTCGCTCACACTGCCGTTTGAGACGATGTTGCCGGCCCCCGGTCAGGGGGCGCTTGCAGTTCAGTGCCGTCAGGAAGCGAAATGGCTGGGATTCTTCGGCGGCATAGATGACAAGGAGACGCGCGCAGCGGTGACGGCAGAGCGGGCCTTTCTGGCTGAACTGGGGGGAGGCTGTCGCGCTTCGGTTGGCGCGTTGGGAGAGTGTAGCAAGAACGGCTCGGATAGACGCAGTCTTAAAGACTTGAGGGGAGAGAGCGACCTGCGCCTCTGGGGCCGGGTGAGCGCGCCTGACGGCAGTCGTCAGATCGATGCACGGATAGGCGGCTCCCCTGGCGAGGCCGAGCAGTTGGGAAGGGACCTTGCCCAACAGGTGTTACGCCGAGGAGCGAAAGAGATCCTTGAGCAGATAAATGAAATCGAAGTGAGGCCGGACGAGAACCGGCAACGTTAGACGATAGATTTCCGTTTCCATCCAGAGAAGAAAGATCGCCTAAGATGACTACGCAAACGCTGATGGGCCTTCGAATCGCCAACACGCGCGCCTTGCGCCAGGCGCCAGTTCTGACCCGATTGCTGGAAGAGGAGGGCGCCCAGGTGTTGCACTATCCGACGGTCGAGATCGAGCCCTGCGCCGACTCGACCGACTTCGATGCAGCGCTGACGGAGTTGGCCCGGGGGCAATTCGACTGGTTGATTGTAACCAGCACCAATACCGTATATATATTGGCCGACCGACTAAGGGATCTGGGCATTGAGCTTGACAAGGTGGCCCGGTCCAACACGAAAGTGGCGGCCGTTGGCTCGGCGACCGCCACCGCAATCGCCCAGGAGCTGAACCTTGTTGTAGACCTGTTGCCGGAGGAATATGTGGCGGAGTCGCTGGCCGCCGGCCTGCAGGTGCGCAGAGGGAATCGCGTGTTCCTGCCGCAGTCGGCGCTTGCACGTCCTGTGCTGGTCAAGGCTCTGCGGCGGGCCGGCGCCGAGGTAAGCGCGGTTTCTGCCTACCAGACGGTAGTCGGTCATGGCGGCGATGATCTACCGCGGCATTTCTGGCAGGGGGACGTGGACGTCGTCCTGTTTACGAGCGCATCGACAGTTCACAATTTTGTAAGCAGACTCAAGGCTGAAAGCGGTGATGCCGGCATGCTTTGCGATGTGACCGTAGCCTGCATCGGTCCGATGACCGCGGAAGCAGCGCGGCGGCATGACCTGCCCGTACAGGTTGTGGCCGAGAGTCGCACCGTCGAGGGCCTGGTACAGAGCCTGAAGTCTCATTTCGCCAGTCGCCGGCGATGACGGAATTGGATTCCAGCGCCCGCTTCGACGGTCGTGTCGAGAGTTATCTCAGATACCGGCCGCGCTATCCCCAGGAAATAATCCCATTCCTGCAGAAACAGATTGGTCTTACCAGCAGCAGGCGAGTGGCCGATGTCGGCTCAGGAACAGGTTTCCTGGCTGAGCGATTCGTCGAGCTTGGTTGCGACGTGACTGGGGTGGAGCCGAACTCGGCGATGCGCGAGGCGGGAGACAAATACCTATACCTGGGACCAATTTCGAGGGCGAGCGCTCTCATCTTCCTATGCGCCTCTGCCGTCCGACCGGCGACACGGGTGGTTCGTCCGAGAGCTGTGGGCCCTATTTGAACGGCGCCAGAAGGACGGTTTGCTAGCTTTCCCGTACGAGACGAATCTCTTTTGGGGTCAACTCAAATGAATACGGAGCGAATGGCGGAGGCGGAATCGCCTGCACACCAGTTTGAAGTGAACATGGCGGTAAAACTATGAACACCTTACAGCCTGTGCAGACTACCATCAACGGTCATGCGGCTGCTGCGGAGCCGGTACTGCGCCCGCGAAGGACGCGAATCAGCCCCGCGCTGCGGAGAATGGTGCGTGAGACAACGCTCTCACCGGCCGACTTCATTTATCCGCTGTTCGTGCGCTACGGCCAAGGCGAGCGCCGCCCGATCGCTTCTATGCCGGGGCAGTTTCAGCTTTCGGTAGACGAATTGGACAGGGAGGCCGAATCGGTTCTGGAGCTGGGCATTCCCGCGGTGCTCCTGTTCGGCATTCCCGCGGAAAAGGACTGGTGTGGAAGCGACAACTTCAATCCCCACGGGGTGGTGCCCGAGGCGATTCAAACTCTGAAGGAGGCAGCGCCGGACCTGATCGTTATCTCTGATATGTGTTTCTGTGAATATACCGATCACGGCCATTGCGGAATCATCAATGAACCGACAGTGGACAGCTATAACACCGCGCTGCCGGAGGGCTATCTGCTCAACGACCCGACTCTGGAATTGCTGGGACGGGCGTCGGTTGTTCACGCCGAAGCTGGCGCGGACATCATTGCGCCGTCGGCGATGCTGGACGGCATGGTCGGGGCGATCCGCAGTGCGCTGGACGAGGCTGCATTGGAGCATGTGCCGATTCTGAGCTACGCGGCCAAGTACGCCAGCAGCTTTTACGGGCCTTTCCGCGAGGCTGCCGAGAGCCCTCCTTCATTTGGCGACCGCAGCCAGTATCAGATGGACCCGGCCAACCGGCGCGAAGCGTTGAAGGAAGTTGCGCTCGACGTGGCGGAGGGGGCGGACATGATTATGGTCAAACCTGCGTTGCCCTATCTGGATGTGCTGGCAGCCGTGCGGGAGGAGTTCAACCTGCCCACAGCCGCGTATCAGGTGAGCGGCGAATATGCGATGCTGCATGCGGCCGCGGCCAATGGCTGGCTCGATCTGGAGAAGTGCGCCCTGGAAAGCCTGACCAGCATCAAACGGGCTGGCGCGGATATGATACTGACCTACTTTGCCAAGGAAGCGGCGCGCTGGCTGGCAGGGAAGCAGTAGAGACACTCGACTTTTCACGAGGAAGAGCAACTAGCGGAACTGCGTATTGCGGCGGGCGTATTGCATCGCATCTTTAAATCATGTACAGGCCGAAGTGGGGGCGAGAATCAGACTACTCTGGGGAGTTATACCGGGATCGACAGCCCGCTACCCTGGAGCATCTCAAATTTGTTATACAACCCAAAATTGGACGCGTTTCATATACATCGGCAGGCACCCAAGCTTGGGGCCTTCCCTCCCTGCTCAACTCTGGAAACCTGTACAAAACTTATACAAAACCTGTGCAACTCTAGCAGACCACTAACCGCGAACAACCGCATTTCCGGGCCGATTTTGCGGCCAGAATCAGCTCGAAAACACGCTCCCGCGGCGCCTCCCTTGCCGCCGCTTTTAGGCCGATTTTTTGCACAAAGTGATGCATCCCTAGTGATGCACTGCTTTCGCACCG
>VXRG01000116.1 GCA_009838625.1 Caldilineaceae bacterium SB0664_bin_27
CGGGCACCGCGTCGGCGCAGCCGACGATCTGCTGCCGACCATGCGCGAGTGCCTCGCTGCGCCGGGCGTCCATCTAATCGAGGTGCCGGTAAACTACGCAGTCAATCAAGACCTCCTCGAAAAGGAGTTGGTCTGTCCGGCGTGAGTGAGCTCGACCTCAGCGGTACGCCGCCTGCATCGTCGCCCGAATAAAACCAATGGCATAGGCCCGGCCGGCCCAGGCCGCCGACGCATCCTGCAAACCCGGCGTGTGGTCGAGCATGAACGGCCCGTCGTACCCGACTTCGGCGTAAACCCGCATCATGGCATACATATCCGCGTCGCCCTCGTCGAGGAATACCTCTTCAAAGCGCGCGGGTCCGCCGCGGATATTGCGGAAGTGCACGGTGCCGATCTTGCCGAGGCCGGCCATGCGGCGGATGGCCGCCGGGATGTCCTCGCCCATCTCGGCCACGCACCCCTGGCAGAACAACATCGCATTGGCCTCGCTCGGCACCATATCAAAGAGGCGCTCAAAGTCATCCAGCGACGACAGCACGCGCGCGGCCCCGCCCAGTGGATCGTGGCGCGGCGGGTCGTCGGGATGCATCATCAGACGCACCTCGCACTCCTCGGCCACCGGCGTGATGCGCTCCATGAAATAGCGCAAATTGGCGCGTAGGTCGCCCTCCGCAATCCGCTGGTCGGGATGCAACTGGGGATTGGCCTGGAACTCGGCAAAGTCGAACGTGCTGTAGCGAGCACCCCCGCGCCCCACGGCCGACTCCGTGCGGAAGTTGCCAATGCCGCGGAAATTGTACGTCAGGCTCGGCACACCCGCCGCGCCCAAGCTGCGGATGAGGGCGCACCACCTTTCGATGTGCTCATCCCGGCCATCGCGGCCCAGCGTGATCGAAGGGTGCGGCCGCAGGCCAATGTTGAAAAACCGCATGCCGTGGGCCTCCACCGTGCGGCGCACATCGCGCCACAGCGGGGATTGGTCCTCTCCGGGCTCGGGCGGCGTTGGATGCATGACGGCAATGTCATCAACGCCGATCGCCTTCAGCGTGCTCAAGGTGCCTTCGGTGAGTGCGTCGAGAGAGATGTGGTCCTGAATCGTTGGCATATCACCTCCTAGTGATCAGGAAATCTCCTCCTCCAGCATCCCGGCGATATCGACATCGCCGGGATGGTAGGGCGGTTCCACCATGACGCGCTGGAGCGGAGTGAGTTCGTGCTCGTACGCGGCGAATTCCCCGCCAGAAAACCCGCCGGTGTGAATAGCCGGAGCGTACAGATAGCGCAACAAACACCGCTCAAAGTCGGCCTTCCAAGGCAGGGTCCCGTGGGTCAGGGCTTCGGTGAAAATCACGGCATCTCCCGCCCGTAGGGCAATGTGCTTGACCACCTCCAGGTCCACTTCGAGTCGGCGCACCCCTAGGGGGCACAGAAAGTTGGCCTTGTGACTGCCGGGGATGCAGGCGAAGCCGCCGTCCTCTGGCCCGGTATCGGTCAGGCTATAACTGACCGACATCAGGCCGTTGCGCATGCGCCCGTTTTCAAAACGGTGGTAAAAACACTCGCCCATGTGCTCGAGTTCCGGCGTACCACCGCCGTGAAAAATAAAGCCCTCGCTGCCTTTGGTCATGGTCAGTCCTGCCGTTCCCCCTAGGCGGAAGCGCGGCCCAATAGTCGCCAGCATGGCGCGCATGGCAAAGGGCGCAGCAATGAGATCGCGGAAGGGCCTGCCCCACGGTTCTTCCCAGAACAGAAAGCCGCCAAAGTCTCCCCGGCCGTGGGTCCCCTTCAAGCCCGCCGCCGCCCGTCCGCCCTGCTCTTTGAGACTGCCGTCTAGGGCCTGCTCGCGAGTGCGGATATGGATTTTGTCCCGGTTGTGGTCAATGGCCTCGTTCAGGGCACTTACCTGATCCGCTCTCAGAGCCCCCTTTACGACTAGGTAGCCGTTGAGGTCGAACAGGTATTTCTCATTTTCGTTCATGGGCAATTTTTCCTCGTTTGAGAGTGGCGCATGAGCGTGGGCGAGTCTAAAACAACGGGTAAACGATGGAACCACAACAGGGCATAGGCCGTTATCTAAAAAGTGATTTGTCGTCCTGCTTATCATTGATTCGAAATGGCCGGAGTAGAATAATGTATTATTGGACCGTTGTGGCCGTTGTTGTGGTTGCCGTATGTTCGTGTGAACGCGGGCCTTTTCCTATCATGCCCGTTCCCGTTCCAGAAACAGAGGACGCACCGCCAGCCAATACCCCGGAGCAACTCCTGGACAACTTAGACCGGGCCATGCGGGACCGCGACAAACCCCTGTACGAGACCTTGCTGGACGAGGATTTCCAGTTCACCGAATTCGATTGCCTAGGCGATATAGTCTTTTATAACGACCTAGAAACAGAACTGAACATCATTGTCGGCAGCCGCGACGACCGCGAGGATTCCTCGTCCACCGAAAAGGCCCTCTTCGATATTTTTAGCGAATTCCACTACGACTTTCACTTCTTACTCCGCTGGCAGGAACTCGGCTCTGAACACCCGGAAACCTTTCCCGGAGACCCCGACGCCCATCCCGACGAAGACTGGGAGGTCTTCAGCGGTCGGGTGCTAATGCGGATGCTCGACGAGCACGGCGATGGGTATCACGTCGATCAGCCTATGACCTTCAAGGTACGATATGACGGGAAGGGACTCTGGCGGATAGTGCGCTGGATTGACGATCCCCTGACTGGTTCGTGTGGTTCAGGCGAGATACTGATGAAAGCGAGTACGTGGGGACAAATCAAAAGCACAATCTTTCCTATCGACGCTTCCTAAACAAACCGTCGAGGAATACAGCTACCATCCGGCAAATGGCCGTCAACCGTCCTCTATTTCCACGCCTGTAGCCCTGTTCGATCTAGCCGAATTCAGCTTTTCATCTTGATCTCCGCATCCTCTTTTCCTAGATTGTCATTGTACAATTGGACGCTTCCTTAATCGATAATTGGACGCTATCCTAACCGACAAATGGACGCTGACCGTTCCCTGTTTCCCCGCTCGCTGGCACCCGTCCTCCGAGAGGCTTTAGCCGACACGCCGGTGGTCTGTCTGCTTGGGCCGCGGCAAAGCGGGAAAACTACGCTAGCTCAACAACTCGCGCCTGACCGTGCGTTCGTCAGCTTAGACGAGCACAACTACTACCAAACCGCCGGGGTCGATCCGGACGGTTTCGTCGCCAGCCTACCGGAGGCAGTGACCTTGGACGAAGTGCAACGGGTACCGGCCCTGCTCTCGGCCATCAAACGCGCCGTGGATCAGAATCGCCATCCCGGGCGTTTCCTGCTGACCGGCTCGGGCAATCTATTGCTGGTGCCGACCATTACCGAATCCCTGGCGGGACGGATGGAGATGGCGCAGTTGCACCCATTGACCGAAGCGGAAAAAGAGCGCCAGCCCGGGCGTTTCCTCAGCGACCTGCTGACTGGCGCACTCAAACCGGGTATCCGGGCCAAGGCGGAGCCTACCGGGCCGTCGCTGCCGGAGCGACTGGTAGCGGGCGGCTATCCCGAGCCGCTGACCCGCACGCCTAGCCGCGCCCGGCAATGGCATCGGCAGTATCTACGCAGCATCATCGAGCGGGATGTGCAAGACGTGGCGCGGGTTAAGGATGCCCAGGAGTTGGCGCGTCTGCTAGAGTTGTTGGCCTTGCGCAACGCCGAACTATTGAACACCTGCAATCTGGCCAATACCCTCAACCTGCACCGGGCCACAGTAGATCACTACATTGCCGTACTCGAACGGCTCTTTCTGGTGCGACGCCTGCCCGCGTGGCACCGCAACCCGGCCAAACGGCTCGTCAAAACACCGAAGATCCATCTGCTCGACAGCGGGCTGGCAGCAACCCTCGCCGACCTGACCGCGGCCGATTGGCTCAATCATCGAGACCGCATGGGGCATCTGTTGGAGTCCTTTGTGGTGCAGCAACTCATGGCCCAAGCCCCCTGGACAGAGCCAGATTTGCGTT
>VXRG01000101.1 GCA_009838625.1 Caldilineaceae bacterium SB0664_bin_27
CACCCGAGCAGGCCCAAGCCAGTCTGATGGCTTGGACCGAGGCGCTGCTCAAAGGCCGCTATCCCCTCTACACTGGCTGCCGGCAGGCTCTGCAAGAAGCCCGGGCGTTGGCCCAAGATCGGCTGGCGAACATGGAAGACCGTCCCGTTCTGCTGGAGAGATTGGCCCTGATCGAGAAGGCCCTTGATTTTGCTCTGCGCTTTGGTCCCGTAGTGGAAAATCAATGGGCCAGAGCCCGGAAGCAGGGTTATATATCGGGAGTAGGAGACGACAGCACGAGTTACCTCATATACCTGGGTGCGGCTGAAGATGGAGGCGCAGTGGGAATCCTATTCGACTGGGCCGCGCTGACTGCCCTAGTGCAGGAGCAAGTGCAGGATCTAGTGGAGCGGGGTTTTACCCTTGCCCTGTTCGACGCCGACGCAGAGGCCGCTTTCCTAACCGCGCATCGGGAGGCTATCTACGAGACCGGGCCGGCCAGCCGCTGGATGGATCGAGTCCGTCTGGGGATCTGGGCGGCCGATACTTCTGCGACCACTGGGTACTACCGCACGCGCAACTATCTGGTGGGCGGCGGCATTTTCGCCTTAGCTGTATCCGTGGTTTTAGGTGGGCTTATGATCCTGCGAGACGCTGGGCGCGAGGTGCAGGTAGCCCGCCTGCGGTCCGAATTTGTCGCCAATGTATCGCACGAGCTGCGCACTCCGCTCACGTCTATCCGCATGTACGCCGAGACCCTGCTCATGGGCCGCTACCGATCGACCGAACAGATGCAAGACTATCTGACTACCCTTTTGCACGAAAGCCAACGCCTGTCGCGTTTGGTCGATAATGTGCTCGATTTCGCCCGCATTGAGCGCGGCGACCGGACCTATCAGCGCCAACCTTGCAACCTAGGGACTGTGGCTCGGGCCGCGCTGGAGACCTTTGGCGGAGTATTCACTGCGGAAGGCTTTGAGGTGGAGGAAGCTATTGCTGCGGAACTGCCTCCGGTACTGGCCGATCAAGAAGCGGTGGAAGGTGCGGTAGCCAACATCTTGGGCAACGCAGTCAAGTTCTCATCCGAGCACAAGGCCATCCGCCTAGCCGTGGAACAGCGCGGCGCTGAGGTGGTTGTCGAAGTAGCCGACCGAGGCATCGGCCTCCCCGCAGGTGAGGAGCAACGCATCTTCGAGCAATTCCATCGGGGGGCCAACGCGGCCAGCACGGCGGGCACAGGCTTGGGATTGTCTCTAGTCAAAAACGTGGTCGAGGCGCACGAGGGTCGGGTGGAAACCGCCAACCGGCCGGGTGGAGGCAGTGTATTCCGTCTGTACTTCCCGGTGCATACTGAGGACAACGCCCATGCCTAAAATTCTGGTAGTAGAAGACGAAGCGGCCATCGCCCGAGTGCTGGTCGATAATCTGATCTTTGAAGGCCACGAGGCCGAGGCGGTCGCCGATGGAGCCGAAGGGCTGGAGCGGGCCTTGGCTTGGCAGCCGGATCTGATTCTGCTCGATGTGGTGCTGCCCACGATGGATGGATACGAAGTGTGCCGTCGTCTGCGGGCGCAGGGAGCGGCCACGCCCATCATCATGCTCACGGCGCGCGGCGAAGAAGTCGATAAAGTCCTGGGCTTGGAGTTGGGGGCTGACGACTACGTCACCAAACCGGTGGGCGTCCGCGAACTCATGGCCCGGATCAAAGCGGTGTTGCGACGGGGCGCGTCGGCACCAGCCGCGGGCACAGTGCTGGAGTTCGGACAAGCGCGGATCGACTTCGACCGCTACGAGGCGACCGTGGATGGCCAAGCCGTGCATCTGTCCCCCAAGGCATTTGGCGTACTGCGCCTTCTATGGGAAAGCAAGGGTCGTGCCTTGACCCGAGCGCAGATTCTCGAACAGGTGTGGGGCTACGAAGTGTACCCCACCACGCGCACGGTAGATAACCACATCGCCGAATTGCGCAACCGCTTGGAGGCCAACCCGGCCCAGCCACGCCACATCCTCACGGTACACGGAGTCGGATACCGCTTTGTAGAGTAAGGCCAGAAAGTACAACCTTTTTGCACATCCATGACAAAACCATGACAACTCGGACAAGGTCAGCGTTTAGGTTCAAAGGTGAGCGCACAACCGCGCATTCACCCACCTGAACGAGGAGGTCCATCATGGCGCGCGTTACCGCAATTTTCCTCAGTTGCGTATTGCTGACTGCCAGCGGCCTACTGGCCAGCAGCGTCGAGGAGACTTATCAGGCGGCCCTCACGCAGGAGAAGGGCGAGGGCAATCTAAAGGAGGCTATTCGTCTCTACCAGCAAGTGATTGAAGCACACGAAAAGGGCGAGGGAGACGAAAAGATGGCGGCCCGGGCGCAGCTACGCATCGGGGTGTGCCAGGAGAAGCTGGGGCTGGCACAGGCGCGCCAGACTTACGAAGCCGTACGCGACAAATACCCCGACCAGCCGCAAGTGGGAGCGGAGGCGGCACGTCGTCTGGGATCGACCCACCAGCGCGAGGCAGTGATCGAGCAACCGTCCCACCGTACTGCCTCTGAATCCTATATCCGCCGGCAGTTGCAGCAGGTAATGGAGCGGGCTAAGCAGCAGAAGGAACTGACCGAGCGACAGCTAGAAGCCATCCAGCGGCAGACCGAACGGCAGATGGAAAAACTCAAGCAGCTAACGGAGCCGACCAAGCGGCGAGTGGAGCAGACCGAGCGGAGCACCAGTGCCGACTCGGCGTTCATCGGCGAGCAGGTGCGCCGACAGTTAGAAGCCGCTCAACAGCAGATGGAGCAGCAGATGAAACAGGCCGAGCGGCAGATGGAGGCCCTCCAGCGGCAGCTAGAGCGGCAGCAGAAGCAGCTAGAGCGACAGTTGGAGACCATCCAGCGGCAAGGCTTCCACTTCGAGTGGATCAGGTCCCCACGCTCCGAGCGGATCATACGTGGATCGGATCAGCACTACTATCACTACGCCTACACGCCTCCAGTGATCCCCTACGCTTATGAAGAGGTGGCCGAGGTGCCCGTGCAGTGGAAATTCCGCCTCGATGAGAGCAGGTATCCTCAGCAGCAGCCCACCGCCTATGTCACCCCAGACTTCGACGATTCGGACTGGGCTACTATCCACATTGGACAGGCCTGGGAGGATCAGGGTTACGAAGGCCACGACGAGGGGGCTTGGTATCGGGCCCGGATTAAGGTGGACGCCGAGGAAGGCCGGCCAGTGCTCATGGCCTTCGGCGGAGTAGATAAGGATGCCTATGTGTACGTCAACGGCCAATGGGTCGGCCTGCACCTCGTATGGGACCGGCCGTTCATCCTCGATATTAGCGACCAAGTCGTGCGCGACGGCGAGAATACTGTGGCACTGTTTGTGTACGACGGGGTAAACATGGGAGGCGTGTACGGCCTGATCAATGTACATCAACCCACGGACGAAGTGGAGACAGACAACTTTGCCGTCAACCGGGGCGGGCATTTGGAGATGGTGGAGGGAGGAGGCTGGCCGGTTTTCAAAGACCATTTCGCCAGCGGTAAGCGCTATAGCCGCTATGCTCACCGGCCTCCGCGCATTCCCTACGCCTATAACAAGGTAGCCGAGGTGCCCGTGCAGTGGAAATTTTACCCCTACCCAGAGGAGTACCAAGGGGACCAAGACCCCATCCTGAGCTCCGCCGATTTCGACGATACGGACTGGGCCGATATCGACATTGGGCAGGCTTGGGAGGATCAGGGCTACGAAGGCTACGACGAGGGAGCTTGGTACCGAGCCTGGATTGAGGTGGACGCGGAGGAAGGCCGGCCGGTGCATCTGGCCTTCGGCGGCGTGGACAACAACGCCTATGTGTACGTCAACGGGATCTTCGTGGGGGAACACTACGGATGGAATACCCCCTTCATCCTCGATATAAGCGAGGCGGTCAAATACAAGGGCCAGAATGCGGTTGCAGTGCGGGTGTACGACGGGATGAACATGGGCGGCATCTACGGCACCATA
>VXRG01000081.1 GCA_009838625.1 Caldilineaceae bacterium SB0664_bin_27
TCTTCTCTCCCAATCTCCCTATCAGTATAGCTCACCCCCATTTTGGACTGCACCCCCAAAGGTCTTGCCAGGGCAATCGCATCTTATCTCGTCTATTTCCTGGGAAGCCGCCCGAAACGCCTGGCCGGGCCTTGCCTCCGCTCTCGCTCCCCCAGCCCCGCCGCCTCTAACCACTAACCACTGCAGTTCAGCTCTGGCGGCCGCGCAGACGGGGATCGAATATGTCGCGCAGCCAGTCGCCGAGCAGGTTGGCGCCGAGAACGACGAGCATGATGGCGAGGGCGGGGAAGACGCTGGGATGCCAGTCGGTGGTGATGTAGTCCCGGGCGTCAGCCACCATCTTGCCCCAGGTAGGGATCAGAGTGGAGACGCCGAAGCCCAGAAAGCTGAGGGCGGACTCGGTGAGGATCATGGAGCCGAACGAGAGGGAGGCGGCGACGATGACGGGCGCCACCGCGTTGGGCAGGATGTGGCGGAACATGATGCGGAGGTCGCCGGCGCCGATGGCGCGTGCCGCATCGACGAAGTCACGCTCGCGCAGGCTGAGCACTTCGCCGCGGATCAGGCGGGCATAGCCGACCCAGGCGCCGATACCCAGGAAGAGGATGATGTTGAGGAGCCCGCCGCCGATGAAGGCGACCGCGGCGATCAGCAGGACAAGAAAGGGGATCGCTGTCTGGGTGTCGGCAACGCGCATGATGATGTCGCCGGCCAGGCCGCCGCGGTAGCCTGCGATCAGGCCCATGACGATACCGGTGATGATGCCGACGATGGTGGCGGTGGAGCCGATGAGGAGGGAGATGCGGGAGCCGACGAGAACGCGGCTGAATACGTCGCGGCCGAGGTTGTCGGTGCCCATGAGACCTTTGCCGTTTTCGAAGTCGAGCCAGGACGGTTTGGCGAAGGGGTTGCCGAGGTCGATCGCTATGGGATCGTGGGGCGCGAGAAGGGGGCCGAAGATGGCCATGAAGGCGAAGAGGAGGAGGAGGAAGCCGCCGACGATGCCCTGGCGGTGGGTCCACGCCTCGCCCCACAAACTGCGGTGCGGGTTGCGGGCCAGGATGCTTCTTTGCTCTATGAAGGTGGACATTGTTGCTGGCGCATTGACGGTGGACGGGCCGGTGGCGTTAGCGGTGTCGGACTCTTGGATCGACCATCACGTAGACCAGGTCCATGATCAAAAAAGTAACGACGGTCAGCACGGAAAAAAGAATCACGTCCAGAAAAACGACGGGATAGTCGCGGGCCATGACCGACTGCGCCATCAGGTTGCCCACGCCGGGCCACGAGAAGACCACTTCGACGACGACCACCGTGCCGATCAGATGCGGCAGGGATGAGAGCGTGACGGTGATGACCGACAGGCTGCCGTTGCGCAGCGCGTGGCCGAATATGACGGCGCGCTCCGCCAGGCCCTTGGCGCGGGCCGTGCGCACATAGTCCTGGCCGAGTGCCTCAAGCATGCCGGATCGGGCGATGCGGGCGACCGTGGCAATGAGGCCGGTGGAAAGGGTGACGGCAGGCAGGATCAGGTGCTTCCACGTGCCGACGCCCGATGTTGGCAACAGCCTGAGCTGGACGGAAAAAATGATGATGAGGACGATGGCGAGAAAAAACTGCGGCGTGACGATACCGAGGACCGCGCCCATGGTGGCGGCGGTGTCGACGATGCTGCCGCGGCGCAGCGCGGCGACGATACCGAGAGGCAGGCCGAGGACGATGCCAAGCACGAGAGCGGCGCCCCCGAGGCGCAGACTGTTGGGCAGCCGTTCGAAGATGACGGTCGTGGTGGGCACGCCGTAGCGGAAGGAGTGGCCGAAGTCAAGCTGCAGCGTGCGTTGCCAGAAAACGACGTACTGGATGACGGGGTGCTTGTCTAGCCCCATCTTGCGCCGGATCTCCTCGTACTCCTCCTTGATCTCCGCGGGAGTGCGGTTCGGGTCCAGGTTGACGCCCAGGCTGGCGGGATCGCCGGACACGCGGATCAGGAAGAAGACCAGCGTTACAACCATGAATATGACAAGGAGCGCCTGCAGCAGGCGGCGAATGACGAATGCGCGCATAGGTAGAAAGAGGAGTGAGAGAGAGTAATCCTCCTGCTCTCTCTACTCACTCCTCTTCACTTTCTTCTCGCTGTTCCCTATTCGGTCGGGATGAAGATCTCGAACGATTTGCTGAAGGTCAGATCCGGCAGGCCCGGGCTGAGCGCGTAGAGGGCCGGAATCGTGTAGGCGTGCAGTGCCTGTGCGTTGTCGCAGATGTATTCGGCAATATCCTTGACCACGGCTTCGCGTTCGACCGGATCGACGATGACACTCTTGGCAGCCCTCATATCAAGGAACGCGGGATCGGGGGAGGAGTCGCCGACCGGGCCCCACATGGAGGTCGTGTTGTCGCTCAGGTACCAGTTGAGGCCGATGTTCATGATCGGCGGCAGCGTCTGGTCGATCAGCTCCTGCAGCCAGACGGAGGACTCGGGGTACTCCATCTCGACGGTGATGCCGACCTGGGCCCACTGCGCCGCAAGCGCGTCCATGAAGGTGCGGTCGCGGAAGTAGCGGCCGGTAGTCGCGGAGCCCGTGACCGTAAAGCCGTCGGGATAGCCGGCCTCCGTGAGCAGCGCTTTGGCCTTCTCAGGATCGTAGGGATAGGTCTGGACATTCTCGTTGTAGCCGAAGCCGCCGGGGGCGACGATCTGGCAGTCCAGCTTGGTGCCGAAACCGCCGGCGATCGTGTTCCACATGCCGTCGAGGTCGACGGAGTAGAGCATGGCCTGCCGCACGCGCACGTCATTCAGGATCTCGTTGCGGCCGTAGATGTTGATGCCGACGTACATGCTCTGCATGCTGTCACCGGCGTAAAGCTCGAAACCGTCGGCCGTCAGGCTTTCGATCTGGTCCGGGGGCACGTGGGCGGCGATGTGAATCTCACCGCTCTTCAGGGCCGCGACGCGCACGGCCGCTTCCGGCATGTGGCGGAAGGTCACCTTTTCAATGACGGGGACGCCGCCGGGGTAGTCTTCCCAGCGTTCGAGGGTGATGTAGCTGTCGCGCTGCCACGATGAGAACTTGTAGGGGCCGGTGCCGACCGGTTCCTCGATGTAACCGTCAAGGCCGACCGCTTCAAGATGGTCCGGCGCCAGCGGCATGTGGTTGGCGAAAAGGTTGGCCCAGCGATCGATCGGTTCGAGGAGCGTGAACTCCATGGTGTAGTCGTCGATCACTTCGTAGGACTCGTAGTCGTTGAGCTGGCGGAAGGACCAGGTGAACTTCTGCGGGTCCGCATCCCTGAGGAGCTCGAAGCTCTTGGCAAGGCCCGGCGCGGTGAGGACTTCGCCGTTATGGAATTCAATGCCTTCCTTGATGACGATCCGGACGGTGAGATCGTCGACCAGCTCCATGGATTCGAGCAGGACGGGATCGATGGCGCCGGTCTCTTCGTTCAGGACGGCAAGTGTGTCATAGAGCAGCTTGGAGAAGATACGGGACTGGAGCGATGGGACCGTGTTGCCCACGAGCGTGACGGGCAGGGCGCCCATGCCGATAATCATCTCCTCCGGGTAGCCTTCATCGGCCATCTCGCCGGCAGCCATATCGCCGGAATCGGCGGCGGGGGCGGCGACGCAGGCGGTCATGACGAGGAGGGCGAGGAGCGCGGTGAGAACTGAAAGTGTGCGGATACGACTGCGAAGCATTCTGGACTCCTGTGCGGGTGAAAAAGGTTGAAGTGTTATGTATGGCACAGTTCGGGTGAACTGTATGACGCTGGTGGGCGGAGCCGGTGACAGTCTACACGATTGGCGCGGAATATGCACAATTCTGGGAGGGCGGGGCGACAGAATTTGACTGAGGG
>VXRG01000017.1:0-4568 GCA_009838625.1 Caldilineaceae bacterium SB0664_bin_27
CGAAAGCAGTGCATCACTAGGGATGCATCACTTTCATGCAAAAATCGGGGGAAATCAGGGCGCTACGGGAGCGTGTTTTCGAGCTGATTCTGTTCGGAAAGTCGGCGAGGAAATGCGGCTCTTCGCGGTTGGCGGTCTGCCAATGTTGTACAGGTTTCCAGAATTTAGCAGAAGGAAACGCCCCAAGCCTGAATGGCTGCCGAAGTATATGAATTTCATCCAAATTCGGGGAGCATCACAGATTTGTGATGCTCCTGAGTAGCGGGCTGTGGATTCCGGTATAACTCCCCAGAGTAGCCTGAATCTCACCCCCATTTTGGACTGCACTCCCCGCCCAAAAATCCCTTGATCCCCGCACCCTTTTCAGGTTATCATGGAATGCAAAGGCGGAACTGTCCCGGCAACACAGCCTATATCCAGGCCACTGCAGTTCACCGCACCCCATCCTCAACCCGAGGCGCATGTTGGCCGCCGCAGTCGAAGTACGAAACCTCAATAAGCGCTACCGCAGCGGGACCTGGGCCAATCGCGACATAACCCTGACCGTCGAGCCAGGCGAGCTGCTCGCCATCCTTGGCCCAAACGGCGCCGGCAAAACCACTCTCGTTCGTCAGATCACGACCGAGCTCCTGCCGACCTCCGGCGAAGTCCGCGTTTTCGGACTCGACGCCGTCTCGCACCCCAACGAAGCCAAAGCCCGCATGGGCGTAATCCCCCAGGAGACCAACTTCTACTTCGGTCTCACCGTCCGCCACCACTTCCGCATCCTCGGCAAGCTGCGCGGTCTGCCTCCATCGATCGCATCCAGCCGCGCCGCCCAGCTCGTCTCCGACCTTGGGCTGGAAGAACACAAGGACAAGCCGGCTGAACATCTTTCAGGGGGGCTCCGCCGCCGCCTCCTGGTCGGGATCGCCATGCTGGCCGAGCCCCCTCTCCTCGTCCTCGACGAGCCCAGTGTCGGTCTCGACCCCGAGTCCCGCCGCGACTTGTGGGAACTCCTCCGCGACTACCGACGCAGGGGCGCCACCGTCCTCCTGACGACGCATTCAATGGAGGAGGCCGAACTGCTCAGCGACAGGGTCGGTATCATCCACGACGGCTCACTGCTGGCCCTCGACACAATTGCCAACTTCCGCGCCGCCCACGGCTTCGACTTTAAGGTCAGCTACCTGGCAGACGGCCGCACCGAGGTCCTCTACGGCGCCAGCGACACCGAACTCCTCCAGCAGGTCCAGTCCTTGGGCATTCGTGAATACGCCGTCTCTCGGACAACGCTGGAAGACGTCTATCTCGGCCTGACCGATGGCAAAGGACGGCTGAAAGAAGGGCCAACCGCCGATGCCTGAACACTACGATTCCGTCTCCAACCTCCCCGTTCTCCCCTACGCGACCGGCGGCTTTCGCAAATTTATCTCCGATTCGTTCAGCGTCTTCGAGCTGAACTTCCTCCCTTCCCTCCAGCACTGGTACTTGACCGTCCTCCTCGCCGTTGCCTTCCCGCTGCCCTGGTTCTACGTCACCAAAGCCATCGCCCCCGACGACCCCCAGGTCCTCCGCCGCCTGCTTGCCGGCACCCTCATCTTTGGCGTCGCATTCTCAGTCGGCATGCTCGTCGGGCAGAACTTTGTGGGCCAGCGGTTTACCGGCACGCTCCGTCTGCTCATCACCATGCCTGTCTCCAAGGGCGCATATATTCTCGGTTCGCTCGCCCACTCCGCAATTTCGGGCGTGATAACCGTAGTCATTCTGCTCGCTTTCGCCCTGGTGGCCGGGATCGACATCGATTTGAGATGGGGACTGGCTCCCTCTCTCGTCCTCACCGTGCTCGCTGTCAGCGGCCTCACACTATTTTTCGTCAGCTTTGCCCCGTCAGCGCAGGCCGGCAACATCGCCACCGGCCTCCTGTCCCTCGTCTTGGCCGCCCTCTCGCCCGTCTACTTCACAATGGACCAGGCCCCCCTTCTGATGAAGCTGATTGGCTACATCTCGCCTCTGCGCTATGCTGCCGACGCCATCGAAAAGTCGCTGTCGGGCAGGGCAGACGTTTGGGCGGAAGTGGTAATACTTTCTGTTATCGCCCTGGTCGCCATGTCCCTCGGTCTCTGGAGAATGCCGTGGAGAGAAAGGTAGCCCCACAAACCCTGGCTCGCCGTCATCTCTCTCAGCACAAAAACGCAATACGCAATACGCACTAGGGAGCAAACAAAGTGTCTCACCAATACACCGCTGCAGTCATCGGCGCCGGCGTCGGCGGCAGAGTCAGCATGGCCGCCCTCTCCGACTCCCCCCGATTCGACCTCGTCGCCGTCGCCGACATCAAGGCCGAAGCCCGCACTGCCGTTCAGGAGATGTACCCTGGTGTCCGCACCTTTCCGGATTATGCCGAACTGTTCGCAGCATGCCCCACCGACATCGTCTGCGTCTCCACCTGGCCGCCCTCCCATCTCGAGGTCACCCGGGCCGCGCTGCAACTCCCTCTCCAGGGCATCCTTGTCGAAAAACCGCTGGCCGACACTTTCGCCGCTGGCCGCCAGATCCTCGAGCGCATTCGCGCCAGAAACCTGCCCATGGCCGTACCCCATGGGCTCCTCGTCGCCGACCACAGCACCCAGGTCCTCAAACGCGTCCACGCCGGCGAGATCGGCCAGCTCAAACTCGTCGAAATCCAGTGCGGTGGCTGGGACATCATCAACGCCGGCATCCACTGGCTCAACTTTTTCGTCGAACTGACCAGGCGCGAGCCCATCGAATACGTTCTGGCCGCCTGCGATGCCAGCACCCGCACATATCGCGACAGCATGCAGGTCGAAACGCTCGCCGTCACCTACGCCCAGACCACCTCCGGCACCCGCGTCGTCATGAATACCGGCGACTACGTTACCTTCTCGGAACCGGTCGAGAATACACTTTTCAGGCTGGTCGGCACGCTCGGGACGATAGACTTCTACGGCTGGGAACCCCGCTACCGCATCCTGAACGCCGAATTTCCGCAAGGCCGGCTGTTCGAATTCGTTCCGGGCCCAACCGTCCTTCACCAGTACCATCTTGAAAATCTCGCCGCGCAGATGGACCGGGCACAGCCGGACTACGCGATCGCCGAGGGTTCACTGGCCGCCCTTGAGCTCTGCGAAGCCGCCTACGTCTCCTGTCGCAACGGCGGCGTACCCGTTTCCCTTCCCCTCGACGCCTATACGTCCCCGCCTCCCGTCGACTGGCAGCCTGGCCTCCCCTACACCGGCCAGGGCGGCGGTCGCAACGGACGCCGACTACCCCCTCGTCCGCAGCAAAACAACCGGCCGCTCCACCTCGCACAAACGGAGGAATAATAATGGCACGCTTTGGCATCGTCGGCGCCGGATGGCGCGTAAACTGGTTCCTGCGCGCCGCCCGCGCCCTTCCAGAGAAACTGCAGGTCGCCGGTCTCGCCGCCCGCCGCCCCCAGCGCGCTTTCGACCTCGCCGACGCTTACGGCGTCAACCTCTACCGCTCACCCTCCGAAATGATCGCGGCCGAAACGCCCGATTTCGTCGTCACCAGCGTCTCCTTGCCGGCGAATCCGACTATCATTTGCCAGCTTGTAGAACAGGATATGCCGGTCCTTTCCGAAACGCCTCCCGCGACCACCGTCGAAGAAATGATCGAACTTTGGGCTCTGCAGGAGCAGGGCGCCCGCATCCAGGTCGCCGAACAGTTCCATCGCCAGCCCCACCACGCCGCCCGCCTCGCCTTCGCCCACAGCGGCCGTCTCGGACCCATAAGCCAGGTCCAGCTCTCCGCCTGCCACGGCTACCACGGCATCAGCCTCATCCGCCGCTTCCTGAGCGTCGGCGCCGAACAGGCAACCGTAACCGCCCGCCGCTTCACCTCGCCTCTCCTCCAGGGCCCCACCCGTCAAGGTCCGCCTCTCGAAGAAGAGGTCTCCCAATCCAATCAACTCATCGCAACCTTCGACTTCGGCGACCGTCTCGGTATCCTCGACTTCACATCCGAGCAATACTTCTCGTGGGTCCGCGGCCAGCGCCTCCTCGTGCGCGGCGAGCGCGGCGAGATCATCGACGACAAAGCCGCCTACCTCCAAGACTTCCGCACACCCATCAACGTCCAATTTACCCGCTGCAGCGCCGGCCTCGACGGCAACCTCGAAGGCAACTACCTCAAGGGAATCCAGGCCGGCGAACAATGGTGGTACCGCAATCCCACGCTACCCGCTGAGCTCTCCGAAGACGAAATCGCCGTCGCCGACCTCCTGCTCCGCATGGCCACATACGTACGCGGCGGCGAAGATGCCTACTCGCTTGCTGAAGCCTGCCAGGACCGCTACCTCGACATTCTCTCCGCGCAGGCCGCCGACACCGGCCAACCCGTCACCTCTCAACCCCAGCCCTGGTCCGAATACCTCTCGTCGTACAGCAAACCCTGAACTCACCTCCCGTATCGCCCCCACCTCCGGCCAAAGAGCCTCTCACTCATCATTCCTCCTCATTCTCCCCCTGCTCTCCCCACCCCCAAAAAAGACGTGGTTGTCTAGCCACAAGTTGTGTGGGTATATATGGGGCGTATGGGGGCGT
>VXRG01000017.1:4578-35663 GCA_009838625.1 Caldilineaceae bacterium SB0664_bin_27
AATGCCCCCCACTCCGGCCAAACTCGCTCGTCCCCATCCATACAGCTACTTTCTCCCCTGGTCTCCCCCACCCAAAAAAAGCCGGGGGTGCCAAGCAACCATTTCTGTCGGAATATAGGCGGCGAAGGGGGGCTTTACCAGGACTACAAAGTCTGTTCTGAGGCGTCATTGTTTGAATCCACCCTCCCGAACGCGCCTACCACACGCACGCGCCATTGACTACCGGAAAAGACGGAGCAAATGCAAGAACATTCAAGAGCCATTCTGAATGCGGATCCAAGCCTTAGCCGGTTTGATCCGCTGCCGCGCATCATCTATCACGATGACTTCAACCGCGGTCTGCGAGGCTGGGTTGAGCTGATAGGGAACTACGAAGACAGCCTGGACAGTATGCTGCCACAGTACGCGGATATGCGGCCGCCGATGTTGAGCAGCGGAACGCATTGGGATACGGGGACGCATGGGGCTATGCAGGGCACGTATTCGATGAAACTGGCGACGCGGGCCAAGGCCGGGGACATCAGCGTCTCGATCAAGCGGGTAACGTGGCGGCACAAGGGGCCGGTGCGGCTGGAGGCTTACTTCACTTTCAAGCCGGAGGCGAGCGAGTTGCAGCTGTCGGTGGACGACGTGCGGGCGGTGGGCGTTCTGTTCGACTTACAGGATGAGGCGTACCGGTGGATGCCGCACTGGCGTTATCTCAATGCACTGGAGGGCGAGCCGGTGCGCAGCTGGCAGTTCAAGAGGGAGCGGGAACCTTTTCATGATATTGGCGGCAGGGCGGAGACGGTTTCCCACTTCCATTTGGCGCCGACGGGCTGGGAAAACGTGCCTGACTCAGGCCAGATCCTGTGCTACAATGAGGTCGCCACCAAATTCAACTGGTATTATCTCCGCATGGACGTGGACCTGGCCAGCCGGCAGATCACGCATCTGCAATGCAATGATCGCGTCCACGATGTCACCGGCGTTGGGCCGATGATGATTCCTGCAATGCCCAACCTGGACTGCATGCTAAACCTCGCATTCTGGGTCGAAACAGACGTCGACAAGAGGGCATTTCTCTACGTTGATTCGGTCCTTCTTTCGGGGGAGTGGTAGCGATGCTGCGCGAGAGTTACACAGCCATTGTCGAGCGCAGTGAGGAATTGAGGGGCAGCTTCGCCACGGAGCCCTATGAATGCGGCTGGGCGGGTGAAGCGATCTTCTTCGTGCGGATACTGGAGCGCGTGGGAAACATTGAAGGCGTTACGCTAGACGTACAGATTTCGCCGGATGGGATTCGCTGGTGTGATGAGGGGACAGCCATTACGCTTGGCGAGGAGGAGGTTGCGTTTGGCAAGGTGGCGCATTTTGGCAACTGGCTGCGTCTGAGCGGCAGGTTGCCGGACGGCGCCAGCATGAGGGCGATCATCGCGCTCAGTCTCAAGGCGTAGCAGCTATTCAGCTGGCGCGGATATCGGATTCGATGAGGGGGTGGCGTAGAGAAAAGATCCTGGCGTGGACGGAGCATTCGTTTGCTGTGCAGAGTTCAGATTGTGTGCCCCTTGTGGGCGCGAAGTCAAAACAGTCAAGGAGAACAGTCAAAATGAAGGCTTTCCGAAGATCCAAATTGCTGATAGGTCTGATCGTACTTGTGATGCTGGCGGTGAGCGCGGCATGTGCGCCGCCTGCAGGCGCTCCGGCGGCAGAGACACAGATGTCCGAATCGACCGAGTATATGCCGTGGTCGCCGGTATGGCGCGAACGGGCTGCACTGGCGGCGGACACGCCCAGGGCGGACGAACAGGTTCTGCGCTGGGGCACCTACTACGGCCAGCGTTATCCTTATCCGTTCGAGACCTCAGGCGGATACGCGGTTTCGGGCATGCTCAACATGGCCTTTGAGACGCTCTTCTGGATGAATGAGGACGGAACGCTGGAGGGCCGGCTGGCGGAGGGATTCACGGCCAGCGAGGATGAGACGGTCTGGACGATCACGGTGAAGGAAGGGATCGTGGCTGCAGACGGTGAACCGTTTACGGCGGAGGACGTGAAGAAGTCGATTGAACTTCACGCTTCGCCTAACACCGGCTCGCGCGGCACGACCTACGCCCGCTTCATCAAGGGCTACGACGCGATGCGGGCGGAGGAGAATCCGGCTACAGAGCTGGAGGGCATCACGGTCATTGACGAGCTGACGGTACAGATCGAGTTGACGCAGCCGTTCCGCGATTTTGCCGCTATCCTCTCGCTTCCGCACCGTTTCCTGATGGCGGAGACTTCCCATTACAGACCGCCGGCTGAAGATGAGACGCCTTGGTTCGTCGGCCATGGCGCGACAGGGCCGTTCATGATCGCGACGGAGCCGATGTGGGTCGGGCCTTCCGAGCCGGATTCGTTCGAGCTCGTCCCCAATCCCAACTGGCGCGGGGATGCACCGATTCTAGAGAAGGTAATCCTCAAGTATTATTCGGATCCGCAGACGGCGCTGATCGCGTATGAGAATGACGAGTACGACGTCTCGGAGAAATATGGACCTCTGGAGGCCGCGGAGTTGCTGGAGCCGGGCCGCGCCACGAGCGCGGAGATGTTTCCGTTCCAGTACGAAGTGAGCCGCAGCTTCTACATTGCCCGCGATCTTCCACCGATGGATGATACCAAGGTGCGGCAGGCGCTGGCGCATGCGGTCGATTTCAAGGTGATCGCGGATACGCTGCTGCGGGGGATGTGGCAGCCGGCGTGCCAGCTGATTCCTATGGGCTGGCCGGGATTCATTGATGGCGAGTGCCATACGCCCAGCTATGACCCTGAACTGGCCCGCCAGCTGCTCGCCGAATCCAGCTATGGTTCGGCCGAAAACATACCGCAGATTCGGATGCACGTTGGAGAGGCCGGATTTGGCGGCCAGGTCGGCCATCTGACGCGGATCGCGCAGGCGATGCAGCAGTACTGGAAGCAGAACCTTGGAATCGAAGTTGTCATCGAGCGCTCGCGCGACGTGTTCCTGGCCAATCCGGAGCTGTATCAGATCGTGCGTCGCTCATATGCAGCTCGCTACCCGGGTCTTTCGGCGGTATGCGAGAACGCTTCACCTATCGGGACGTACAACCGTTCGCGTGCGGAATCGTGGGGTCCACCGGAGGCTGAAGAGTTGTGCATGACTGCTGACTCAACGATGGACCTGGCCGAGGCGATACCGATGTATCAGGAAGCGGGGCGTCAGTTCTTCGCGGACGTGTACAGCATCGGCCACTTCACCGAGCCGGCCTACATGCTGGTCAAGCCGTGGGTGAGCGACTGGAACTCGCTATTCGGCAGCCTGGACCACGGTGTACGCAACCCAGAGCATCTCTTCATCGCGGCGCGTTAGCGCGGTTGGCGGTGACGTGATGTGAAATTGCATGAGAAGAGAGTACAGGGGAGAGAGATGCAGAAACCTCTCTCTCCCCGTTCCAGATTCTTCTTAGTTCGCTTTCTTTCCGGACGACGGCATGTTTCTATACACTGTGCGCAGGCTGGCGGCACTGGCGCCGATCATGGTCGTTGTGATGTTGATCACGTTTACGTTGGGCTATTATGGCCCCATCGATCCTGTGCGCGCAGTGCTGGGAGAGGAATGGGAGGACGAAGCGCGGTATGCCGAGGTCAAGAAGGCACTTGGCCTGGACCGGCCATTCGTGATTCAGTTTCTTGACTATATGGGGGCGATGTTTGGGGGCAATTGGGGCCAGTCGCTGTCCTCATTTGGCGGCGTAGCCAGCGACAGGGCGGTCAGTGAGGGTCGGGGCGCCGGTTTCTCCGGCACGAGCACGGGAGTGCGGGAGATGGTGGTTGGCCGACTTGGGATCACTGCGCAGCTGTCGTTTTGGGCACTGGTTTTCCTGGCTACTTTCGCCATTTTGCTGGGCGTTCTCGCGGCCGTCAAGCAAAACACGGCCATCGATTACACGATCGTCACCAGCTCGATCATCGCCAGCTCGATTCCGGCCTATGTGATTGGGCCGGTCCTACTCATTGTATTTGTACTCAAGATTCCCGTCTTCAAAACTGTCGGGGGATGGGACGGCATGTTCTCGCGGCAGGCAATTCTGCCGGCGATTGTGCTGGCGTTCGGCCCGATGTTGGTGATCGTGCGGCAGACGCGAGCCGGCATTGTGGAGGTGCTGGGCAAGGACTTTGTGCGCACGGCTCGCGCCAAGGGCATGCCGGAAAGGCTGGTGGTGGCGCGTCATATGCTGCGAACGGCGATGATTCCGGTGCTGACCTCGATGGGGTTGATCACAAGCGGGCTGCTGACGGGCAGTCTCTTTGTCGAGCAGATTTTCAACATTCCCGGCATTGGCAAGCTGGCGATTCAGACACTATTGTCGGGCGATCATGCGGTGTTTATGGGGGTCGTCCTGTTTCAGTCATTGATCATCGTGACGGTGAACCTGCTGACCGATCTGCTATATGGCGGGCTGGATCCGCGGGTCACCTACAGTTGAGCACGGCGGGTATTTCAAAATATTTGCCATGGGACCTGAAAGCCCTCGATTTGTGGCGCCGACCAGTTTCCGGCGACGCGCGACAGCCCGCTTTGCGAAGGTGCCTGAGTCCAACTATTTCTTGAGGTTATCAGAGTGACCGCCGAGGCCAACACGCAGCACGAGTTGTTTGCCATGCCGGAGCAGCGCAGCCTGTGGCAGGATGCCATGGAGCAGTTGATGCGCAACCAGCTGGCGATATTCGGTGTTTTCGTCGCCCTTCTGCTTGTATTTGTCTCCATCTTCGGGCCCTGGCTGTCCCCGTATGACTACACCCAACAGAACCTCTTCAGAATCAATGAGGGGCCGAGCGTCGACCACTGGCTGGGGACAGACGGCCTGGGCCGCGACATGCTCACCCGCATCCTCCATGGCGCGCGCACAGCCTTTCTGGTGGGGCTAATCGTTACGATAGGCACGACCGTTCTGGGCGTTGTGCTGGGCGCGGCCGGCGCCTTTCTGGGCGGCTGGGTTGACGCCACCGTCATGCGCATGGCCGATATCACGATGGCGTTTCCCGATATTCTGCTGGCCGCCTTCATCAGTGTGGTTTTTCGCGAAAAAGTGCTCGAACTGCAACTCCAGTTGCAGGAGCAGTACGGGTGGACGCTGTCGGAGTCGAACCGCGTCTACCTGGACTATCTTGTGATCTTCGGCGCGCTGACATTGGTACAGTGGTATGGGAAGGCGCGGCTGGTGCGGGGGCAGATCCTTTCGCTGCGCGAGAAGGAGTTTATCGAGGCCGAGCGGGCGCTGGGGGCGTCGAACTGGACCATTATCCTCAACCACCTGGTCCCCAACAGCCTGGGTCCGCTGATCGTTTCGATTACGGTCGGTTTTGGGGGCGCGATGTTGTCAGAGGCGTCGCTCAGCTTTCTGGGCGTAGGCATTCAACCGCCGGGCGCGAGCTGGGGGGAGATGATCAGCGACAGCCTGGGACAGTGGCGTTTCAGTCCACACCTGGTATTGATGCCGGGGATTGTGCTGGCGATCGTGGTGCTCGGCTTCAACTTCCTGGGGGATGGACTGAACGACGCGCTCAATCCTGAGCAAAGGCGGCGTTGAAGCGATGGGCACGGACCGTGGTTCCCAGCCAGAGAGCCCGCTGACAGACGGCGCCGAACCGGACGCCAAGCCCCTGCTCCGAATCCAGGCATTGCACACACAGTTCGAGACCAAACAGGGCACTGTTCGTGCAGTCGACGGCCTTTCGCTGGACCTCTACGAAGGCGAGGTATTGGGCCTGGTGGGCGAGAGCGGCTGCGGCAAGACGATGACGGCGCTATCGATTATGGGTTTGCTTCCGGGAAACGGCCAAGCGGTTGCAGGGGAGATAAACTTCGAAGGAAAGAACCTGCTGCAGTGCAGCTCCGAGGAGATGAAGAAGATCCGGGGCGGCAAGATTGCGATGGTCTTTCAGGAGCCGATGACCGCGCTGACGCCGACGATGACGATTGGCCGCCAGATCAGCGAGGCGATGGAGATTCACCTTGACCTGAGCCGGGAGGAGGCGCGGGAGCGAGCACTGGAACTTCTCGAACACGTCGGCATCCCCTCGCCGCGGGCCCGCTTTGACAACTACATCCACCAGTTCAGCGGCGGCATGCGGCAGCGGGTGATGATCGCAATTGCCTTTTCGTGCCAGCCGCGGCTGCTGCTGGCCGACGAACCGACCACCGCGTTGGATGTGACGGTGCAGGCGCAGATCCTGGACCTGATCAAGCAGCTGGCGCAGGAGGCCGGCATGACGGCGCTCTTCATCACGCACGACATGGGCATCGTGGCCGGCAGCTGCGACCGGGTGGCGGTGATGTATGCGGGCCGCATGGTCGAGATTGGGCCTGTCGATGACGTGCTGCTGAATCCCCGCCATCCGTATACGCAGGGGTTGCTCGGTTCCGTTCCTTCGCTGGACAGCAGACCCGGGGACCGCCTGTTCTCGATCAGCGGGTTGCCGCCCGACCTGGCCAGTCTGCCGACGGGGTGCAAGTTCTGGCCCCGCTGCCCGCTGGCCGACGACCGCTGCCGGGAGGAGGAGCCGATGTTGGAGCAGTACGGCGAGTCCCAGGCGGCGTGCTGGAAGGTGATGCCGCTGCATACGAACTAGAGAGAATCGGGAACGGCGTTTCGTGTTCAGACGTCTGGTGCAGCTGCGCTACACGGTTACCGGCGAAGTCACTTGGTGCTAGAGGATGGACGAACAACCTCTATTGAGCGTGCGGGACCTGGTCAAGCATTTTCGCATGCCGCGGCGGAGCATTCTGCGCCCGGCGGACGTTGTGCGGGCGGTTGACGGGGTGAGCTTCGACATCTGGCGAGGCAAGACGCTGGGCCTGGTGGGTGAGAGCGGCTGCGGCAAGACGACGACGGGACGGACCATTCTGCAACTGATGCGCGCTACGTCGGGCTCGGTTCAGTTTGGGGGCACCGAACTTTGCCAGCTGAGCGACAAGGAGCTGCGCCCGATCAGAAGCGGGATGCAGATTATCTTCCAGGACCCCTACGCCTCGCTCGACCCGCGCATGACGATCGGCAAGGCGATCGCCGAGCCGCTGATGATTCACAAACTCAGCCAGTCGCGCGATGAGGCCAGAGAACGCGTCCAGGAGCTGATGGAGCGCGTCGGACTGAATCCCTACTTTATCAATCGCTATCCTCACGAATTCAGCGGGGGCCAGCGCCAGCGAATCGGAATTGCCCGCGCCCTGGCGGTCGACCCTGATTTTGTTGTCCTCGATGAACCAGTCTCCTCGCTCGACGTCTCGATCCAGGCGCAGATCCTCAACCTGTTGCAGGACCTTCAGGACGAGATGGAGTTGACCTATCTGTTCATTGCCCATGACCTGCGGGTGGTGCGCCATATCAGTGACCGCATCGCGGTGATGTATCTGGGCCTGATCGTGGAGCTGGCGCAGGGTGTGGAGATCTACGATGCGCCGCTTCACCCATATACGCAGGCGCTGCTGAGCGCGGTGCCGTGGACAGACCCAAGGCTGGCGCGCAAACACCAGCGCATCATCCTGGAAGGTGAGGTGTCGAGCGCGGTCGACCCGCCGTCGGGTTGCCGCTTCCACCCGCGCTGCCCTATCGCAGAGGAGCGCTGCCAGGTTGAATCGCCGGAGCTGCGCGAGGTGCAGCCAGAGCACTGGGTGGCCTGTCACCTGGCATAGTGACGAGGGCGTCGGCCGCTCGACGGAATCCGACTGACCGGCATCATTTGCGGGGAGACCAGCTCTGTGCGAACAGTTGAAGATGCGTCTGCAGCAGGTTCGGAGCCCCAACTTTTCATAGATGACACGATAATCAGCGCAAAGCGCGGGGTCGTGCGCACGCTGCACCCGGCGCGCACGCTGGAGCAGCCGGTTCTGCGGCCGGACCGTCCTTGGGAGGGGCGGCGCGTCTACATCTATGGCAGCGTCCACTACGACGACGACGCCCAGCTCTTTCGCATGTGGTATAACACGCGTCTGGGGCGGGGGCAGCAGCCACGCGCGCCCGGCCTGCGCGGACGGACGGGAGACATGGTCCTTTATGCCGAGTCTGCGGACGGCATTCACTGGGAGAAACCCAGCCTGGGACAACACGAATTCGACGGCTCGCGAGACAACAATATCCTCTTCTTCGACAAACACAGCCCCACAGTCCTTGTCGACACCGGCGCCCCGCCCGAATATCGTTTCAAAATTGCAGCCTGGAACTGGGAGGAGGGAAATGACGGCTATTGGAACGCGCATTCGGCTGATGGGCTGAACTGGCGTGCGTACGGCAGTGACTCGATTCATATGGGCGACGAAATCCTGGAGTCGGTCACGGTGGCCCGCCACCCCCGCACGGGCGACTATTTCGCTTTCCACCGCCTGTGGGGAGAGGTGCGCGGGCATGTGCGGCGGCTGATCGCGGTGGCTACGAGCCGGGACTTTGCGACGTGGACCAGCCATGGTGTGTGTCTGGTTCCTGACGAGTTGGATGACGTGTGGTGTGAGGACGCCGGACAACGCACCGAGTTCTACGGCATGTCGGGTTTTGTTTACGGGGACCAGTTTCTTGGGTTTCTGCCTGTGTTTGACGTGATCAAGGACGCCCGCGGCGAGTCCGGGATGCCAGCATCGGTGGCTGCCGACGGCAGCAAAGGCCTGCACGCGCCGGCAGTGATATCCGAGTCCGGGACGGAGATCGACCAGGCGCCGTGGGACGGCCCGATCGTGGCCCAGCTGGTTCACAGCCGGGATGGACTCAGCTGGCATCGTTTTGAGGACCGTTCGCCGATCATCGCGCGCGGTGGGCCCGGCAGCTTTGACGCCGGCTGTATTCTCTGCTCGGCGGACCGCCCGCTGATACGCGGGGACGAGGTCTGGCACTACTATACGGCGGTCAGCACGATGCACGGTGGTCCGATGCCGCCCAAGACGATCTCGATCGGGCTGGCGAAGTGGCGGCTGGACGGTTTTGTCTCGCTGGACGCCGGGCATTTCGGCGGCGTGGTGGAGACGGTCCCGCTGCAGCTTGCGGGCGAGGGGTTGGAGGTCAATGTGGATGCTGGCGACGGCAGCCTGGCGGTGGAGGTGCTGTCGGCCGCGGGCGAAGCGCTGCCCGGATTCGCTCGCAAGGACTGCCAGACGATCGATGCCGACGGCGTACGCCAGGCCGTGCGCTGGGGCGACAATGCGCGCCTTCCGATCGGGCAGCCTTTGCGTCTGCGTTTTCACCTGGAGAATGCAGGACTTTACAGTTTTCGCATTCGGGAAGCAGGCCAGCCATGAAAGGCATATGGTTCTTCGACGACTGGATGCTGGAACGTCGCGACTGCCTGGAGCGCGTCTGGGGTAAGCCGACTTTTGTGAAGGAGATCTTTGCGGAGTTCTATCCGGACGGCTGGGACGGTTATGGGGGCTATCCCACCGCCTTCTACGATGAGAGGCTGGGCAAGTACGCGCTGTACTTGATCGCATTTCCGGGCCGGGAGAGCCGTGACCGTACGCCCGGGATCAGTGCGGGTGAGTTCCAGTTTCGCCTGCTGTCCGACGACCCTTTTGACTGGCCCAGCCCGGTCTACAATCCTACCTCCGGCCCGGCCTGGCGCAGCTTTGACGACGTGGTGGTCGACCAGGACGGGGCGCCGGTCTGGGCGCACGCGGTACATTCGCTGGCAGGGACGCCGCTGGCGGAGCGGGGGTACGCTTCGGCTGTGCTGGATGTGCCGCGGCATCTGACGTGGGGCGGGTTCTCGGAGGACGGTGTGCGTTTTGAGGTAGACCGTTCGGGGCCGTGGCTGGACCCGGGTTCCGATATTGCGGGCGACATTTTGTGGAATAGGGAGGCCGAACTCTATCAGCTCTTTGTGCGTCCGGTCTACGGCGACCGCCGCGTGGCGATGTCGACGACGACCGATTTCAGGGAGTTTACGCGCCCGGTCACGATCATGCAGCCCGATAGTTTGGACCGGGTGGGGACGGAGTTGTACGACATGCCGCCGCGGCCCTACGAGGACTTCTACATCGGGCTGCTCAACATAATGACCAGTGACCGCTTCGAGGAGGTGAGCCTCAGCAGCAAGTGGCCGCAGATCAAGTATTTCGGGCGTATGGATACGCAACTGGCTTACAGCTACAACGGTCTGTACTGGTACCGCACGGAGCGCGAGCCGTTTATTGGGGTGCGCGACTATGGCCAGGTTGGAGGCGGGTCGGCTTACGGGAAGGAGATGCTGCGTACGCAGGACGACAGGCTGCTCTTCTTTGTCATCGGCGATTACGGAGGTCATGCGGCCCGCGTCGATAAGGAGACGGAGTGGCCGTATGGCAGCGGTTATCGGAGCCCGATGCTGTACGAGATGCGGCTGGATGGCTTCTGTTCTCTGAAGACTTGGGGGCGTGAGGGTGTGTTGCGGACGAAGGTGATTATTCCTCGCGATGGTGATATGCGGCTAAATGTGCGGACGATGGCGCACACCGGGGTCCGCGTGCAGATGCTGGATGGGATGACGGCGCAGCCGATTCCCGGTTTTACGTGGGAGGAGGCGGTGCCGGTCAGTGGGGATCATTTGTACGCGCGGCCGCGCTGGCAGGAGCGGGAGGATATTGGGGAACTGGTGGGGAGGCCGGTGCGGGTGGAGGTCTCGATGCTGGAGGCGGAGCTGTTTGCAGTTCGGTTGGCTTGTGATGTGTTCAATGCGTGTGAGCCGTTGGGGTCGTTGTGGTGAGGGGTGGGTGGTCTGGGATGAATTGGTTTGGGGGATAGGCAAGATTTCGTGACTACACAAAGCGTATCGCCCCGCTCGCAGATGGATACTATAACTGTCTAGTTTCGAGGAGTGACGAATTATGGATAGCGAAGAGACCGCATTGGGTGGTGACGGCTGGGGTGAGTTTGCTGAAAGGGCTAAAGAGCTAATAGGTTCAGGAGAGTTGGAAAAATACGAAGAGGATTTAGAACGCGAAACTGTAACCCATTTCAGAATGGCCCAAGAAGCTCTGGAGACCGGCACGGCCGATTTTGCCGATTTAGTAGCAAGTGGGCTCGTAAACGACCTCGTATTCTTTATCAATAAGAGAAAGTTTTCCAACTGGATGAAAGAGTTCCCAGAAGATGCGTCAGAGGCTCTAAGAAATGTCTGGACGAAAGACCACCTTCCAGTCGATCGACGAATCCGTAGATTCTGCAAGGGATTCCCGTGGAAGATTATTAGTGGCGCGGGTACACGCACGAACCTTGTATCCGTACTGCTGATGGGAGTGGACGTGGAACTGTTTCCACCTTTCAAGATCGGACTGTCTAACGAAGTGTATGAGCTCACAGGCTATAGCTCTCCCGAACCGAGGGCAAACGAAGTCGACCTCTATCAACATTACCTTGGATTTCTCGACCAGTTCTTGGAGGAATCCCATCCGCAAGGTGTAAGTCTACGACACCGCCTTGATGCGCAGTTTTTGATTTGGCGGGCTTTTGATAAGGAAGACCCGTTCAATCTGCCTAGACTTGACTCAACCCAGCCACCTCTAAGTGACCTGCATCAGAAGGACTGGAAAGAATTCGCCCAGCTCACTGATGAGCTCTTCGAGTCTGGACTTCTGGAAGAAATAGAGATAGAGCCTAAGCTCGAAGTGGGCCGCAGTTTCGCAAAGGCGCGCAAAGCAGTGTTGGACGATGCCGAAGAATGGCTAGGCTTGACAAAGGCCGCTGTGAAGGCCGCAGAAAAGGAAAAGCTCGTTTTCAATATGTCGCAGACAAAATTTTATGATTGGATTGTTTCGTCCCAAGAAGAGGCATTACGTGCGCTTAAGGCAATTTGGAACGAAGATGACTTGCAAGTTGACCAACGTATCGACGCATTCTGCGAACAATTCCCAAAGGAAGTTGTAGGTGGAGGAGCTGGAACACGCGTGAGCGTAGCAGCCCAATTGCTAATGGGCTTGAATGCCAGTGACTACCCGCCCTTCGCAAAGAAAAGGTTTGAAAATGCATATAAGAGTACTGGATACGATTTGCCCAATCGCAACGCAGTTGAATCCGAGCTATATGCTCATTTTCTTGGATTCCTTGACAGATTCATTAAAGAGGCGCAGGGGCATGGAGTTAATCTCCGCCATCGCCTCGAAGCGCATGTGGTGGTGTGGCTACTTGACGAAGAAGACACGCTTCCCAAGCTAGGTTCGCAGTCCCCTGATCCAGAGACGCTACAGGAGCTTGCCGACGAACTAATCCTTTCGACAGATTTCCTAGAAAGGATCTACACGTTGCTCAACGACAAGCGCCAAGTCATTTTCCAAGGGCCGCCTGGTACAGGAAAGACTTACGTGGCGCAGGCTCTTGCGAACTGCCTTGCAGGAAAAAAAGATCGGGTGACGCTCGTACAGTTCCATCCCTCATACACCTACGAGGACTTCGTGCGCGGATTCCGGCCTACACTTAAGGATGGTAAGGCTGGGTTCGAATTACAGGACGGGCCACTTCTGCGGGTGGCAGAAAAAGCAGTGAACGACAGGGACTCTAGGCATTTTCTCATCATTGACGAAGTTAACCGAGGCAATCTCGCCAAGGTTTTCGGGGAGTTATACTTTCTGTTGGAATACCGCGACAAAAAGATACGAATGCAGTACCAACAGGAAGGTGAAGACGACTTCACTTTGCCCGAGAACCTGTACATCATCGGCACGATGAACACCGCGGACCGTTCAATCGCGCTGGTAGACCTGGCGCTACGACGTCGGTTCTACTTCGTGGAGTTTCTCCCGGACGAGGATCCGGTAAAGAGTGTGCTCGCCCGCTGGCTGGACAAAAGGGCGCCTGAATTGGCTTGGGTGGCCAAAGTCGTTGAAGAGGCGAACAAGCTAATGGAGGACGACAGACACGCCGCGATCGGGCCCAGCTACTTTATGAAGGAGACGCTCAAAGAGGAAGATATCCCTCGCATTTGGAAGCACAGTGTGTTGCCGTATATTGAGGAACGCCTCTTCGGAGATGACAATAAGATAAGTCGGTTCCATCTCAAGACTTTGCGCGAAAAAGTAGCGCCCCAAGTTCTTGGTGTCGATAACGACAATCAAGAAGAGGAAGATGCGAAGAATGAGTCGGACAGCGTAAACAGTGCGGCAGATTGACCTTCAAGAGCACCAGGAGAGCAAGCGGGAACCACTGACGGATAAAGAACGTGACCTGTTGTCCGACGTGCTACCGTCTACCTCCATCGAACCGGTCAAGGGTACCGGGGACTATTATCGGTTGAGGCCCGGATCGATCGTTGGCGCGCTTGAAATCGGTGATATGTCGGTACTCATCAGACCAAAGATCGGCATTCCGCAACTGCTTTCGATTGCCTGCTACGCTCTAGGCCTGTATAAGCCCCAAGAGCAGAAGCTCTTCGACTTCCAGAGGGCCCAAACAATACCAGACGTTCTGGCCCTGGCGATAACCGGGTCCGCCCGCCGAGCCTTTGGGCGAGGACTCCTGCGAGGATACCTTTCCGAAGAAGATGCACTGTACACCGTGCGCGGGCGAATCCGCTTCGACGAGCAGATACGGCGAAGGTATGGAATTCCTCTGCCGCTAGAATTGCGTTTTGATGAATTCACCGAGGATATCCTCGCCAACCGGCTGGTGAAGACGGCCGTGGCTAGGCTTCGCCACATGACGCTGGGCTCGTCAGAGGCGCGGCGCGGCTTAAGTTGGGTCGCCGCGACGCTCGAAAGTGTGTCGCTGCTGGAGTTTCGACGGCGGAACGTGCCAGAGGTCCGCTTCGACCGGCTCAACGAACACTATCGGGAAGTGGTGGGGCTTGCGCGTCTCATCCTACTGCACAGTGAGTTTGAATCCTTCCGCGGGGACGTGCGGGCATCCGGCTTCTTGATAGACATGAACATTCTTTTTCAGGAATTCGTTGTTCAGTCACTGCGTGAAACACTGGGCGTTTCTGGAAACACGCTCCGGTCTGAAGAAACAGTTCCCCTCGACGAAGAAAAAATGGTGCACCTAAGGCCTGACCTGTCGTGGTGGGAAAACGGAGACTGCAAATTCGTAGGCGATGCAAAGTATAAGAACATCACTGACAGATCGGTTCCCAATGCGGACCTGTATCAGTTGCTTGCCTATGCCACAGCTCTTGACCTACCCGGCGGGCTCCTAATCTACGCGAAAGGGGAGGCCAGTTTGGGCTCTTACAAGGTCCGACACACCGACAAGTGGCTGGAGATCGTAGAAGTCGATCTGTCAAAGCCACTCGACACGATTCTCGTGCGCATCCAACGGATAGGACGCAGGATTGAGGAGTTGCGTGACGAGGCTTGTTGGCTCCACTTCTCGAAGGCGACTTGATCGCCTATCAGAATGAACAACCACCAGCCCGGCACGACGAAAAGGGACGCCAGCATGAGCCGGACAGACCAGTTGCGCGACATAGGCTGCCACAAGGAGCTCTTTATCGACGAGGCGCCGATCGCGTCGATGACGAACTTGCGGCTGACGATGAACGCTCCGTACCAGGACCATGAGCCGGTGTTTCTGCCGGAGGCGCCTTGGGAGTACCGTATTCATCCGTATGCGACGGTGTTGCGGGAGGGCGATGTCTTTCGGCTGTGGTATCTGGCGTATGAGTGGGACCCACCAGCGGGGGTGGCGCTGCCGGTGGCGGGGACGGCGGAGGATGCGAGGCAGTTTTGGGCGCATACGCGGGGGAGGCTTTGCTACGCTGAGTCGAAGGACGGGGTCAACTGGGAGCGTCCTAATCTGGGCCTGGTGGAGTACCGCGAGAGTGGGGATAACAATATCCTGGGGCCGGCGGTGCACGATGCGGTGCAGCAGGCTGGATGGAACGGGGGTACGGTTTTCAAGGATTCCGGGGCGGCGCCGGAGGGGAGGTACAAGCTGTGGAGCCAGATCGTGGTCGGGGAGGAGGGCAAGTCCGGGTTGACCGGGTTCTGTTCTCCGGACGGGCTGCGCTGGACGCCGTGCGGAAACAATCCTATTCCGGGGCATTGCGACTGCCTGAACGTGGTCTTCTGGGATGAACGAGTCCAGCAGTATGTGGGGTATTCGCGTCTGTGGACTGCGGACAAGCACGGGGACCGCTACCGCGAGGTACGGCGACTGGTTTCGCCGGACTTTGAGCAGTGGGAGGATTTAGGGCGGGTAATGGGCGCGGACGAGGTCGATTTGACGCTGCCGGTGAAGCGCGAGCGAGAGAGCCGGCAGATCATGGACTTTCACGGGAACTGTGTGTTCAAGTATCCCGGGACAGCGGACGCCTACCTCGCGCTGCCAGAGGTGTGGTGGCACTGGTCGACGAATCCGTTTCCAGAAGTCGGCAGAGACCAGGAGAAGATGGGCGGCTTCCCGGACACGGTCGACGTGCAGCTGGCCACGAGCCGCGACGGGATCGAGTGGCAGCGGGCGGGGGGACGCAATCCGTTCCTGCGGCTGGGGCCGCCGGATGCGGGCGATTCCAAGATGATCTACGCGTTCACGCAGCCGGTGCAGGTCGGCGATGAACTATGGATCTACTATGGCGGCTTCCGGTTTGGAATCAGCGAGGGCGTTGCGCTCAAGAGGGGCGCTTATTTCCGAGCACGGCTGCGGCTGGACGGCTTCGTCTCGGTGGACGCCCCGTACGAGGGCGGCGAACTGGTGACGGTGCCGCTGCGTTTTCGCGGGGAACGGCTGGCTCTCAACGCGGACACGAGCGCGGGCGGTGCAGTCCGAGTTCAGATAGAGGACGAAGGCGGCACACCAGTTGAAGGTTTCAGTATGGACGAAGCCGACGAAGTGAACGGCAACTCGGTTCGCCATTTCGCGACCTGGGGAGGCCGTGCGCATGTAGGCGAATTGGCGGGGCGCGTTGTGCGCTTGCGGTTCCAGATGAACGGTTGTAAGTTGTACTCCTTGCAGTTTGTCGACAACGGCTAACCGGCACCTGCGGCCGCCTGGAGGTTGGTTGATGAGCTCTCAGAACACGGACCAGAATGAAGCGCTCTCGATCGGCGCGGAGACACAGCTTTTCGTCGATGATGCCATCGTCAGCGCCAAACGCGGGGTGGTGCGCACGCTTCATCCGGGGAAGAAGCTGGCGCAGCCGGTGCTTTTGCCCGACAGACCGTGGGAGGGAGGCCGGGTCTACATCTACGGCACGGTGCATTACGACGCCGATGCTAAGCAGTTTCGCATGTGGTACCTGACGCGGATTGGCAGAGGGAATCAGCATCGAGCGCCCGGCCTGCGTGAACGGCAAGGGGACTTGATCCTCTACGCCACCTCGTCCGACGGCCTAAACTGGGAGAAACCGGAGCTGGGCCTGCATGAGTTTGACGGATCGCGTACGAACAATATCCTCCTCTTCGATAAACACAGCCCCACGGTGATCGTTGACGAAGCGGCGGACCCGTCGGAGCGTTACAAGATGGCGGCGTGGGACTGGAGCCGAGAACAGTTCGGCTACTGGGTTGCCCACTCGGCGGACGGCCTGGTGTGGAACGAGTATGACGTCAATCCGATACTGATGAACTCGACCGAGACGCTGGAGGCGATCACGGTGGCGCATCACAGCCGTTCAGGCGAGTACTTCGCTTTTCACCGGCGCTGGGGCGACATAGGGGGCTTTGACCGCCGCCTGATCGCCGTATGCACGAGCAGGAACTTCCTGGACTGGTCTGAGCCGGAACTGATCATTGTCAGCGATGAAGAGGACGATGCCTGGACCCAGGACCCCGAACAGCGGGGGGAGTTCTACGGCATGTCGGGCTTCGTCTATGGCGACCAGTTTCTCGGTTTTCTGCCTGTATTCAATGTTTACCGCGACATGAGAGGTCAGGAGGTCGGTGCAGAGCAAAGCCCCTGGGACGGGCCAATCGAGGCGCAGCTGGTGCATAGCCGGGACGGGCGCAGGTGGGAGCGTTTCGCCGACCGTTCGCCCATCATCCCGCGCGGGGGGCCGGGGCGCTTCGACGCCGGCTGCATTCTCTGTTCAGCCGACCGGCCGATCGTCCATGGGGACGAAGTCTGGCATTACTACACCGCCATCAACACCATGCACGGCGGTCCGATGCCGCCGAAGACCGCGACTATCGCGCGGGCGTCCTGGCGGCTGGACGGATTTGTGTCGATTGACGCGGGTCATTTTGGCGGGACCGTCGAGACGGTTCCGCTGCAGCTGCCGTCCGGCCAACTTGTGGTCAATGCGGATGCCTCGCAGGGCAGTTTGGCGGTCGAGCTTCTTTCCCCTGAGGGGGAGACAGTGCCAGGGTACTCAAGCCAGGACTGCACGGCGGTCGACTCGGACAGTGTGCGGCATGTCATTCGCTGGCAGGATAACCAGCGGCTGCCGACGGGCCAGCCGCTGCGATTGCGTTTTCATTTGGATACCGCCCAACTGTATAGTTTCCGTGTCAAGACGACGGAGCACGAGTAGGAAATCGCGGGACTGCTACCAGCCAATTGAAAGGAAGTGCGAGCCATGACGACAAACGGACAGCCGATCAAGTCGGGCATTTTCATCATGCCTTTTCATCCGCCGGAGAAGCCGCTGGCGCAGGGGTACGACGAGGACATTGAGCTGGCGGTGATGGCGGATGAACTGGGGTTTGAGGAGTTCTGGATTGGCGAGCACCACACGATGCGGTACGAGACGGTAGTGGTACCGGAGGTCTTTATTGGAAAAGCGTTGGGGCTTACGAAACGTATTCGGTTTGGTCCTTCGCCGATCTGCGTAAATTTGCATCATCCGGCGTATCTGGCGACGCGGCTTGCTTTTCTGGATCACCTGGCGCATGGGCGACTCAATCTGTGCCTTGGTCCGAGCGGGACGAGCACGGATTATGAGCTTTATGGGCAGCATCCGAAAGACGGCGGCAGGATGACGATTGAAGCGATTGACGTCATTTTGAAGCTGTGGACGTCGGACCCGCCTTACGAACATGAAGGCCAGTTCTGGCAGTTCTCGCTCAAGGAAAATGTCGATGAGGAAACACAGATAGGGTTCATCCACAAGCCGCTGCAACAGCCGCATCCGCCGATTCTCGTGCCGGGAATCATGCGCGATTCCTATAGCTTGAAGATGGCGGGGCAGTACGGTTTCGCGCCGTTTTCGGCCGCGCTGGCGGCGGGGAATGTGCTGGCGGACAACTGGGAAACTTATGCGCGCAGCGCGGAGGAGGCGGGAAGAAAGCCGGACCGGGCAGACTGGAGAGTGGCGCGCGCGATCTTTCTGGCTGATACAACTGAAGAGGCGGTAAAGCGGGCGCGGACCAACTCGGTAGGGAGGAATTACGAGTATCTCGCCACCCTGATGGACAAGACCCGGGGCAGGGACGTTCTCAAGCGGGACCCGGAGATGCCAAACGCGGACTGCAACATGGACTACTGGATGTCGGAGCAGATCATCGCCGGCGACGTGGACCATGTGCTGGAACGGTTGCTGGCGGTGTGGGAGGAGAGCGGGCCGTTTGGAACTCTGATCTTGATGGGTTTCGACTGGGACGACAAGGCGAGCTGGCTGCGCAATATAGAGCTTTTTGCGACCGAGCTCATGCCGGCGTTGAACAAGGCTGTGGCTTGAGCCGGTCTGGTTTCGGGCCGCGGGGGCCCGAAAAAGCGAGGAGAGAGAAAAGAGGAGAGAGGAGAGAGGAAAACCTGCCTGGCCTCGCTTTTAGTGGTGAGCTGCTCAGGGCTTATTGTGAACTGCCCAGGGCTTATCGAAGACTGCCCAGGGCTTAGTGGGTACAGAAATAAGGATGTTCGCCAACTTGGACATATGGCGTATAGTTCCAGCATATAAGAGCAGCCCGTAAGATAGAATCACCCTTCTCAGGAGAGGAAGCGATGAAACTCAGCCAACAGCAACTCCAGTTCTTTGAAACTTTCGGTTATCTCCACTTTCCCGGCTTGATGAAGGAGGAGATTGACTGGATTACCGAGGATTTCGAAGCTATTTTCGCGACCAGCGGGCAGGTGCATGACGGCACGCAGCGCTCTTGCATCGTGCCCTTTATCGATCAGCGAGAGAGGCTCTGTACGCTGCTTGATCACCCCAGCATTGACGGACTGATCAGCAGCATCCTGGGCGACGATTTCAACTATCTCGGCGGTGACGGCAACTTTTACACCGGCGATACGCGCTGGCACAGTGACGGCTTTCATACCATTGGCGAGTACCTGAAGGTGGCCTTTTATCTCGATCCACTGACGGCTGATTCGGGCTGTCTGCGCGTGATCCCCGGCTCGCACCGGGTGGACGTGGAAGACTGGTCAGCAAGGCAGGCGCGGGAGGCCTCCGAGCTCTGGGGAATCTCACAACAGATGGTGCCTCACGCGGCATTGGAAACGCAACCGGGAGACGTTGTGGCCTTCAACCACAATCTCATGCACGCTTCTTTTGGCGGGGACACGGCCCGGCGAATGTTCACCATCAATTGCTGCGCTTACTGCGAAACGCCAGTAGAGATTGAGGAGCTGGAGAAGTTCGTTGCCGGCGGCGCCCGCTTCTGGAAGGACCAGATGCACTCCGATGTCATGCGCAGCACCGCTTCGCCGTCACGGATGCGGCATCTGGAGCAGGTGATGGCGCACGAGAGCCATTTGCCGGCGCTTTCGGCCAAGGCGCGGGCGGAGATGGCAGAGCCGGCTCGCGGGTAGGGCTATGGCTAACAAGATCAGGATCGGCGTTGTCGGCTGCCGGGTCGGTGGGGCCTGGGTTGAGGGCGCGCACGCGGGCAGCAGTACGGTGGCCTGGGCGGTCGCCGATTTGAACCAGGACCTGGCGCGGAAGGTGGCGCAAGAGAACGACGTCGCAAGGGTCTACGGAGACTATCGGGAGCTGCTGGCCGATGACGAGGTTGACGCGGTGGGCGTCGCCACGGCGCCGGACGTGCGCAAGCCGATGGTCCTTGACGCATTGAGGGCCGGCAAGCATGTGCTGGTGCAGAAGCCGCATGGCCGCAACGCCGCGGACGTCGAAGAGATCAATGCGGCTGCGGCGAGCAGTGGAAAGAGGCTTGTCTACTCCTACTTCATGCGTCACGAGGAGGAGAACAAGAGGAGCCGGGCACTCATCGCCGACGGGAGGATTGGGCGTCCCTACCACGCGCGGGTCCAGTACCACTATCGAGAGCGAGGCGTGGACTATGAGCCGCCGGCCGGCCGGGAATGGTTGTACCGTTGGGGCCTGAAGGGGGGCGCGTTGGGGCAACACGGCTCCCACTACCTGGACCAGGCCTGGTACCTGCTGGGCAGTCCGGAGCCGCAATGGGCCTTCGCGATCAGCCACAGCGCGTTTCCGACGCGGCTTAAGGTAGAGCGCCATTCCGAGGACTACATGAGCTTTCTGGTGGGCTGCGCAGGGGGCATCACCATTCAGATGGACACGTCTGCAGTAATTGCCACTTGGGCGGACCGGGCCTGGGACTTGCGTCTGCGCGTCCTGGGCACGGCTGGGACGGTTGAAGTCGAGTCGACGCGGCTGGCTTCGGGGCAGACACGATCGGGCACGCGACGCCTGATGGGGGCGATTTACACTGAGGGAGACGACTTTGTGGAGGAAAACGCGGAGCACGGCAGCGGCGATTTTGACGGGGAGATCCGTGACTTTGCCGCGGCCATTCGCGGCGAGCAGCCGCCAGACGTGTCGCCAGCGGAGGCGCTGACCTTTATGAAGCTGCTGGATGCGATCTATCTGAGCGCGGAGACGGGGGAAAAGGTGCAGGTTGCCGCTTAGACGGTGGATTGAGGCGGCGTCCGGCAGGCGCTTGGGTCTTCAGCCGCGCGACGGTTCCTTCATCGTCTTCTTCAGCTCACGCGTCAGCTCCGCCAGGTGGGTGTCGTTGGCCCTGACCTGCTCAAGATGGACCATGCGCTCCGGGCCGGCCGTGGCGATCATGGCCTCACCGTGGATGCGGTCGATCCAAAAGCGGGCCTCGCGGCCTAGTACCTCGCGCAACTCTGCGAGCCGGTGCTCCGGATAACGGCGAGAGAAGTTCATCGTATACATTCGGCGGCGCTCGGAGCCACCGAAGGCAGCATGTTTGAGATTGTGGTTGAATACGACGATGTCGCCGGGCTTGGTTTCCAGGATCAGAGCCGGCACTTCGGTCCCTTCCAGCCCCCAGATCTTCCCGCTCTCCTTGACGTCCCTTTCAACCGCATCGGCGAAGGTATCACCGGCACGGTGGCTGCCCGGTATGATGCGCAGCGCGCCGCCGTCGCGGGTGAGCGGGTCGAGGTAGAAGGCGATCTTGATGCTGAGAACGCGATCGGCATTGAATCCATCGGAGTGCCAGCGGGTGTCGCCGGCATAGTAGTTGCCGTCGCCACTGGTGTAGTTGAAGTCGTCGCCGCAGATGCCGGCGGCGATGTCGTGGATGCGGGGATCGTCCAGAAGGGAACTGAGGAACTCGCTCTTATCGGGGAAGGGAAGGATGCAGGAGCGCTGCACGCCATCGTGTTCCTGCCCGTGGTGACCGCCGCCGTGTGCGGCCCAGATCGCTTCGAATTCTTCGATGATCCTGTCAGCGCAGTCGGCCAGCAGCCCGGGAAAGTAGAGATAGCCGAAGGTATCGAAGAAAGCCAGCTGTTGCGGTGTGAGTTGCGTCTGTGCCATTTTGAACCCCCCTTTGATCTGTCGAAACAGTTCTCCGGCAGCTGTCGGTTGCGCAACTTTGCCCTCGGGTGAAATGGTAACGGCAGCGTCAGAGAATTGCAACCATCATTGCCGAGGCAGGGGATCACTCGTTTTCGTCATGCGGCATTGCCAATAGCGCCAGCGCGGTGAAGTTCCATGCCGCCAACTCGGGCAGGGCGGCGAATGCGTCCGCCTGGGCGTGAGCAAGGGCGGCTACAAGGGCCGCCAGAAGGCCCATGCGGTACATTGCGCGGGGCTGGCGCCATGAGCGTCTCAGCGCACCAACCAACCAGGCAAGAAGCGCGGCCAGCCACGCCAGGCCGACGACGCCCCAGCCGGTTGCGTATTCCAGCCAGACGGAGTGCGGGTGCAGCAGGTTGGGATCGGCTGCCGGCGAGGGCTGCAGGAAAGCGGGATAGTTCCAGTAGAATCCACCCGGCCCCACGCCGAACAGCGGGTAGTGCCTCCAGAGCGCCAGGGCGTCACTCCAGATGGCGAAGCGCGCGTGCAGGGTCCCGAAGTTGAAGAGCCGCTCTGCGTAAGGCAGGAATGACACCAGGCCTACCGTCGCCGCCAAGCCGAACACCACAGTCAGCCAAACTGCATTGCGATTTCCCAGGCGGAAGCGACCCTGTCCGGCCGCCGCAGCCATGACGAGAAGACCGGCGGGGAGGCCGACCAGCAGGGCGCCGCGGCTGGCTGTCAGAAGCAGGGCTGCGGCCACCAGAATACAGCCCGCGGTAAGCGCGGAGCGACTGCGCGCGCAGGTTGCGAGGAGGCCGATGCCGACAAGGAGTGTCCGCAGCAGATAGAGGGCCGTCTGATTGGGTGAGAAGGTGATCCCCATCAGGCGACGCACGCCGTCGGCGGAGACACCGCCGCCGATCAGCCAATCGATAGCCCCGGCAGCCGCGGCGAAAGCGCCGCCTGCGAAGAGGGCTGTCAGCACTGCCCGCTGCTGAGGCGGCTCGGCGGCCAACAGCCTGATGCCCGTGTAGAGCAGGGCAGGAACCGCAACAAGATCCCACAGTTCTTCAATATAGCCAGGCCAGTGCCAGACGTTGCGAGCGGCGAGCAGGCTGATCACGATCCAGGCCGCGACGAGCAGATCGGCGTGCTGCCCGTTGCGGGCGGCAAACAGCGGACGGCGAACCGGGTAGATGGCTTTGAGAGCAGACCTGATGCGCCAAAGTTTGGCGCGGGAGATGTGCTGCGAGAGGGCAGGAAGCGCGGCCAGCAGTGCGGCCTGGGCGGGGGGGACTGCCCAGACGGCGCCGACGAGCCGCAGCTCTTTGTGCTGAAAGTGGAAGGGCAAGGCGGCGGCCGCGACCATCAGTCCGGTTAGCGGCTCGGCGGAGATGAGAAATGCGGCGATAAGCCAGCAGAGGAGGATCAGGGGTGGCCAGACGGCCAGGTAGTAGACGGTGAGGAGAAGGGCCCAGACTGCGAGCTTGGCAGTAAGGGGCCAGGCGCGGTAGGCAGACTGCCAGCGGGGCAGTTGCAGGGCGCCGAGCGTGCGTACTGCCCACCAGAGGAGGAGTCCACAGGCCAGGAGGAGTAGTGCGAAACGCAGGTAGAGCCAGTACCCTGCTGCGGACTGTCCGGTTGCGGCTGGCGCCTGCGCGGCGTCAGAAAACAGGGAGAGCAGGGCGTGATCTTTTCCGTCAGGGGTGCTGAGCGAAAAGCCCCAGATTGGATCGGACGGGGGTGCGTGCGGTCGATCTACAGGCCATCCCATTGCAGCCAGCCACGGCCAGTGCGTGCGTGCATAGCTGATGCCCTCCTTGGTAAAGCGCAGTTGACCGGCCGTCGGGACGGTCTTCCAAGGGTCTTGCGGTTGCCGGTTCCAGCCAAAACGGACGGCCCAGACGGGCGTCTGTGCGTCACCAGCGGCGACCATCACGCGCCTAACCCACGCGGCGCGGCGGAAGTTGAGCGCGTCGCCGCGGATGCGGGGATCATCGGGCCCGGTTCCGAAGCCGAAGGGCTGGATAAGAACGGCATCGAAGTAGGGCGCGGCGCCGGCCGCGTAAAGGCGCTGGAGGAAGAAGCCTTCGTCGATGGCAGTGTGGCCGCGGTCCTGGGTTGGGGCAAGCGCAGCGGCCAGAATGACCGCGTCCGGGTCGGCCTCGCGGACAGCAACGGCCGCCGCGCGCAGTAAGCGAGCATAACCGACCGGATCGATCAGACGATTTCCCCAGTGGGGGGCGATGTTGGGCTCGTCCCAGATCTGATAGAAGCGGACCGTGTCACGGTAGCGGCGGGCAAAGGCGGCGGCAAAACGGGCGAAGGTGTCAGGCGCGGCGGGGGGCGCCAGACGCCAGGGGATGTCATTGTCTGCAACAGCCTGTGGAGGGCGGTCTTTCGGGTCCCTGGCCCAGTAGGGGCTGCCGTCGAGCACGATGACCGGGACAAGTCCGGCGGCAGCGATTTCGGTCAGGACCTGGTCGGTCCACGCCCATTGGAATGCTCCAGGTTGGGGTTCGACGGCGCTCCAGTCGATACGCTGGCGCACCCAGCCGAAGCCGGCGCCGCGCAGGCGATGCAGCGCTTGCTGCCGGTCGAGCGGGTTATTGTATTGCTCAAGCTCGACGGTGACACCGAGAAAGGGTATCTGGCCAGCCGGGGAGGATTGGGAGAGGGGGTCTACAGCCGCCTGCAGGCTGCGGGGGTCTTGTTCGCGAAGGTCCCGGAGGGTCAGGGCGGTCTCTACACCCAGGTAGCAGAGGATAGTGTAGAGGAGGGTGAGATGGAGCAGTCGGATGGTGGTCTGCGCCACGGCATCATGTCTTACGAAGGATCCAGGCAATGGTCAAGGATATTCTGGATATGACGCCTCTCCTCTTCGAATGTAGACAGGCGCCTTTGTACAGACCTGATGTCGATGTCCCGGCCCTGGTCCCGCTCCTCTACCGCCTGCTGCAATATCCTCAGCAGGAGACCGGCGATGCGACGACGACGTTGATATTCGAAGGGCAGATGAGGGTCGGAAATGGTTTCGGGGAGGGAACGGTACCACGCCTCCTTTTCCGCCAGCTTGAACTCGAGACGCAACACGGAACTCCCCATCTGTGAACGGGTGAAGATTGAGCGAGGAGAGGCGACCGGTTCGGCTTGCCGGGCATCGTCGAAGGGAAGCAGGCGGCCGTCCTCCGAATTGAGCCAGAGGATAGGCGTTGCATAGTCGACGCGGTCGGGGTCGTTGATATAGATGTTGTTGCGAGCGATGCTGACAGCGGCGTCGATGTGGCCGCGGCCCTGGCCGGTTACGAGGGACTGGTAGACGCCGGCGGCAAAGTGCACGGCGGAGCGATCGATGACTTCATAGCGCATTGCGATCACGGCAGGCAGACCACTCTGAAGCAGCTGGTGGGCGATGCCGGCGAAGGGTCGTGTACTGTCGACCTGTCCGGCAAGGCAGGCGTTGAGGAAGACGAGTTTCACCGATTCCGCCTGCTGCAGTACGGTGCGCAGGGTTGCGGCGGAGACGAGGGCAGGGGCGTCACCGGCCCAGAGCAGGAGGCCTTCCTCATTGCCGTGGCCGACAAAGTGCAGGATGTCGGGCCTGGTCCTGACCAGCCGTTCCTGGATCTGTTGGATCGTTACGCGTCCGTGCAGGTGATCCAGCTTGACCAGGGCGGAGGGGAGCTTTTGGATTGCCGAACGGATCTGTTCGGTCTCAACATTTGCGGCCAGCCCGCGGCCCGGGTCACCCCCGTCAAGCTGGTGCTGCACAGGGAGGCCCGGAATCTCTGAATCTACCGTCACCAGAAGGATTTTGAGGGGAGGCGCCGCTTCCAGCGACCTGGGGCGGGCAACATAGCTGACGAGATTCTGGGTGCGGACGAGCGAGATACTGGTGTCGGCGGCAAAGGACTGATTGCGGCGGGGGTCGTGGAGCGTTTCCCAGGGCAGTGCCGCGATTGCGGGCGGGTGCAGGATGAGCCTGAGCCGCAGTCTTCCTCCGTCATCGAGGTCGGCGCGGGCCTGGGTCCACAGGTCTCGCACCTGATCGCGGACCAGTTCGGAATAGAGCCTACTGCCGATTTCGGCGAGCAGCTCTTCCCCTTGTGTCTGATACGGGTCACCCAGGCGCGCGAGGTAGTCCACCCAGACAGAGTGGAGGGCATCCTGACTGAAGGTGGTGGCGCCGCTCAGGCCGCGATAGGAGGCCAGGACGGCGTAAGGCGCCTTGGCGCCGGTTATGGTGATGTCGAAATTTGCGTATTCGCTCAACTACGGTTTCCCGTTATATCTTTTTGATTTATAGTATCATCATCCTTTCCAACAGGAAACTGGAAGTGGAAAATTGGGCACCGAGAACGGGTATGCGGCGTTCGGCGCCGGCGATGAACAGAATACGGGGCAACCGGCGGGCGGCAGTCCGTCTTTGGCCGCGACGGGGATGGACCGAATTGCGCCGGCGGTGGCTGGGTACGGCCCGAACCGACTTTTTGTGCAGCGCGTGAGCGTGCTGGCGTGGACGGTTGCAGCGACGGTTGCGATCAGTCTCTTCCTGCGGCTGCCGACGGTAGTATTCACACTGAACGCGCTGGGCTCGCCGATGTCGATCCGGATCAGCGAGACGACCGTGATCGCCGTCTTTATTGCGTTGCTCACTGCAAGCGGTACGGAGCGGGCGATCCGCACTCATCCGCTGTATTCCGGGGACTCTTCGGGCCGCGAACCCGAGTTAGGCGGGCACACCTGGCTGTTCTGGGGGCTACCCGCGGCCGTGTCCATTTTGGCGGTCCTGCTGGCGCCCGAGGCGCGGACACCGCTTTTCCAGGCGGGCGCGGCGCTGCTCAGCGGCGGGTTAATCGCCATCATTCTGTTCAACCTATACGCCTCGGTTGATCAAGGATCGGCGGGTTACCGGCAGGCGCGCATCCTGCTCAATGTACTGTCCTATACCGCGGCGCTGGCCCTGTTCTTGCTGGTATATCAGACGAGAACGCGCAGTCTGCTCTCGGGAACTCTGATCGCGGCGACGTCCGCTCTGCTGGCGGTTGAGCTGCTGCGGGACATCATGCCCCGGGTGAACGTAGTGCTCATGTATGCGGCGCTGGTTGCGATCGTACTGGGTGAAGCGGCGTGGGCATTGAACTACTGGCCGCTATCGGGCGCGAGCGGCGGGCTGGTTCTGCTGTTGATTTTCTACCTGTTCGTGGGGCTGGCCCGGCACGCGCTGCATGAGGGCCATCTGAGCCGCAAGCTTGTGCTGGAGTATTCAGCGTTTGCGCTACTGGCACTTGTCCTGATCGTGTTGATCGGGCCAGGGCTCTAGGCTTTCAATCTCCTGCTCAACTCTTTGACTCCATTGATCGCGCGCCGGCTGCTGCGGCTTACGAGCCAGCCTCTTCTGCGGCCGCGGCAGCGAGCTGCCCGAAGTTTCCTCTCCAATCAGCCCGCAATTGCGGTTCGGCCGCCAACTGCCGGACAGTTTCGGTCAGCAAGCGGTTGACCGGCGTTGCGACGCCGACTTCGACACCCTTGCGTACGATGGCGCCGTTGTACCAGGCGACTTCGCTTCCCCTCTTACGCTGTTCCAGATCCAAGAAAAGGCTAGGCATCTTGCCACCCCTGGCTCCGCCGACGACCCGGTGCAGAGCGGTCCTCAGGAGCGGGCGGGGACACCAACGCAGAAAGGGAGCGAGCGTTCGAAGCGGGTACTTTTCGACGTTGAGAGGGCGGATGCCGGCTGCGACCATGACGCGCAGGGCCTCGCGCAGGGCGTCGATCTCCAGGTCGGCGATGCGGGGGTCGGCGAAGGTGACTCCGGGGGGTTCGGCGAGGATGGCGCTGGTGGCGTTGCCGATCATGTTCATGAGCAGCTTTGACCATTTCATGCTGCCGGCGTCGTCGTACACCATAGTGGGGAGTCCGGCGGAGGAGAAGCTTGAGGAGAGAGAATAGAGGAGAGGGGAGAGAGAGTTGCTTGCCGCGTCCTGGCTGCCTCCGGGGAAGTCTGCCAGTCCGATGGCAAAGTTGGGCTTTGTCACCTGGACGATGCCGGGTTCTTTCACCTCGACAGGGGCGGTAGTCGTTCCGGCGAGGACCCGCTGCGGGCCAAAACGGGCGGCGATCTGTTCTTCATTGCCGACGCCATTCTGGAGGCTGAGAATGGCCTGGGGAAGAAGCGCTTCCAATGGGGCCATTAGGTCTAAAACTGTTGCCGTGTCATAGCTTTTGACGGCGAGGACGGCGATGTCGTAGGTGTCAGGAAAGGCTTCCTGGACGGATGCAACTGCGTTGACCGAGGGGACCAGCTCCAGTGCGCCATCGGCGGCGTACAGCTGCAGTCCGCGAGTTTGGAGAGCCGCGGCAGTGCGGGCGCGACCGACCAGTGTCACAGCGTGCCCGGCAGAGGCCAGCCTGCCGCCGACAAAGCAACCGATGGCCCCGGCGCCGATCATGAGGATGCGGAGAGAGTCCATGGCTCAGTTCCGATTCGCCTGACGCCGGGCGTGGAGGTCGTAGAGGCCGTAGGCAGCAGCCAGCAGCTCGATGGGGTGGCGGGAGGGGAGGCCGGTCCCATGTTCCAGCTGCCAGCGGCATGTTTCAGAGTCGCAGGCGGTGAAGGATAGCGAACCCTCAGAATCCTGGTCCGACTGCGGGGACTGCGCCGCGACGTAGTCGAACAGCTCCGCTCCCACGTCCATGGCGATCTGGTATTTTTCGGTCTTGTAGCCGTAGGTCCCGGCGATTCCGCAGCAGCGGGCGTGACTTTCGCGCAGGTCGAGGCCCGGGATGCGGGCCAACAGTTCGAGCGCGGGTTTGCCGATGCGGTGCGCGCGCAGCTGGCAGGGGGCATGGTAGGGCAGAATGAAGGGCTGATCCGATTGGTGAAGCGGACGCAGGTCGGAGGGCAGCCGGCCCTGGTCGAGACGCTCGCGCAGCCATTCGAAGATATCCCAGGTGGCGAACTTGAGGGCCCGCGTGCCTGCGTCGTTCTCCAGGTCGAGCAGCTCGGGGGCCTCTTCCTTGAGGGTGAGGGTGCAGCTGGTGCTGGTACCTATGACGGGGTAGCCGGCGTCGACGAATTCGGTGAGGCGGGCAACGTTGCGGCGATGGTGGCTCTCGGCGGCGCCGAATTCCCCGTTCGAAAGCATCGGCAGGCCGCAGCAGTTTTGCGGCGGCACTATAACTTCGTAGCCGAGATGCTCCAAGACCAGAATCGCCGCGATGCCAACGAAGGGTTCGTAGTACTGGGTTGCGCAGCCGTGAAAGTAGACGACTTTTTGCTCGCTGCGCAGCCGTTGGGCACGGGTACGCGCAAGCCAGCGGCTGAGCGTTTCATGGCGCCAGCGGGGCAGGGGCGCCTTCTCCGCCACGCCGAAGAGGGCGGCGGCGAGCCGACGACTGAGCGGGTTGTGCAGGAGCAAGTTGGCGAGGCCGGGCGCGAAGCTGCCAATCCGCCCAAGCAGCTCGTTGCGGCCCAGGATCCTGTTGCGCAAGGAGAGGCCGCGCGCCTCTACGATGCGGGCGCGGGCGCGGGCGTTGATTTCGGCGATACGGACACCGGTCGGGCAGACTTCGTTACAGACACGACAGCCGGAGCAGTAGTCGACGGAGGCGTCGGGCATCTGGCCGGCGGCAAGAGTGCGAGAGATTGGGCCGGCGCCGTCGGCGTAAAATGGGTGTCCGAAATCCCGGAAGCGTTCGGACTGGGGCGCGGCGTACTTCGGTCCCGGGAAGCTGTCGGTCACCTGGGAGACCGGGCAGTAGCTGGTGCAGACGTTGCACTTGATACAGTCATTGAGGCTCAGGCCGACGGAGTTCAGAGATGCGGCGGGCATTAGGACGGTAGCTCCAAGTTAGCGGCCATGGACGACAGCATTAGCGGCGGCGTAGCCTGTTGAAACAGCGATTCCCTCGCGGCTGCGCTCGCGGATCGGGTCGGTGTGGGCGAGGATTGCGCCCGCGGCCTGCAGGTTATCGTAAACTGGCGCGCCGGATTGGTCCAGCGGACGAAAGAGACGGTCAACGGGGACACCGGCCTGGAAGATGGGGTGACCGCGTTTGTCCAGGAAGAGAGGGCGCAGCCACTGCGTGCGCGTTTGCGGCGCGGTCAGCGGCAGGTCGAAGACGGTCTCCTTTACGCGGCCGCGGCGGTCAGCGTAGATGCCGCCGCCAAGGACGCCGCCGGTGGCCAGCAGGTAGTTGCGGGCCGTGTGGCGCAGAGGGCGGCTGCCGGTCTCGGTCTCGATCCACTCGATGCGCCGGCCGGCCGCGTGGAACCCGCAGGCTTCCATGCCGATCTCGACGCGTACACCCAGGCGGTCCAACCGGGCGCGCAGGGCTGTTTCGAGACGCAGACCCGGCACGCTGGGGGGCAGTGTCGGGATTTCAAAGACGGCGGCGACCGACCCATGGGGGTCCTGAGATTGGGATGTTTTCGGGTCTTTTGTGACGAGCGCCCGGTGTATTTTCTTGAGGAGGCGGGCGTGGTCGTGCAGCCCCAATACCGCGGGCAGGCCGACCCGCTCGCCGGCGGCGGCTACGTCCACTACCATTTCGGTCAGTTTTGACTGCGCAGCCGGCCGGTCCAGCAGCCGGGCCAAGTGCAGCGGACCATGATCGCACCTTTCCGTGAGCTGGTCGAGGGGCAGGGAAGCGCTGCGGGCAGGGCGGCCCTGCCTTTGCAGATTCTCGGCGATCAGCGCCGGGTAGAAGTCGGGCATGCCGTCCAGGCCGACGATTAACAGCGGCCGGTCATCCTCAAGGATGCCTGCCTGTTGGGCCGCGGGCGCGAGATAGACGGGGCGGGCGGCGCCAACCGGTGAAACGAGCCCGGCGTTTTGCCCGAGATTGAGGTCATCGAACTGTTCGGCAGGACCGTCTCTTTGCGAGAGCCGCTCCGCTTTAGGGTTGGAAGTGGTGGGATCAATGGCGGTGGCGGCACCGGCGCGACCGTACGGGAGCCCTGCGGCGGCGGCAAGGCGTTGAAACTCGTCCAGCGCTTGCGCGATGGCGTGGACGCCGAGAAGCCGGTAGGGATGTGCGGGCGGCAGCTCGGGGAGCGCTTGCGCCCAGTTCGCGACCGCGTCCTGCCCGTTTGGGAGATAGCCCAGCAGGTCGATTGTGCCGGCATGCCAGTGGGTCGAGCCGGCGCCGCGGGCGATTACACGGACGCGCAGACCTGCGCGGGCAGCGGTATATGCTGCAAAGAGGCCGGTCAGGCCGGCGCCGATTACAAGTAGATCAAGCATGAATCAGGGACCAGGAGTCGAAGGCGAGGAACCGGACCTATAGAAGGAGGAGAGCGGGCTTTCCTCGTCATCGACGGGCAGATGATCGGCGTTGAGGATACTCAGGTAGATCAGTTCGTCGAGGCGTTCCTGGCGCAGCTGCTGTCCCCACAGGATCGGCGCAACGCCTTTCCAGCGTTCCTGCAAGAAGTCGCGCAGGAGCAGGTTCGGCTGCGAGACGGATGCACGAGGATCGACGGCGGCGGAGGGCCGACGGGACTCGTCTGAGGG
>VXRG01000041.1 GCA_009838625.1 Caldilineaceae bacterium SB0664_bin_27
AGATCGGACAGCGGGCCGGCCGCGGTGTTGTTGTTCGTTGAAATATATGAAAGTTCGCCACTATTTTGGGATGCTTTCATATATGCATGTTGGCTTGCGGGGACGGTCGGAGATGAGCGGACTTTGCCGGTTTTGTACAGCTTCTGCGGGGGACTCCGTTTTATCATTACGATGGCTGAGAAACGGTCTTTCGGCGGGACGACGGCAGGCGCGAAAGGGGCCGCGAAGGTGTTGCATTTTCAGTGAAGGTGTTGCATTTCTGTTTTTGGACTTCTGACCAGAGAGAATAAGGGCAAAAAAAGGGGAAAAAGGCGCGAAAAAAATGCACCAATGGAAATGCAACACTTCTTGCCAAAAAACGGGGGAAAATGAGGCGCAGATGGAGCGTGTTTTCGAGATTATTCTGGCCGCAAAGTCGGCGCGGAGATGCGGCTGTTCGAGGTTGGTGGTCTGCATTAGGTGTACAGGTTTTGTTTATGCTCTGTGCAGGTTTCCAGAACTGTGCAGGAAGTGAACGCCCCCAAGGCTGGATGCCTGCCAATGTCTATGAAATTCGTCCAATTTTGGTGTGCATCGCAGAATTGGGATTCTGCAATCCTGATTCAGACTTCCCACCAGTCTTTGGCGCACCGCAAAAATGTTGCCTTTCCCTGCAGAATCCGATAGAATTACGCGCGTTGAGGGTATGTGACGCTGGGTGCGAATCCCCTTAGGCTTCCAAGCGGATCAGAACTGATGACCCTGAACGCTTCCACAGCCCTGTCCGGCCAGATGATAGTTCTTCCTCCGACTACCTGGTAGACGATCCGCAGTTGCAGTCTCAATCAACAGGATCAAGCTATATTGTTCTCGCATGCCGCCTGCCACTACTCCAGGTGCAAGGAATCCGTCAGAGACGCTTGGGTTTCTAGACTGGGCAACACCACCAGAACAGGAGGATCAATGGTCTGAACGGAAACGAGAAAATACACCAACTATCAACTGTTTCAATCAATCTGCATCGCATAGGAGAGGATAGGGAAAATGGCTAGAGAGAATTCCGAGGAAAAGACAGCCGTCCAGACCACAGTCAGCCGCCGCAGTTTCCTGAAAAACACTGCCGCAGTCGCCGGACTCGCCCTCGCCACCAGCGCCTGCGTCGCCCCCGGCCCTCAAGCAGGCAGCGACATGGCAGCGCCCTCAGAGGAGCCCGTAAATATCCAGATCTGGTGGCGGCTCAGGCCTACCATCGAAGGCGCAATCCAGGTCTTTGAGGAAACGCACCCCCACATCACAGTTTCGCTAGGTGACCTCGGTGAAGCGGTCTACGGCACGCCAAAATACGTAACCGCCGTCGCTGCAGGCAAAGGTCCCGACGTCTCCTACCAGAATCGCCACACCTTCCGCCAGTTCGCCTCCCGAAACCTCTACCGGCCCATCGAAGACCTCCTGGAACGGGACAACTTCGATAAGGGCAACTTCATGGCCGGCCCGATCGCCGATCTCACCTGGCAGGGTACCCTCTACGGGCTGCCCCACACCGCCGGCACGCGCTACTTCTTCTGGAATCGCACCCACTTTGAAGAAGCCGGTCTCGACCCCGACGTCGGCCCCGAGACCTGGGACGACATTATGGAGATGGCGCCGCAGCTCAACAAGATGGACGGAGATAAGATCGTCCGCTACGGCTTCCTTCCCCACTTCCCGCCCGGACTATCAGACCAGCTCCTCATCTACGCCATGGAAAACGGTGGCTTCAGCCAGTCGGAAGATGGACGGACCAACCTCATCAACACCGAGCCTTGGGTCGAAGCCCTCGAGTGGTGCGTCCACATGATCGACGAGTTCGGCGGCGGCAATGCCGCGGCCTCCTCCTTCATGGAAGGCTTCGCCGGCCAGCCGGTCGATCCATTCGCCCAGGGCCAGGTCTCCATGTGCTCCTACGGCAACTGGATGATCGGCCGCTACGCCAAGTTCCCCGACCTTGACTACGACGGCACTGGCCTCATGCCGGTCTCGGCCGCCAACGAAGGCGCTCAGGTCAACTGGTCCTGCGGCTGGACTTTCGTCATCGACCCCAACACCGAGCTCGTCGAACAGGGTTGGGAATTCATGAAGTGGGTGATCAGCGAAGACTATGTGCGCGCCGCTGGAACCGTCGGTCTTGAACTGGAGAAGGAAGAATGGGCCCGTCAGCAGCTGCCTGGCGAACCCATCTTCGCCCCTACACCTCCTGTCTACCAGCCGGCCATGCAGTTCATGCTGGACGAGTACTACTCCGTCCTGCCCGAACGCCAGAAGCTCATGATGGAGAGATATCTCGATTCCGAGACCTTCTCCGTGGGCTGCGGCCAAATCGCCGGCCTCGCTGCCGCCGAGCTCTGGATCGGCTTCAAGAATGCCTGGGAGTCCGCCCTCACCAAGAAGCAGACGCCGCAAGAGGCGCTCGATGCTTCCCATGCTGATGTCCAGAAGGCGCTTGACGCCGCCTGGGAAAATCTCGAGTCCGCTTAGAAGCTCTCGAAAACTGGCAGAACCGGTCGGTCCCCCGTCCTTCCGGTTCTGCCGGCTCCCCTGTTCGCGCGACCAAACAGGACAGCCGCCATGGCCACTGCCCAACCCAAGCCCCGGCTCACCAACGCCGCTAGAGAGGCTCTGACCTGCTATCTCTTTCTGCTTCCCTGGGGGCTCGGATTCCTCGCGTTCGTGATCGGCCCGGTCGTCGCCTCATTCGTGTTGGGCTTCATGGACTATGAAATCGTAACACCGGCCCGCTGGGTCGGTCTGGCCAACTACATAGAACTCTTCACCGACGATCAGCGCTTCGGCATGTCGATGGGCAACACACTCTACTATGTCCTCGTCTTCGTGCCGTTCCACGTCATTATCGCCACGCTCCTGGCCCTCCTGCTCAATCAGAAGGCGCGCGGCATCGCCGTCTACCGCACGCTCTTCTATGTGCCGTCGATCGTGCCCATTGTCGCCGGCGCCATTCTCTGGGTCTGGATTCTGCAGCCGGAGTGGGGTCTCATCAACTCGACCCTGGCAATGGTCGGCATCGAAGGTCCGCTCTGGCTCGCGTCGCTCACCTGGTCCAAACCTGCACTGATTCTCATGGCGCTCTGGGGCTCCGGTGCCGCCATGATAATCGTCCTTGCGGGCCTCCAGGGGGTCCCACAGCATCTCTACGAGGCCGCCGAAATCGACGGCGCCAACCGCTGGCAGCGCTTTCAACACGTCACCATACCAATGCTGAGCCCCACCCTCTTCTTCATTTTGGTTCTCAGTGTCATCGCCTCCTTCCAGGTCTTTACGACCGCCTATGTAATGACCGGCGGCGGGCCTGCAGAGTCGACCCTCTTCTACATGCTTTATCTCTACCGCCGTGCCTTTGTCCTCCTGGACATGGGCTACGCCGCCAGCATGGCCTGGATCCTCTTTGTGGCCGTTCTCGCTCTTACCCTGGTCCAGTTCAAACTGGCCAGCCGCTGGGTCTACTACGAAGCGGAGCAGAGCTGACGCCATGATACGCGACCAGGCCGTCGGCCCCCAATCGAGCCGCGAAATGCATCCCAGCGCCCGCGGTCAGCCTTTACGCCGCCTGCTCGAACGCGGCGGTACACAGCTCCTCCTGGCTCTAGGCGCTGTTGTTTTCGCCCTCCCTTTTGTCTGGATGGTTAGTACCTCTCTCAAGGCCGACCGTCAGATCTTCGCCTTTCCGCCGATATGGGTGCCCGATCCTTTCATCTGGGGCAACTTTCCCGCCGTCTTTATCTATGCCCCAATGCACCTCTACTTCTTCAATACTCTGCTCATCGCGCTCGCCCACGTATTCGGCGCCGTCTTCACCTGCTCGCTCGCAGCTTACGGCTTCGCCCGCCTGCGCGCGCCTGGCCGCGATTTAATCTTCATGGTCATGGTGAGCCAGATGATGATCCCCTACATCGTCATGCTCGTGCCGCTCTATCTCCTCTTTGCTGAGCTTGAGTGGATCGACACGTTCTACCCGCTGACCATCCCCGCCATGCTCGGCACTCCCTTCTACATCTTCATGCTCCGTCAGTTCTTCCTCACCATCCCAATGGAGCTTGAAGAGGCCGCCATCATCGACGGCGCCTCCCGCCTGCGAATCTGGTGGACCATAGTCCTGCCCCTCGCCAAGCCGGCTCTGGCAACCGTCGCCATCTTCAGTTTCATGTTTGCTTGGAACGATTTCACCGGCCCGTTGATCTTCCTCAACTCACGCGAAAAGTTCACTCTCTCCCTCGGCCTCCAAGCCTTCATGTTCGAGCGCCGCACCATGTGGGGCCCGCTCATGGCCGCCTCAACCATGATGATAATGCCCATCCTGATCGTCTTCTTCCTGGCCCAGAAACACTTTATCCAGGGCATCGCTCTTACGGGGATAAAGGCATAGTAAGCAAGGTGCACCGACGTCAGCATGTGGAGTCTTCTGGAATCTACTCGACAATTCAGTCTCTCTCCTCAACTGTATACGCCACTAGCTCACTAGGATTCTCTATATGGAAAGCTCGCCCGGAAAACAGCTCTTCATCGACGACTACTTCATTGAATCCCTGACAGGTGCCCGCCGCGTCCTCAACCGGCCGCGCAAACTCACCCCCGACGCGCCCCTGTCCATCCCCTTTGACCAACCCTGGGACGCAAACTCCGCCCAGCCCGGCCGCGTGATCTACGACCAAAGCACGGGCCGCTTCCGTATGTACTACCGCGCCTGGACCGGAGGTCAGACCTTTTTCTGCGCACTTGATTCAGAGGACGGGCTGAACTGGGAACGGCCCGTTCTGGAGTTGGTAGAGTTCGACGGCTCGACGCGCAACAACATCACCACCGGCAGCGCCGACCACCTCATTACTATTCTGGACCCCCGCGAAGCGGACGAAACCCGCCGCTGGAAACAGATCGACAACAAGCCGAGCGGCATGAGCGAGTCCGGAGAGCCGCGCTGGCTGGCCCGCTACTCGGCGGACGGCTACGACTGGCACCTATACCCCGAAGGGCCCCACAGCGACCAGAAGATGCGGTTCAACTTCGGCTCCCCCCATGAGACCTTCGGCGGCGTGATCAACCCCGACGCGCCCTACGTCTACTACTCCCAGCGCGGATCGAACCGCCGCACCCGCGTCCTCGGCCGCCGCGACAGCCAGGATTTTCTCAACTGGTCCGGCCTCCGCACCGTAATCGAACAGGACCTCCAGGACCCGCCGGGAACCGAGTTCTATTCCGCCGGCTTCGACCCCGTCGCCTGCACCAACGGCGGCCTGCACATTATCACGCTCCAGGCCTTTCAAACCGACCTGACCGAACCCTACGAAATCGAGGATGCCGCCAGCTATTGGGGCGACGAGAAGGGCGGGAACGCATTGGCCGCCCGGGTAGACGGCTTCGTCGAGAGTCAACTGGCGGTCAGCCGCGACACCGTTGCCTGGACGCGCTGGCGCGAGCCCTTAATCGCCCGCGGCGAACCGGGTGCCTGGGACTACGGCATGGTCTACGCCGACGGCCCTATCCTCCACGACAACCAGCTCTGGTTTTACTACATGGCAGGCAACCTGACCCACAATGGTTACAGCGCCCAACCCTGGCAGGGCCCATACTCAACACCGAACCGCCGCGGCAAAGGCGTCGCCGTCCTGCGACCAGACGGCTACGTCAGCGTCGAAGCAGAGTCCTACGCGCCCGGAATTCTCACTACCCATCGCTTCCGCCAGGAGCAGGGCGGCCAGATCAGAGTCAATGTCGACGCCGGCGCCGGCGAGCTCCGCTACGAGCTCCTCGAAGATACCGGCCACCCGATACCGGGGTATACGGATGCCGATTGCGATCCGATTCGCGAAGACACCCTGGACAGCGCGCTCTCCTGGAACGGCAAACCAGGCTGGCCCGGAGTCGGCGATGACCGCATCGCACGCCTTCCCCAGCTGAACCATTCGGAGTTCTACGTGAAACTGCGCTTCTACGTTTCGCCAGGGACCAAACTGTACTCCCTCACTATAGACCCGCCCGAAGTGACGGAATGGCTGGTCAGACTCAGGACGCGAATTGACTAGGCCTAACGTTTTGGACCAACTGATAAGACCAATCTTGGAAAAAAGGCTTGCCGGAACCGCCCAGAACCCCTTTCTAGAGTAGAAGAGCTTGAGCATTCCGTTTAGGCGGATGCTCGAACAGATTGGAGAACAGAATGTCCGATACACTCACAAACAAGCAATGGCGACAGTTCGAATCGCTAGGATTCTTGCGCCTGGGCAAAATACTGAACCACGAGGAACTGAACGCTCTCCAGTTGCGCATGGATGACATCATGCTGGGTCGGGCGCCGCTCGACTATGACCAGATCGCCATGCAGCTGGACCGGGAACCAGGCACAGGGAAACCCGGTCCTCAGACAAAGGGCCACAAGGGAGCCACGCTCAGCTACCGCAAGATCCAGGACCTCGAATACGATCCCCTGTTCCTCGCCTACATGCAGAAGCCGCTCTTCCGCCACATCTGTGCGCGCACCTACGGAGAGGAGACCACCGTAGCCTGTTACCGCGCCATGTTCATGAACAAGCCAGCCCGTGAGGGAACACCCCTGATCTGGCACCAGGACCGCTGGAGATATCTCGATCGCGACCCCCTGATTACAATCTGGACGGCCCTCGATCCAGCAACCATCGCCAACGGCTGCGTTGAGATTGTACCTGGCGCCCATCACACTCTGATAAACCCGACCAGCGGGTCCGGTTTTTTGACACCTGAGCAGGCAGAGGAACTGACACGCGACGCCGAAACAGTCTTTCTGGAGATGGAAGCGGGCGAGAGCGTCCTGCTTCACAATCATCTGCCCCACAGTTCCAATATCAACAATACTGATATTCCCAGGCGGGCGTTCAGCGCCTGTTACATGGACGCTGTGACCAAGGCAGAAAACGGTGAGTCTTTCAACGTTATCTTTGGAGAAGGCGCGCTGCAACCGGAAATGGTCTAAGCGCGCTCCTGTGACAAGGACCAGCTAACCCTTAACCTGCCTGTCGATAAACTCAATTCAGCGGGTGCAGGGGAGCGCTTCTACTCCCTCGCCTTGCCTGCCAGTCGCCTTGGAGCCTGTCCTGGAGCCTTGGATGTATATTGAAAACGGCGGTCCCCGGCAACAGCTTGACGAAATCGTCCTCTTCCCCTTCGACGACCACAGCATCCCTCTCCAGTGCGGCGTGGAGCTCCACCTCCAGGGCCACATGACACCCTGCGGCCGCACCCGCATCGCCGTGGACCTGGGCGAAGAAGGCGCCCCCGACAGCGAGCGCGTCGTCTACTACGGCACCGTCCACCGCGTCGGCGACGAGCTCTGGATGTGGTACCTCGGCCAGGGACAGGACGCCGGCTGGTTCGAACGCGTCTGCTTCGCCACCAGCACCGACGGCTACAACTGGCACAAGCCGAATCTCGGTCTTGTCGAGTACAAAGGGAGCCGTGACAACAACCTCGTCGACCTGAATCAAGGTAGCCACCACGTCCAAAGCTGCGTGGTCTACTACGACCCCGACGATCCCGACCCCGATCGCAAGTTCAGAATGCTCTTCCAGTCGCGCAAGTATGACAGCAGTTTCGCCGCCGCATTCAGCGCCGACGGTCTGACATGGCGAGAGTCTTCGAGCAATCCAGTCGGTTCGTGGCTGGAGATGGCGGGGGGAACGCGCCACAACGGCTGCTACTATGTGTGCGGGCAGGGTGGCTCGCACGCCGGGGGCGTTCGCCAGCTCGTCTCCCACATTTCCTATGACTTCGAGAATTGGTCACAGGCCTCCTGCATGGGCATGCGCCGCTCCAATGTTACGCAGCGATCCCCGGTATCTGGCAGCAGCGCGGGGGAACAGATTCACCTCGGCGCCAGCCTCTGGAACCGCGGCAACGTCATCGTCGGTTTCTACGGCATGTGGAACGGCCACCACTCCAACGACCGCCGCCTCGTCACCATGGACCTCGGCCTCGCCGTCAGCAACGATGCCCTCCACTACCGCGAGCCCATTGCCGACTACCCTATCGTCTCCGCCGCCGAGGATGGCTGGCAGGAGCTGCCCTACGGCAATACGTTGGTCAACTACCCCGCCCTGATCCAGGGACAGGGATTCGAACAGGTCGGGGACGAAACGCTTTACTGGTACGCGCCCTGGCCCGAACAGAGCAGCGATGGCGTCCGCGTCGCCAGCTGGCCCCGCGATCGCCTCGGCTACCTGCAGGCTTTCACTGCCGACCGTATGCGGCCAGGACAGTGTCCTCACATCGTTTCGGCGCCCATCGATTTAAGAGGTGAGCCCGCGCAGCTCGCTCTGAACATTGATGGCCTCGGCGACTACAGCGACATTACCGCCGAAATCATCTCCGGACAGCTTGAGCCGGTGCCCGGCTACAGCGCCGCCGACTGCATCCCGCCCTCTGCTTCCGGTCTCTCACAGCCTGTCGCATGGCAAGGGCGGAGTACGGTGCAACATGACGGTCCCGTTCGCATCCGCCTCAACTTCTCGGGCATCCGCGCCGAAGACATCAAGCTGTTCGCCGCCTACATGAAAACTGTCTGAGGTTTAGTCTCCATCGCAGGACTGTGAGTCCAGGTTTTCGTCCGGAAGGGAAAAGAAATGTATGAAAAAGTGGAAGTAGCCGCCATCTCATATCGGCCGGTCAAATGGGACAAAGCCGCCAACGCCGACCGCATGGAGGAGCTGTTCGTCCAGGCCGCGCAGGAAAATCCGCGCATGATCCTGACCACCGAGGGCGCACTCGAAGGCTACATCGTAATGGAAATCGTCGAGGGCCGCGCCCCGGCCGACTCCATGCTCGACGTAGCCGAACCGATCGACGGTCCTTATATCCGCCGTTTCCAGAAGCTGGCCCGTTCCCTGAACACCTGTCTCGCCTTCGGCTTCGCCGAGCGCGTCGGCGATGAAGCTTACAACTGCGCCATTTTTCTGGACCAGGAGGGCGAAATCCGCGGCCGCTATCACAAGGTCCAACTGGCCGAAGGCACCCACTCCTCCTGGCACTTCAATCGCATTGGCCAAAAACTGCGCGCCTTCGACACGCCCATCGGCCGCGCCGGCTTTGTCATCTGCAATGATCGCTGGAACCCCGATATCGTGCGCGCCCTCGTTCTGGACGGGGCACGTATCATCCTGATTCCTTCCTATGGCAGCAAGACAAAAAACCAGAATCAAGCTGTTCTCGCCAGGGCAAGGGAGAATGGCGTACCCATAGTTGAAGCCAACGTCGGCATGAACCTGATCATCAGCAAGGGGGAGATCTGCGCCTACCAGTGGGGCAACGACCAGATCACGCACGGCGTTGTCGAAGTCCCCGCCGTCCCCTGCGAGGAAACTGCCCGTCAAGCGGAACAGGACTATCTTGCCGCGCAAACGCCGGAAATGGAGAAACGCTATCAGAGGACGCTGGAGAGGGTGGAACGCATGACCGGAGCCTAGCGCCTTTGGCATGAACATGGGCCGCCAAGGTCACAGGAGGGCATTTTCTTGTACGACATCATCATTGCTGGTGGAACCGTAATAGATGGCAAGCGGGCGCCTCGCCACCGCGGAGATGTAGGCATCCAAGGCGATAGGATCGCTGCTATCGGCGACCTCGCCGGCGCAGATGCCGCCCAGGTGATCGACGCCGCCGGAAGGACCGTCGCGCCCGGCTTCATCGATGTTCACAATCACTCCGACGGCTGGTTCTTGAGAAAGCAGCACCTGGTGAGCAAAACCAGCCAGGGCTTTACAAGCGAAGTCATCATGGCCGACGGTATATCCTACGCGCCCGTTAGCCGCCAGACAGCCCACGAGTGGCTCTACTACATGCGCGGCCTCAACGCCCTGCGCATGGAAGACTACACCGGCTGGGAGACGCTGGCCGACTATATGGCACTCCTCGACCGCAACAACGTCCAGAATGCGATCATGCAAATCCCCTATGCCAATGTACGCACGCTCATCTGCGGCTGGGGTCCCGGCCCGGCAGATGACTTACAGATGAAACTGATTCAGTTGCAGGTTGAACAGGGAATGGAGGAGGGCGCCTGCGGACTTTCAACCGGACTGGACTACGCGGCCCAGTGCTTTGCCTCGACTGCCGAGCTGGCGGCCGCCTGTCTGCCCATGGCCGAGGCCCAAGCCCCGTACGTCACCCACATGCGCTATAAGATCGGGACACTGGCCGCGCTGCAGGAAGCCGTCGAGATAGGCCGGCGCGCAGGTGTCCCCGTTCACATCTCCCATCTCAAGGCCGCAAACGAAGCCGATACCGAAGCCATACTCTCTTACGTCGACCAGGTCGCGGTACACGAAGTCGACTTTTCCTTCGATGTCTATCCTTATCTGCCTGGATCGACTCTTCTCAACTACCTCTTGCCCTACCAGATCTGGCACGACGGTCCCCTGGACGCGCTACCCAAACTGCGCGACCCTGCGATGCGCGCGCAGGTCGATATCGGCCTCGAAATCTACGCCTCCAATCTTGACGCAATCAGAATAGCCTGGCTACCGGGTAAGGAGAACAGCGTATACTTGGGAATGACCCTCGCGGAGTACGTTGACGAGGTGGGCAAGTCTCCGGTAGACGCACTTTGTGATCTCCTGATCGAGGAAAACCTGGCCGTGTTGCTCGTCTTCTTCCAGGGCGACGACCGGTTCGTCGAGCCATTCCTCGCCCACAAGTGTTACATGATGGGGACTGACGGTGTCTTCCATGAGGACAGCGTCATCCACCCTCGCCAGTACGGTTCAGCGGCGCGGCTCTTGGGTCCATGCGTGCGCAAAGGCCTGTTCTCTCTGGAAGATGCAGTGTGGAAGCTAAGCGGAGCCGCGGCGGCACGCTTCGGGCTCAAAGATCGGGGCACAATTGAGGAAGGTGGTTACGCCGATCTGGTGGTCTTCGATCAGGAGACAATCCAGGATCACGCCACCTACGTAGAACCGCATAGGCTGGCTGGCGGCGTCAGCGACGTTTTCGTCAACGGTGTTCCTGTAATTCTCGACAGTTCACCAGTGGAGACGTTGCAGCAGCCGCTACCGGGTCGGGCTCTGCGCTTCAATCAGTAGCTCACTCTTCCTCGAAGTGCGCGCCCAGAACATCGCCGTCTGATCTAAAGGCTACCGCGGTGCGCCGTCCGGAATCTGCAGGAGTGGTGCCCTCTGCTTCCGGTTGAACGACAGGCACGTTTTCCGCATTTGTCGCAGTAACAAACGTTGCATAGAGCCACCCGGACTGGCCTTCAAAGTCTATCTGCCACCACTCTCCGTCCGAACTCTGGCCTGTGATGGAAAACTCTTCTCCTTCGTAAGCCCCTCCGATACGATCATATTCAGTGCCCGGCCCCTCGCGCACGTTCAAGTCTCCGGCGACTATTGCCAGCGGTTCAGCGGGCGTCGCTGGCTCTTCTGTTGTTGTGTCCTCGGGCACCGTATTCTCAGCCTGTGCGTCACCGACGACAGGAACATCCTCCACATTGGCAGCGGTCACATAGGGGGCGTAGATCCATCCGGACTGTCCGTCGAAGTCAATTCGCCACCACTCCCCGTCCGGACTCTTGCCTGTGATTTCAAATTCGCCTCCTTCAGTGGCCGCCCCGACAATGTCGTAACTGGTCCCCGGTCCTGAGCGAATGTTCATGTCGCCAAGGACGGTCAATGTGGCACTGTCCGCTTCGGGAACATCGGATGCAGGTGTCGTCGTCTCCGACGCGGTCTCGGAGATAGCACTGCCGACGACTGGAACATTCTCTGAATTCGTAGCGGTCACAAAAGGTGCATAGATCCAGGCGGCCTCTCCACCGAAATCTATCCGCCACCAGTCACCGTCCTCGTTCACGCCGGTGATCGGGAACTCCTCACCTGCAGTGGCCCCGCCAATCCTGTCGTACTCTTCGCCCGGTCCGCTTCTTACGTTCATATCGCCGCCCACAGTCAGGATCGCTTCCAGTGGGGCAGGCGCCTCTTCGGTAGTACCCTCATCCGTATCAGAAGCATCTGACATGCCGGTTCCGACGACGGGCACGTCTTCCGCATCGGCCGCGACTACGAAGGGCGCGTGAATCCATGCTGGTTGACCCTGAAAGTCAATCTGCCACCAATCTCCGTCGGCATCCTTGCCAGTGACGGCGAATTCCTCGCCGGCTGTCGCGTTGCCTACGACTTCGTAATCGGTACCCGGCCCGCTGCGTACGTTCAAGTCCCCCAAGACCGTAACAGATGCATCGGTGGCCGGCGGCTCCATGGCGGCCGGCGCCGTTTCGGTAACCGTTACTGTGGGAGTTGGCGCGGCCGTTTCAGTCGCTGCGGGTGCTGGCGGAGGTGTATTGGTTGCCGTCGGCGGCTCCGGCGTGAACGTAACCACTGCAGGGAGTGAAGTGGCAGTGCTTGTCGGCCCAGGCGCCGGTGCCTCAGCATCTCGCTGGCCGCATGCGCCAAGGCTAACGACACCAAGGATCAATGCACACAGAATCAAACCCTGCATGAAGGATCCCTTGACCACTCTCTTCGCCCCAGTGGCTACGCGAGATGCAGTGGCCGGCTGGCCGCTTGGTCGCTGATGGCTCATTTATGTTCCTTCCGCTCGGCCGGAGCCGTTCGCGCCGCATGTACTATTAAGGCCACTGCCGTAGCCTCCGGGATGCGGCCGGTGTCCAACATCAAGTGATAGTGCCGGCAGTTCTTCCAGTCCGCACTGGTAAAGAATCTCTGGTACCAGTTACGGCGCTGCTCGTCTGCCAATCCAATTATACGCTCAGCAGTGCCGATTTCGGCCATACCGCGCCGGCGTTGAATTCGACCGGCCCGAATCTCCGGCGCCGCGTAGAGGTGTACATGAAGTGCGGCCGGATGGTCTTCGAGAATCAATTGTGAGCCGCGTCCAATGAAGACCACGCTTCCACGCTCTGCCAGGGCGCGAATGGCTTTTGTCATCCCGGCTACGTACGTTGCCTGATCCATCGGCCTGTTACGCCGGTTTGGATCAGCCGAGAACAGCGAACGCATCTCCTGACTGACAACAGCGGCGCGCGACATCAGCTTCTCCTCGGCCTCGACGATTACCTCCACCTGCACGCCAGCCTGCCTGGCCATCTCTGCAAGCACCTCCTTGTCGATACAGGTCGCGTCCAGCTCATGGCCTACCGCCTCAGCGATGCGAGTTCCTCGCGAGCCCAGTTCACGCGAAATGGTAACGACAGTCATACTTGCCTCCTCAGTACAGAAAACCTGCCCTCACTCGCCAAAAGTCTCTTTCAGCCCACCTGCTGCGCTTTCACCGCAGGGCCATTCGGTCAATACACACGCCTGCCGATTTCTCCCTGTTATCGGAAATTCCAGATCATTTGGGCGTTTAACAGCAGTAATTACCCGGACCGGAATCGCTTCATTCCTATTGCGTCCCTACGTCAGTGCCTGCCTTCCGTTGGGAGTTCACTTTCCTGACACGCGGGCCCATGACTAGAGGTCGACAACTTTCGGGTCATAGAGCGGTGTGTCCGCGACTACAATGCGGCCATCCGGCATTCGGAAGCAGTTGCCGTGCCTGCGGGCGCCCTCCCGCAAGGCGTTGCGCCCCAGCTCTTCTTCATCTTTGCGGCGTTGCCCTTCGGCGGCGTCGAAGTCCCATGAACTGTCCACCAGGGCTTTCAACTGCCGGCCGGTTGCCATCTCCGCCTCCGTACCGTCAACCAGTAGATTGCGCTGCTCCAGGGGATCGGCTTCCAGGTCAAAGAGCAGATGCGGCCTCATTCCCCGAAAGCGGACAAACTTGTACTTCCCGAGGCGCACAAGCCGGTGTTCGCTCCCTTCTCCCCAGCGCGGGAGAGGATTGTCCACGAAAACAGGCTTCGCCGGCGGCTCGATTCCTGTCGTCACCGCCTTGGAGAGATCGCGCCCCTCCAGGCCGTCAGGCGCCTCGACTTTGGCCAGCCCGCAAAGCGTTGGGAACAGGTCCGCCAAACTGACTGGTGTGTCCAGCCGTCTTCCGGGACTATCTCCACTGCGCTGAGAGGGCGTCTGAAAGATCAGCGGCACTCGCGCCGCGGCCTCGTGCCACGAATTCTTCCACCACAAGCCGTGCTCACCCGCCATTTCCCCATGATCCGTGGTGTACACGATAATCGTGTTCTCCAAAAGACCGCTCCGTTCCAAAAGATGGAGAAGATCGCCAATGATTTCGTCCAGATAGTCGACGCAAGCGAAGTAGCCCGCCCTTGCTTTCATCATTTCCGGTTCTGAGACTTCCTCCGTGCGGAATCCCTTCGCCATGCCAACTGTCATGGGGTGAGAGGCGGTGTCTCCTGTACGTTCCACCTTGGGCGGCGTTATTCCTTCAGGCCAGTACTTGTCCAGGAATCTCCTTGGAGCGGTCAGTGGAAAATGAGGTCGGCTGAACGAAGCGCACAGAAGCCAGGGCCTGTCGGGCTCTGCCGCCGTCTGTTCCCGCAGATACGTCACCGTCTCCCGCACGATGACCTGCTCCTGTAAGGCGCTCTCCGGAATCTCTGTAAGGCCGGCGTCGGCAGTGCGGCTGCGCATCTCGAAGCCGGCTTCACTCTTAGACAAGGGATCCCTCTGATGTCCAGCTCCACCTGTCAAGTCGCCGTAGGGTCTGCTTTCGAAACCGGCCATCTGGTTGGCGCCTCCCAAGTGCATCTTGCCTACAAGGCAGGTAGCGTAGCCCGCTTCGGCAAATGCGGAGGCAACTGTCGGAATCTCCGGTTTCAGGTAGGATCCGTTTGCCCAGCCGCCGCTGGTCATCGGCGAACGCCCGGTCAGAAGACAGATACGGGAGGGTGTACAGAGCGGTGACTGGCAGTAGGCGCTGCTGAAATAGGCCCCGTGTTTCGCCAAACCGTCCAAAACAGGTGTTTGAACCGGTTCGCCCGTTTGTCCTTCGAGTAGGCTAAGGCAGCGGTAGCTGTGCTCGTCGGAAAACAGAAAGAGAATGTTCGGTCGAGACATGAATGAAATCCCTTTCGTAAACGCGCGTCACAAGGCCTTCTCTAGAATAAGACCACGAGACGATGTGCGCAAGTAAGATTTTCCCCTTCACAGCCGGTGCAGTCGCACTTTGAGAGCGACGCAGTAGGAAAAACGGTTTGCTTGGCCCGTCCGGTTGAACCTGTGAAACGACTGCGGTAGGATATTGGAAATGGAGACGATCTGTTTCTCTTCGGCGACCCAACTGATTAGGGCAATTCATGCACGTGAGCTTTCCGCGCGTGAGGTTGTAGCAGCATTCCAGGCGCAGCTTGAAGCAGTGAATCCCCGGTTGAACGCCGTAACTGTCATGGCCGAGGACGCTCTGGATCAGGCCAGACTGGCCGACGAGAGGCAGGCCCAAGGCGAAGAGCTGGGTCTGCTTCACGGTCTGCCATTCACCGTCAAGGACACATTTGACACGTCGGACCTGCAGAGCCAGGTTGAGTTCCGTATACGCAAGAAACTGGTTGCGCGCAAAGACGCCACGGTCGTTGAGAGGATGAAGCAGGCCGGAGCAATACTACTGGCCAAAACCAACTGCCCGCCTTCAGGCAGCGGCTCCGACACGGAAAACGCGATTGTCGGTCAGACACGCAACCCGCATAACGCCAGCCGCTCACCGGGAGGCAGCAGCGGTGGCGAGGCGGCTCTTGTCGCAGCGGGCGGTTCACCCCTCGGTATTGGCAGCGACACCGGCGGCGGCCTGCGCGTTCCGGCAGCTTTCTGTGGCGTTACGGCTCTGAAGCCAACACAGGGCCGGGTCCCAAACTCGGGCGTCTACAACCAACCGGGAGGATTCACTGATCAGCGCACGCAGATCGGTCCGGTTGCCCTCAGCTCCGAGGACCTTCTGCTTGCCCTGAGGACGATTTCAGGTCCCGACTATCTTGACGCCGGCGTCGTGGCCAAGCCCCTGTACGACCCTGGGCAGCTGCCTCTGCGGGACCTGACAATCGCGTCCTTCGCCTACGACCCGGCCTCCCTTGTAACTTCCTCGACGGCAAATGCGGTGGGAGCGTCAGGGCAGGCCCTGGCCCGCGCCGGCGTCCAGGTCGTGGAAAACCGTCCCCTAGACCTGATCGGAGGCGCCCGGGATCTCGACCAGGGCTGGCGGCGGATGGCTGGTACCCGCGGTCAGGACGTTGTTGAGCTGCTACACGCCTGGGACCAGTTTCGCACCAATCTACTCCAGTTTATCCGTTACTATGATGCCATCCTCTGTCCCGCAGTTCATCACACTGCTCCCGCAATCGGCGCCCGCGACAACCAGCGCTTCGACTATACAGTACCTTTCAGCCTGACCGGATATCCCGCCGCAGTCGTTCCCGTGGCCGCAGATGAAGAAGGGCTCCCGGTCGCCGTGCAGATCGTCTCCCATCCCTGGCGCGAGGACATCGTTTTAGCGCTGGCGGCGGCCCTGGAGGAGGCGTTTGAGGGCTGGCAAGACGATCTGGACAGTGGCATGAAACCGCATCGCCTGTCAGGCGTAGAGTAAGTACTGGGAATCACATAAGGGAGGCAAGGATGGAAGTAGACCGCAAGGAAGAAAACAGAGAGAATAAAGTTGGAGGTGAGGCCGAAAGCTCCGACAGGAGTGATGACCTGACCGAAGAGATTCACAAGCTGGTAGAAGCGATGGCCCGCGCCGCCCGCAACGTCTGGAGCAGCGAGCAGCGTCTCCAGCTGGAGGAAGACCTGCGCCGCGGCCTCGGGTCGCTTGTCGGGAACCTGGAGGATGCCCTCGACCGATTCAGCCGCAGCGAACAGGGTCAGGAGATTCAGGAACAGGCGAACAGAGTGGCCGACAGGGTTCGTGAGAGCGAACTCGCCTCTGAACTGAAGGAGGGGCTGACCGTCGGCCTGAGGTCCGCAGCCGACGAAGTCCGGAAATTCGCCGACAGCTTCGAGGAGCAACAGGAGAAACAGGAGCAGGCTGGCACCGCTCAGGACATTCCCGTGGATTCGGAAAACGATGAGCGTCGCGAAGAGAGTACCTGAGAAAAAGCGGAAGGCGCTGCAACCCGGAGGCAGAGACAGAGATCAGGGGAAAGTGAAGAGGACCTTGGCAAGCTTCAGGATGCCTTGACTCCAGGGCACCCGGTGAGATACGCCGCTGCTCCCTTCGAAACTGGCCAGATTCTCAATGTACCAGACGTAGTTCCGGACGAGAGCGTCCTGGTTGCTGAAGGCCGGCTTCCAGCCGAGAAGCTGCTGGGCCTTGGCGACATCCACGAATGAGTCGGTCGCCGCCGTTTCATAGACCCACTTGTACAGTGGTGAGATTCCCAGCTTCTCCAGCAAGCGCAATGTCCAGATGGCCGGCGCGGCCGGAAGCGGAATAATGCGTTTTCCGTGTCCTGCGAAGTCGAGGACAGCCTGATAATCCTCCTTCATCGTGGCAAATTCGGTCGCACCGATGTTGAAGGTGTCGTTGACTCTTGAGCTTGGTAGGCTGGCGGCAAGAAAGATCGCAGAACAGAGATCCTCCACGTCCAGCAGTTGGTAGCGGTTCTTCCCGCTGCCCAGCATGGGAAAGTTTTTTCCGTCCTTCGCCCAATCATAGAAGAGGGCAAAGACGCCAAGCCGCTCCGGCCCGACAAACGATTTGGGGCGGATGATGGGAACACACATTCCCTTTTCTCTGTACTCCTCGCAAATCTCTTCGGCCTCGATCTTGGCCTCACCGTATGGACCCACCCCGTGTAACCGATCGTCTTCCTTCAGAGGATGGTGATCCGGGATACCGTAGACGGCCGTGGACGATATGTGAATCGTCCGGTCTATCCCTGACTGGAATGCCGCATCCAGGACGTTGCGGATACCGTCAACATCTGTCGAGTAGATCTCCTCTGCACTGTAAAGTGGAAGTGCCGCCGCAGCGTGAACCACCAGGTCCACGCCTTCCATCGCCGCGCGGACAGATTCGGCGTCGCGTATGTCTCCTTCCAGAACCTTGACCGAGTCCCTCTCAGGATAGTCAAATGGAGCAATGTCGAGCGAAACGACTTGGATCCCCCTCTCCCGCAGGTAGCGAACGAGGTTGATGCCAAGGAAGCCGGCGCCGCCGGTTATCAGGCAGGTTCCCACCTCTCTCTGCCCGCCACTCTTTCCATCGTCAGACATGTCTTCAGGTCGATTCTGTGAAGCAGACGGCAGTCTGGTTTCTTTTGAGCGACTGGATTTATTCATCGGATATTACGGCGAGGGACGATAGGGGTCGTGTGTTCCAGGATCCCGGAACCTCTAGTCGGGCGTCTGAAATGTCGATGCTTTCCAGTTCTGTAACAGCGATTCAGTCGATTCAAAGGCCAGCTCTGCAGGGATCTGATCTGCACTGAACCAGCCTGCGTCCTGCGCGTCGTCTGCGACGAAAGGAATCTCCGGCGAATCGGAAGGTTCACTTTGAAAAGCTAACACTATCCCGATGCGGTCGCCTTCGTCATTGACCATAGGGAAGATTTCGATCAGCTCGCCGATATTGGCTTGCATTCCGACCTCTTCCCGCAGTTCCCGCTTGAGCGCTTCCCGGGGCATCTCCCCGGCATCCATATAGCCGCCCGGCAAGGACCACTTTCCCTTTGCCGGATCCACCGCCCGCTGCACCAACAGGACTTTGCACTGATGCAGAACGAGTGCAATGACGGCCACCTTCGGATCGGGGAACTGGACGAATCCACATGCCGAACAGACGGGGCGCAAAGCGTTGAATCGGACTTCTTCAACCACCGGACTGGCGCAAAATGGGCAGAATCGAAATCTACGGTTCATTCCTGCAAGTATAGCACCGGGTCTGTAGAAGTGGTATACTTGGGCAGAATTCGATGCCGACGACAAACCATCCATGAGCAAGCCAGATTTCCTGCTGCATGAGCGCCCCGCACGCGGCGCCCTGACCCGGACAGGTGGCTTTCTGACGGGATTCAGCCATACGCTCCAGCCTTACATCGGGTGCCGTTTTGGATGCAGCTACTGTTATGTGAGCCAGTCTAACGTGCATCGCTTTTACAACGGCGGACAGGAGTGGGGAAACTACGTCTATCCCCGGGTTGGAATTGCCGAACGGCTGGAATCGGAGCTGGCCAGGCTGCACCGCCGCGACGCCCTCAATCGGTCCGCAATATTCATGTCGTCGTCAACGGACCCCTATCAGGGCGCAGAGCGGACCTATCAGCTGACAAGACACTGTCTCTCCGTCCTTGAGAAGTCCCCACCTGGCCTGCTGGTGATCCAAACGCGTGCGCCGCTCGCGGCAAGAGATTTCGACATCATGGCAGCGCTGGGCGATCGATGCCTTCTCAACCTGACAATCGAGACAGACCGAGAGGACGTTCGTCGTGTCCTCACACCTCTCTGTCCGTCAATTCAACAGCGTCTGGAAACCGTGCGACAGGCTCGGCGCCGCGGCATAGAGACGCAGGTGACAGTGAGCCCGTGCCTGCCCTTTTCCAGCTTGGAGGCTTTCGGCGAACTGCTTCTTGGAGTCAGCGACCGGGTGATCGTCGACAGCTTTGTCGCGGGGGACGGCGGCGGCGGAAAGCGTACAGAGCGAACGGCAATACCTGCACTATATGCCGCTTCAGGATTGGGGGAATGGGACTCACAGGAGGCGGCCTCCTCCTTGTATCAGTGGCTGCATCACCGTATAGGCGAAAGGGCGGGCTGGTCGCAGGAGGGCTTCACGCGCCAAGCCCGCAAGGTTACCAGCGTTTCATGCTGACGGTGTTTTCAAGAGAGTAAGGCCAGCGATATGAGCACTGTATTCGGTGGAATCGAAGCAGGGGGAACGAAGTTTGTCTGCGCGGTCGGAACCGGTCCCGATGATGTCCGGGCCGAAATCCGCCTGCCGACCGAGTCGCCTGAAATTACCTTGGGGAAAGTCATCGACTTTTTCCGCGCCCAGCAGGAGCAGCACGAGATCGCTGCTATCGGTGTCGCCTCTTTTGGGCCCGTAGACCCGGACCCCAACTCAGCGACCTTTGGATACATCACCAATACGCCCAAACCGGGCTGGGCCAACACGCCGGTTGCGGCGACGCTTGAGGAAGCATTCGGCGTCCCGATCGGCTTCGACACCGATGTAAATGTCGCCGCCCTGGGCGAACACAGTTGGGGCGCAGCAAGAGGGTTGGATACCTTTGTGTATCTGACGATCGGCACCGGTATCGGCGGGGGAGGCATGGTAGATGGCAAACTGATGCACGGCCTGATCCACCCGGAGATGGGCCACATCGCGATTCCGCACAACTGGGAACGTGACCCCTATTCCGGCACCTGCCCATTTCACGGTGATTGCTGGGAAGGACTTGCCAATGGCCCCGCTCTCGAAGAACGCTGGGGACAACCGGGCGAACAGCTTCCTCCCGGTCATGAAGCCTGGGCTCTGGAGGCCCACTATATCGCCTTGGGCGTTACAAGCATTATGATGATTATGTCTCCACAGCTGGTCGTGTTGGGTGGCGGAGTCATGGAGCAGGAGCACATATTCCCTCTCATCCACCAGGAAGTGAAGTCCCAGCTGAACGGTTACATCCAGAGTCCGACGGTTTTGGATGGAGTGGACAGCTACATCGTACCGCCTGCGCTGGGAGGACGGTCCGGCGTTTTGGGCGCGATAGCACTGGCCCAGCGCGCCCTCAAGGACGCTGAACAAAACTGAGCTCCTCTCAAGTAGCTTAAGCCCTTCTGCCCTCATTGTATGACTGTCCCCATTGACCCCACAGAGCATCCGCACAGGCGCCGCAATCTGCTTACCGGAGAGTGGGTTCTTGTCTCTCCGCACCGAATGAAGCGGCCGTGGCAGGGCCAAACTGAGTCGCCGCCTCCACTCTCGTTACCCCGATACGACCCTTCCTGCTATCTTTGCCCCGGCAACGAAAGGGCCGGTGGGCTGGTCAATCCTGCCTACACGCACACGTTTGTCTTCGACAACGACTTTGCCGCTCTGCGTGCCGATACACAGGAGGGCACTTCACAAAACAACCCATTCTTTCAGTCGCAGCTTGAGACGGGCGTCTGCCGGGTAATCTGCTTCAGTCCCCGGCATGATCTTACTCTGGCGCGCATGGATCTGCCTGACATTCGCAGGGTGGTGGATCTGTGGGCGGAACAGATCGAAGAGCTCAGCCAGAACGAGAAGTTGGGCTACATTCAACTCTTTGAGAATCGGGGCGCCATGATGGGAAGCTCGAACCCGCATCCTCATGGGCAGGTCTGGGCGACCCGCCATTTGCCGAACGAGCCGGCAAAAGAGGATCGAGCTCAGCGGACCTATTTCGAAAGCGAAGGGACTCCCCTGCTGGTGGACTATCTTTCCGCCGAGCTGGCGGCAGAGGAAAGGGTCGTGGTGGAAAACAGCGACTGGGTAGTGGTCGTGCCCTATTGGGCCATCTGGCCGTTTGAGACGCTTCTTCTGCCCCGGCGTCCTCGTCAGCACTTGCCGGAACTCTCTCCATCGGAGCGGGACTCCCTGGCCGGCATCCTGAAGCGTCTGCTAATCCTCTATGACAACCTCTTTGAAACCAGCTTTCCCTATTCGATGGGCTGGCACGGGAAGCCTGCCACCGCCGGTGACCACGCCCACTGGCAACTACACGCCCACTTCTACCCGCCCCTGTTGCGCTCAGCCACCGTAAGAAAGTTCATGGTGGGTTACGAGATGCTGGCAACGCCCCAGCGCGACCTCACCGCGGAACAGGCAGCGCAGCGCCTCCGAACCCAAAGCGAAATCCACTACCTGGACCGCTGAGAACCTCAGGGGCTGCTGCGATAAGCCTCCCTGGCGGCCTGATAAGCATCTCCACCGTGACAGTCGTTCAGTACGAACAGCGGAAACTCTTCAACCTCCAGCTCCCGAATCGCCTCGCTCAACAGGTCAGGGTATGCCAGGAGGCGACTGCTGCGAATCTGCCGGGCCAGCAGGGCGGAGGCCCCGCCGACAGCGCCAAAGTATACTGCCCCATGTTGAACGAGTGCCTGCTTCACCTCTTCCGATCGACTCCCTTTGCCGATCAGGCCTGCCACACCGCGTTCCAGCAGCGGCAAAGTATATGGGTCCATACGCCCGCTCGTCGTTGGCCCCGCGGGCCCGATGACCGCGCCCTGTTTTGCCGGCGCAGGTCCAACATAATAGATGACCTGGCCTGCCAAAGGCAGGGGCAACACTTCGCCCCGTTCCATGGCAGCGACGAGTCTCTTGTGGGCCGCGTCCCTTGCCGCGTAAATCGTGCCCGTCATGACGACCCGTTCACCGGCTCGCAAGGATTTCACCGTAGCCTCGTCAAGAGGCGCCTGGACTGTTCTTGCCATCACAACTCCAGTGTTGCCCGCCGCGGCGCGGAGCAGTTCAGGTTTACGGCAATGGGCAGCGCGGCAATGTGCGTCGCCAGGAGTTCGACGTGGACGGCCAGCGCAGTTACAACGCCTCCCAGCCCTTGCGGTCCGATTCCCAATCCGTTGAGTGCGTCGAGCAACTTACTCTCGAGCTCGGCCACATGTGCTTCCGGACTGGCGGTGCCTAGCGGCCGCAGCAGCGCCTTCTTCGCGGCCACGCCCACAGTGTCAAGGGAGCCGCCGATGCCCACACCTACGATCAGAGGGGGACAGGCATTGGGCCCGGCCATCTCGACCGTATCGATCACGAACTGTTGAAGGCCTTCTTCACCAATTGCCGGAGGGAACATCTGGACCCGACTCATTAGCTCGGCTCCGAAGCCCTTTTGCAGCGTGCTGATGCGCAGCCCGTCTCCCCCAACAATCTCCCAGTGGATCAGGGCAGGCGTGTTGTCGCCGGAGTTGACGCGCAGCAACGGGTCGCTTACCACCGACTTGCGCAGGTCCGCGTAGGCATCGCGGGTTGCATCCTGCAGCGCCGCATGAATCTCGCCCCCGCTGAAGTGCACGTCCTGGCCGACTTCTACAAACAGAATCGCCATTCCCGTATCCTGGCAGGTGGGTATCGTTTCGGCTTCGGCGTAGGCCGCATTCTCCAGCAGGAGTTCGATGACCTCCTGCCCAGTCGGAGAACGCTCCTGGCGCCCCGCCGTTCGCATGGCCTCCAGGTAGTCCTCAGGCAAGCTGTGCGCGGAATGGCGCAGGAGGTCGCCTACGGCCTGTCTCACATCTCGGACATCGACAGTTCTCAAGATTGCGTTCCCCTTTGATTAGGAAAGGTGCATGAGCCAAAACTGAAACAAACCCGACGGGTTCTTCTTATTCAGGTAACTGTCCCATCAGTTTCTGCCTACCGATTTCGCCCGATATTCGGCGGCCAGCGCGGCAATGCGGGAATCCCCGGGCGCCAATTCCGCCGCTTTCTCAAGTCCGGCAAGTACGGCCGGATCATCGCGGTCAAGTAGGAAACGGCCCCAAGCCACCAGGGCATGGATATCGGCTCTTTCCGGCTGAACAATCAGCGCGTTATTCCCGTACTGGGTCAGGAGGAGGCCAACTGTCTGATCGAATCCAAAGGCTGCCGAGTCGACAGGAATCGGCGCAATACTGAACAGGGTAGAAGGGCCCATTGCCCACAGAACTTCGAAGGAGAAGTCCCAGTCGCCGGCAAACACGTGGCTTAAGAGCGGGAATGGGCTGGAAGCGGCAAGCTGGCGGCTCACGTCCAGATGGTGTCGAATCCAGAGAGCGTTCCAGTGGACCGTCGGGTCAGCAGGGGCCGCGATTTTGGCCCGCTCGATTTCGTCCAGCGCGTCTGCGTACAGTCCCGCCTCGGCTAAGGACAGGGCATGGCTGTTTATGGCTCGCAAATGGAGCGGTCGGTCATCCGGCAATAGCCTGGGTGCTGCTTCCACCAGTTTCTCACCATCCCAGTGGAAGAAGCGCGCCAAGTAGAGCTGCAGGCCGCAGGCGTAACAGAAAATGTATGGATCGCTGTTGTTCAACAGTAGATCCAATTGGCCGTCGGCGTTCAAGTCGACTATCGACCCGGCGTCCGGGATACTGTTGAAGCTGCTGATGACAAGTGACAGCCGCTGTCCGTCCCAGCGCAAGACCTCAAGACAGCCTCCATGCGCGCCTGCCCCACCCTGGACGGCCAGCCAGAGGCCTGAAGGTTCGATGGAAACCTGTTTCAAGGAGTGTTCGTCAAGGTAGTCAACACAGTCGAGCTCCTCGCGGCCCAACTCCAACCAGCCGGTCTCCCGGGCCTCGTGGATCGACACAATGTGCGAGGCAGAATCACTCTGGGGCGGGAGCCCGAATGAATTGGCGGCAAACAACGTGGTCTCGCCTGACGATACAAGCTGCTGCACAGCCACACCGCGCGCCGGATCCTGTTCCGATCCGTATTCGCTGGCCAGCCGTTCACGCAGCGACTGTATACCAGGGAGTGGGGAAGGCGCAGGCGCCGCCGCAACTGTACCGGGTCGGCTCTCCAAGGCTTCAGCCAGTTCTTCGAACCGGCTGTCCTCTGTCGCAAATTCCGCCGCCAGTTGCATGCCCGACTGAACTGCCGGATCGTTTGGCTCGAGTAAGAAGCGTCCCCATGCTCCCAGCGCGTGAACGGCCGCCCGTTCCGGTTGCAGCGCCAAAGCAGTATCGGAAAACTGGGCCAGAAGCACGCCTACGACATGCTCGAACCCCGATGCCGCAGAGCCGGCCGGTATCGGCGCGTCGCTTACAAGGGTTGTCATACCCACGTCCAATAGGTCGTCAAATGCCGTTTCCCAGTCGCCCGCGAAGACGTGGTTCAGCAGGGGGAAGGAACTGGTGGAAGCCTCTTCCCGGCTGGCTTCAAGGTGGTGGCGGATCCAGACAGCGTTCCAGGAGACTGTGGCGTTTTCGAGCGCGATGGCCTCTGCGCGTTCGATCTGCTCCAGCGCGTCGGCGAACAGGCTGGCGGCGGCCAGATCCACCGCCCGATTGTTGAAAGAGCGCAGTTCAGCGGGCTGATCGTCGGCCAAGGGAGTCGGCGATACTTCCTTAAGCCTCTGCCCATCCCAATAGAAGAGCTGCGCCCAGTACTGTCGAACGCCGCAAGCGTAGCAGAAGATGTAGGGGTCGCTGTTGTTCAGCAGCAGGTCCAACTGGCCGTCCCCATCAAGATCGGTGACCGAGCCGGCATCCGGACTGCTGCTGAATCCGCTGATGATGACCGACAGATTCTCGCCATCCCAACGCAGCAGTTCAAGGCAACCGCTGTGAGCGCCGACACCGCCGGTAACCTTCAGCCACAGGTCGACAGGATCCATGAAAACCTGCTCAACTGAGAACTCATTCAGGTATTCGGCGCACTCAAGTTCCACGCGGCCCAAGGCCTCCCAGCCATCGGGTCCGGCGGTGTGGATCCACACCTTTTGTCTGAACGAAGGATTGTCCGGAGGAAAGCCGTGCGTGTGGGAAACGAAGAGAGGTTCTTCACTGCCGGCGGTCGCTACCGGTTGCACGGTTACGAGCGGGCCCAAATCCTGGACCAGGCCGCTCTCGGCGGCAAGTTGGTTCGCCAACTCAGCCAGCCCGGCTGCGTCGACAGACCGCGCCGAGTCCGTAGGCGTTGCGCCAACCGGCCACATGACAGGCTGTGTACAGCCGCCGACCAGAAGCGTCAGCAAGAGTGCAAAAGAGAATACTCGCCGCAGGGGGGGAAGTGGCATGGTATACTCCATCAAACAGCCAAAAGGTTGCCTGGCTTTTTCTCAAAAAAGGAGGACCGTCCCCGCTCCCCCTCTTTGCATGACAAATGCACGCTTCACACGTGCATCACGTCTGAGCGCCAGCCAGCCTATTTCAGGATAACTGAGGATTCAACAACTGGCTAAATGGCACCTAAATCTCTATCTCTACTCTGAGATTCGTGTTCGACAATTGAACGGATACTGCAGCCTGCACGTTTCCTGACGGCCAGACTCGACCACTTACCGAAGGCGAAAACAGGGCCTATCGACCAACCGAGTCCCAACCTTGGCGCAGCCGGCAATTGGTGAACTGCCGGTGAAACCCTCCGAAGGCGCCAAGGCCCAACCTCCCATCAACGCGTTACCTGCTTTAGCACGTCGCAACCGCAATCGCGGGCACGCTTCGCTGACAGCTTGGTCTCCTACACAGGTGTTGCACGTCGAAAGAAGTAGAGCAGGACGCATCAGAGCAGTGCCCGGCAATGGAGAATTGGAAGGCGTTGTTCTGACCGCCGAACCCCTCCGCAGAGGCAATTATGCCGCGCGCGCTGACTATATCACGGTTCCTGCATAGCGCAAAGTGGCATTCTGAGCGGAACAAGGGCCTGCAGCCACTCGTCAAATCTTTCAAGAACCGTTTTGGGATCGCAACGCGGCCGGCCTGGCTAATGAACAACACCGATCCAATAGAGGCTCTTCGGCTCAACTACATAGAGTACTTCAGACTTTTCCACGGCCAGCATGGGATCCGTACGCATGTTGACCAGGAGACCGCGTGGATCGTGGCTAATGGGCCGCCTGGAAACCACATTTTGCGCTCCAAACTGCCTGCAGCGTCAGCAGAGGACAAGATCGACGCGCTCATTTCCAGGATCAGCGCATTGACAGGAGGCATCCGCTGGCTGATTTTTCCTCAGGACCGGCCGCGAGACTTGCGCGCAAGGCTGACGCAAAGAGGGCTGTCAACAGGAAGGGGAGATCTTTGGATGTTCCGGCAGCTGCAGCAAATTCCTGATGACAGGCATCACCCTCAACTTTGCATCAGCTCCGTTCAGGACATGCCGGGCCTGAGGGCCTGGTGGACGGCCTCGGCCCAAGGCTTCGGCACGACCCAGCGAGCCGCCCAGCCCTGGTACGATGCCTTCCGACGCCGCGGATTCGGCCCGAAAACTAATGTCACCAATTTCATCGGACATCTTGACAGGAAGGCGGTAACGACTGCCACCTTGATTCTGGCTCACAGCATGGCAGGAATCTATGATCTTTCGACGGTCCCGGACTACCGAGGGCAAGGCCTTGCCAGTGCACTCGTTACCCACCTGTTGCAACAGGCCAGAGAGCGCGGGTATTCCCATGCAGGCCTGCAGACAGGCGACGCAGAGCAGCTATACCAAAGCCTGGGTTTCGAAACCGGATTCCAGGAAGAAGAGTTCTTCTGGGCTGCAGACGATCCAGAAGAGAAGCGATGATAATCACAGCCGTAGAAAAATGCGGACGGGCCGACTGTCTGATACACTTAATCCCACTGTGTCTGTAGCCCTTCATCTGAGGGCTTCATGGGGAGTATTGGCATGAGTGAACCGGCTTCCGGCGCTGTGGCCGCAGGTCCGACGGCGTCCCCGCGGCCGACCGCGCAAAAGCGGGTCTTCAATCTGGCCTGGCCTGTCATCGGCGAGAGCTTCCTCGAGACGATGTTGATGGTCGTCGATACCTGGATGGTCGCCCAGCTGAGTACGGCGGCGATTGCCGGGGTCGGCACCTCTGTGCAGGTTCTCTTCTTTATCATCGCCGCGCTGGGCGCACTGAGCGTCGGCAGCAGCGTACTGGTTGCTCAGGCTTACGGCGCCGGCAAGCTGGTGGAGGCTGCGCGGCTGGCACGGCAGTCAATAGTCTGGAGTGTAATTCTTTCTCTCCCGCTGGCACTTGTCGGGTTCTTCCTGGAGGGTCCGGTGATCGGCCTGTTCGGCGTTGAGGCGGACGTGGCCCGCATCGGCAAGGAGTATCTGCAAGTCACGATTGCAACTGTCGTCGTGCTAATCGTACTCATGATAGGCGGAGGCGCACTGCGGGGACTGGGCGATTCGCAGACCCCGATGCGGGTGACAGCGCTGGCCAATTTCGTCAACGTCTTCTTGACCTACGGTCTGATTTTCGGTGTGGCCGGTCTGCCAGGGCTTGGCGCGGTAGGCAGCGCCTGGGGAACCTTTCTCTCCCGCCTTCTCGCCGCGATCCTTCTCCTGATCGTTATGTGGCGGGGCCGGCAGGGCGTGTCCATTTCCGGACGCATCAACAACTGGTTGCCCGAAATCAGTGTGGCCAACTCTGTGCTGCGTATAGGCGTACCGGCCGCTCTGGAGCAGCTTCTGACCTCTGCCGCTTTTACATCGATGACGGCCATCGTCGCTTCACTGGGAACCGCGGCCCTGGCCTCCCACCGTATTGCGTTCAACGTTCTCTCCTTGTCCTTTCTCCCCGGTTTCGGCTTCGCCATTGCCGCCACAGCCCTGGTAGGGCAATCTGTCGGTGCACGCGAACCGAAAGAGGGGGCAGAAGCCGCGTCAATCGCCACGCGCTGGGCAGTGGTTTGGATGGCTGTTATGGGGGCCGTCTCCTACTTCCTGGCAGAGCCGATATTGCGACTGTTCAGTCAGGATCCTGCCGTCGTGAGCGACGGCGTTGACGCGATAAGGGTGGTGGCCCTGGCCCAACCCTTCTGGGCAATACTGTTTGTTCAGTCGGGCGCTCTGCGTGGAATGGGCAACACAAGCTTTCCCCTGCGAGCAAATACCGGGGGCATCTGGGCTACGATGATTATCGCCTGGGTGGCGGTTAACTATTTCGATGGTGGTATCACCAGAGTATGGGGAGTCTTTCTCATCACTTCTCCTGTCATGGCGGTAATTCTCTGGAAACGCTTCAGTCGTGCTGTCAGGGAGTGGTCGGACCAGGTGGAAGGCGAACCCCATCAAATTGGGCAGACAGAGGCGGCCGTCTCACAATAGCTCTCCCTCCGGGAGGAGCGAAGCCTTCCCTGCATCACCACAGGCGTGCCGGCAAAGCTTCTCCTCAACCGCCGGATCAGGCTGTTGCTGTCAACGTGAAAAGAGTGATTTCTTTCTAACATCCACGTTCTTCTATTGGCCGGATACCGGACGACTTCTGAACCCGGCCGCACAGGCTCCAGCAAATGAACCGGGAATATCCGATACCCGCTGCAAGTCGCAGAGTCGACGAGAAGATCCGGCGCAGCCATTTCATTACGACGGTGGGGCCGGCGGCGAGCGTCGAAGAGGCGCGGGCATTCATCAAAGAGGTACGGGCCGAGTTTGACACGGCCAACCACAACTGTTGGGCCTATGTCGTCGGCCCGCCGGGATCGACCGGCCACGCCGGTATGAGCGATGACGGTGAACCGCACGGCACGGCAGGCAGACCAATGCTCACCGTGCTCCTCCATAGCGGAATCGGCGATATTGTCGCGGTAGTCACCCGTTTCTGGGGGGGTGTAAAGCTTGGCAAAGGGGGACTGGTAAGGGCTTACAGTGGGGGCGTCAAATCTGCCCTGGAGTCCCTGCCCAGAATAGAGAAGATGCCAATGGCGGAGTTGGAGGCCGTCATCGGCTACAGCGAGGTGACCCTTTTTCAGCGCATGTTACCTGAGTTCTCCGCCCAGGTCGTGGTTTCCGACTTCGCTGTCGCGGTCTCTTACCGGCTGCAAATGCCGTCCAAGCACGTGGACACCTTCAAGGTTCGCCTGGCCGATCTGACGAATGGTCAGGCGCAGGTGACTGTTCACCGTGCGGACTGAAATCGACCCGAATCTCGGCCACCGAATCCAGGATCAGGTCGGCCAGCGGCCCAAGATTCCTCCTGCTGCCTACTCCCGTCAGGACCCCCACTGCCAGGCCGGCGCCCGCTGATCGGGCCATACGAAGGTCGGCCACGGCGTCCCCCACCACCACTGTCTCCGCCATGGAAACGCCAACTGCTTTCGCGGCCGCGAGCAGTGGGTCGGGGGCAGGCTTGTGCCGGATTGCGCCGTCACCGCAAGCGACGAAGTCTACAAATCGGGACAGGTGAAACCTGGCCAGAGCGGCTTCAGTAGGGCCGCTGTCGTCGCTGGTAATCACAGCGACGCGAACACAGTTCTCTTGGAGTGAGGAAAACAGTGCGGCCAGGTCCGTAACAGGGGAGAGATCAACCGGACCGGCGAGAATCGGCGCGAATCTCCGCCTTACCAACTCTTCGCACTTATGCCAGGGCAGCGTGGGATCCGAGAGCTGGTGAAGAACAGTTGCCGCGGCACGAACTGTGGCTTCGCTGGTGTCCGCGGCAAACGGGCCATCTTCGCTGAATGTGCCAGCGACAGTGTCGAAGCCGAGAGCGCGGCAGAGCGGGGACCATAATCTGGCCCGATTGGAAAAGGGGGACAGCAGATTGTCGACGGCTTGCAAAAAGGGCCGGCGCCAGCTGGCATTGAAATCGAACAGTGTGCCGTCCTTGTCAAAGGAGACGAGCTTGGCGTCGAAGCGGTGTTCGCCAAAGCGGACAAGGCCCATGGAAGGGTGCCGGATTAGCGGCGAGGTAACGCAAGCGGAAAGAGAAACGAAGACTACTGGGCGTATCCGACAATGGTGCTCAGAAAGTCCTCGCCAATGACAATTCGCAGATCTACCGATTCCCGAATCAGCAGACCGGGAAGCGAATAAAGAGTGTCCGTCAGATTGAACTGGCGGCCCAACTCCCGCACCAGCGATTCGTCCGTATTGTAGTTGACGAGAAGGGTATTCTGATAGTCGCTGCGATCGGCGTCGCCTATCGATACGACGCGCAAGCCGCCGGCCTCCAGTTGCCGGCGCGCAAGTGCGGCGATTCCTGACTGCCCCGTGCCGTTCAGGATCTCGATCCGGACTTCCCTTGCAGCCATGACGGGAACATTGCGAGTCACATCGGCCGCCAGAAGCTCTGCAGAGCCTTGATCAGCGTCTGTTCCCGTACGGGGTTGAATCTGAGGAATAGGGACGGCAGATGAATCTGCCACCTTACTCGGCGCTTCCGACGGATAAAAGAACTTCCTGAGTTCAGGACGGATCAGGTCGCGATCGGGGAGCAGTATCCAGGCGCCATTTGCGCTATAGCTTTCCTCACCGTAGCGGTCGTCCAACACCAAAGTCCTCAGATCAAAGGAGTTGGAGCTCACATAATAGGCGATTTCTGCCGCCGTCTGCGGATGCATGTCGGTTTGAACGCTTCCCCAAGTGGTACTCAGCAGCTGCGGCGCCTTCATTATCAGCGTCGGAATCATCTCCGCGGACATTACCTTATCCGCAATCGCGCGAATCAGTTGCTGCTGCCGCGCGGCGCGTCCGTAATCGCTGTCCATGTTCCGTGTACGCGCGTACTTCAGTGCCGTCTGCCCGTCCAGCACCCGTGTTCCCGCCTCCAGATGGAATGTCTGGTATCCGTAATCGGCGGTCGGATACTCCGGGTCGTGAATGGTCTGGGGCACATGGACGGTGATGCCGCCTATTTCGTCGACGAAGCGTACAAATCCGTTGAAGTCGGCCTGAACAAAGTACTCTACCGGCTGACCGATAAAGCTGCTTACGGTATCCTTGGCGAGCTGTGCGCCTCCGCCCGGATAGCCGCGCTGCTCTCCAATTGCGTACGCAGTATTGATCTTCGACGTCAGATTGTAGCCCGGAATCGGTACCCAGAGATCTCTTGGAAGAGAGATCATGCCGGCCGTGTGTCTTCTCAGGTCAAGCGTGAGCAGCAGCAACGTATCTGTGCGAGGAGGTTCATCGCCGTCAATTCGCTCGTCCGACCCCAGCAGCAGAATGTTGACCTTGGTGTCCGATGCACCGGCCTCTTCAGGTACGGCCTGCGACTCGACGCTTTGGGCAGCGACAGTTTCCTGCGCGCCCGTATTGCCGGCGTCCACGCTTGCGATAGACAAGTCGGGGAGGTCGGACGTCACAACGGGTACGCTGTTGCTTTGAGCGTAGTCGCGGGCGAGGCCGCCGAGGACACTGCCGAGGAGGGTAGAAAGGGCCAGGATGAAGGCGGCAAAGAGCCACGCCATCGTAACCGCCGTAGATTTGCGCCAGAGACGGGTTACAACCCGGTTAAGTATTTCAGCCCCCTTTGAACTGGAGGGGGTAAAATCGAACTTCGACATAATGCAGGAAGTATATCACGCTTTTGGACGCGCCGAAGAATTTTCGAAGTAGGACTGCGTGTACGTGCGGCGCTCGCCCGAAATGAAAAATCATCAAGGGGAGGAGTGTACAATCACGTCCTGAAAGCCCCGCCAATCTCTCCTGTGAACTCTATCAGCGGGGAAGCGGATGGGCATACAGTCCGGTCTTGGTCAGGATGTAAAGAATGTCTGAAACTTCATCCAGGAAAAGACCTCTCAGTCCCGCCAGGGCCAAGTCCTCGGCATCAACAAACTGCTGAATGTAGCGTCCTTCTTTGTCATAGACGAGGATGCGCTCATCGGTAGCGTCGGCCAAAAAGAGCATGCCGTCAGCATGTTCGGCCATCGCAAAGTCGACGAGCAGCCCACCGAGCCCGGGAATTCTCTCCAGGCTGAAAGGCAGCTGCTGGCCCTCGCGGAAGCGGAGCAGGGTTCCGTCTTCACTCAGCAGCCAGATATCGCCGTCGATTCCCATCGCTATCAGGCCGGCCAGATCGCCCTGGACCTGTTCGTCAAACCATTCAGTCGGCGGGTCATCATAGGCCAGACCGGCCGGCGTGTAGCGGAAGATCTGGTCCGACCGTTCGTCGGCCAGATAGAGGCGGCCGTTGTAGATGCCCAGCTGTCCCACGCTGCCAAGGGAGCTCTGTTCTCTCAAGACCAGGTGCGTAGCCCCGTCCAGGCGATTGTAGCGAAAGACATTGTTGTTGCGGTCCAGTATCAGAAGGCTTGCTTTGTCTTCAAAACCGGAGATGCGAGGTTGCCAGGCGATGTCCACCAGTCTGCCAACAGTCATGCCTCCGGGAACGGTGTCACCTTCCTTCAGAATCGCCCCGTTGTCTTCTTCCAGCATTGTGCGTTCCGAATTGGCGCGATAGTGGGAGACGGCCTGCTGGCCGCTGTCCAGCACGTAGATGTCCTGATTGGATACGACGATTCGCTGAGGCTCTGCATCAGCAGAATACTCCAACAAGGGCACATCCAGAGAATACAGGGCCCGGGTCTGAAGCAATTCCTGAAGTTCGGTGGCGATGACTTCCGACAACTCCTGTATCTGGTCGGTTACGCCGATAAGCACGATGGCTTCGTCCAGATAGCGCTGCGCCTCGCTCAGTGACGCACGCGCCGTCGTCTTGTCATCCACCGCCAGAGCCTGCTGGACTTCCAGCAACTTGCTGTCGGCCAGCTCCACAAGCTGCAGACCTTCTTCCTGATTGATGCTGCCTTCGCGCAAGAAGGCAGCCCCGACAACAGCCGAAGTCAGCAGCGGGATGAGTATGGCAATCGCAATAATCAGTCTGCGCCGGTTGCCCATCGAGGGCGCCGGCGGCGCATAGCCAGGCAGGGCTGGCAACTGGATACGTTCCTCAGCCGAAGCCTCTGCCGGGCTCTCCGAAGTCTGGAGCGGCGGCGCCTCCTGAATCGGCACGACCGGGTCTGGAGGCGCGGGCTGGGGCGAAGGCATGGGCTGGGGTGAAGGTGCGGGCTGGGGTGAAGGCTCTAGCTGGAGTGAGGGCGCGGGCTGGGGTGAAGGCGCCGACTCCTCGGATTCATACTCTTGAGACTGCTCGCTCTGCGGCTCCTTCCGTTCGGGCAAGAGGCCTTGCATGAGACCGGAAAACCATCTGGAAGGCCTATCCAGAATGCGAAAGGCGCGCGTGCGCCAGCGGTCTCTCCCACTCGGTCGCGGGCGAACAGGAACTGTCAGCTGGTGCTGCATTGTCGCGGCGCTGGGCAACTCCGGACTTGACACGCCCACTTGACTTCGGGACGCGCCGAACTGCCCCGCTCCCTCTTCCCCAGGCACATTGCGAACAGGGGGCGCGGCCCCAACTGCCGTCGGCAGCGGTGTGCCAACCGTCTCTTCGTCTCCCTGCTCTTCTGCCAGCTCCTCTTCCGCGAAAACAAGCAGCAGGCCAAGAAGAGGCACGTTGTCGCCCTGCTCCTGGAGATGCAATACCACGTCCTGCATATTGCTCTCAGTTGTACTTACGACGGCCCCCCCGATGGTCCTTACGTCAGACTGCAGGATCCATTCGCTTTCCCCGAGGAAGAGCGCGTCACCACTGTTGAGCACACGCCTGTATGTGTGAATGTTCGGCTCGGTCTCACCACCGACATTGCTCGAAAAGCGTTCTTCATCAAGGGGAAACTGTTCCAATCGCTGATCTGAAGCGATAAACGCCACGGTCGGCCCCGCCGAGGCAATGATCAGATGGCCCTGGACGACGGCAGCGCAAATGATCCCCGCCTGCAGATCGATGTCCGGGCTGTTGCGATTCATGTTGCGCAGTACTTCGTGGGCATCGGCTATCGCCTGCTTCAGCACCTGGCTGACCGGCCCGCCTGCCGAGTAGTAGGTGAGCTCAGCGGTCGCCTGCATTTCGCGAACAGCGTGGCTGCCGACCGGACTGCTTCCTATCAGTTCGATGAGAATATACAGATTACCCCGGGCTGCGCGCTCGTCCCCCCAACCCGGTTCGAAGACTTCCAGGTGCGCAGCCCGCGGATTGCGGTGGTCCATCAGTGGGGCGGAATGGACGCGAATTTGTGCTGGAGAAGCTGTGCTTGCCATAGTTGCTCAGTATTGCTGCGAAGGTCCGGGGCAAAAAAATACCGCCGGGACCGGCCAATTGGACTCCTTGCGCGTCTCTGGGGTTACCCCGCGGCACCTGCTGGAGACAGTCGAATTCTCATTGTACACCTTACCCGAATAGCCCACAAGCGCAGATTTGTAAGGGGTGCAGTTCAGATTTAGGGGGGAGGGCGAGGAGTGAGGAGAGAGGAGTGAGGAGTGAGAAGTGAGGGGCGAGGAGAGAGGGGTGAGGAGAGAGGAGAGAGAACTGCTGGCGGCTCTGCGGGGGATCGGAGCGCGGGCTGGCCGGCGCTTTGTCGCTGGTCGGGATATATGAAAGGTCGCCACTATTTTGGGA
>VXRG01000058.1 GCA_009838625.1 Caldilineaceae bacterium SB0664_bin_27
GGAACGCCCCAAGCCTGGTTGCCTGCCGATGTATATGAAACGCGTCCAATTTTGGGGTGTATCACAGATTTGGGATGGGAACAGTTCGGCGGGGAATCAGTGGCAGCGGTGGGTGGAACTGACTTCGGGTCATTAGAGAGAAGAAGGGCAGGCGCAAGGCGGATCAGCAGTGGTTAGTGGTCAGAGGTCTGAGGCGGCGGGACTGGCGATGCGAGGGGTAGGAAGTATTCATTCCGACGGATGGGTTGATCGTGTATAATCGGATTTGATGAGTGTATTCCGTTGCCAGCTGCGAAGCCATCGAAAGGGTGCCCGTCCTAACGGCGGCGCACGTGCGCGCGCCTTAGCCCTGGCGGCCGCGCTGCTGGCAGCCGCGCTGCTGACAATCGACTTCAGCGGTGGGATTCCGCATATGAAGTTCGCTGCTGCCCAAGTGGCGACTACGCCTTCGCCCGGTTCCCAGGAGTCAGAGACGACTGCGGCAACGGCCACAGAGACTCGTTCGGTCCAACAGCTGCAGGACTCATTTCGATCCACTGCCACCGCTCGTGCCCGGCTTACGCAGACTGCGGAGGCGGAGGCAACCAGCCTGGCGCTCACCCCAACGGTCACGCCAACACCTAGACCCACGGATACGGCAACACCGTCTCCTTCGCCAACCCCTTCGCCCACTCCCACGCCCGGCCCGGATGAGATATTGGAGGCGCGCATAGATGAATTGATCGCAGAGATGAGCGTCGCCGATCGCGTTGGCCAGCTGTTTATTGTTACGTTCCAAGGCAACGACATCGGACCGAGGAGCGACGTCGCCGAGTTGATCCAGGAGTACCGGGTGGGCGGGGTGGTGATCAGCCCCAGGAATCGCAATTTCAGCAACTACAGCGGGACGACAGCGGAGGACGTCGCGCGGCTTACAAATCAACTTCAGGCACTGGCCTATGGAATCTACCTGGCGCCGTCGGAGGCGTTGAACGTCAAGGACGGCGGTCCTGCGATACCGGGCGTTTTACAATCGGGACTGGAACAGAGATTGCCGCTGGAGATTCCACTGTTGATCGGTGTGGAACAGGGGGGTGACGGCATACCGGGCTCGGTACTGCGCGCCGGATTCACTGCGATCCCGCCGCAGATGGCGCTCGGGGCCACCTGGAACCCTGAATTGGTGGAGGAGGTCGGTGCGGTCCACGGTCGAGAAATACGCAGTGTGGGTGTCAATCTACTGCTAGGGCCGGCGCTGGACGTGATAGAACAGCCGCGTCCGGACCTGGTGACCGGACTGGGGTTGCACACTTTTGGCGGCGACCCGTTCTGGGTCGGTCGAATGGGCCAGGCTTATGTAACGGGAATTCACCGCGGCAGCACCGGTCGCGTCGCTACCGTGGCCGGACATTTTCCTGGATTGGGCGGTACGGATCGCCGGCCAGATGAGGAGATCGCGACGATACAAAAAAGCCTGCAGGAACTGCAGCGAATCGAACTGCCACCCTTTGCGGCGGTCACTGAGCGGTCGTCCGCGATTCTGCGGATGGATGGGATGATGTCCGCCACAGAGGCGCTGATGTCCGGTCATATTCGATTCAGCAGTTTCCAGGGCAGCCGCGAGCGCACGCCGCCGATCAGTCTGGCGCAGGAGTTGGGCATACTCCTGGATTTGGACGAGTTTGCTCCCTGGCGTGCGGAGGGCGGAATCCTAATGAGCGACGCGCTGGGTGTCATGGCCGTGCGCCGATACTATGATCCGCCATTGCAGGATTTCCCGCGGCGGCGGATCGCGCTGGACGCATTTACGGCCGGCAACGACCTTCTCTATCTGGCGGATTTCTCCCTGACTGACAAATGGCTGGATGAGAGAGCCAACATCAAAGAGACGATAATCTTTTTCCGCGAGCGGTATACGAACGATGCCGAATTCGCCGCACGCGTGGATGCCTCGCTACGACGGATTTTGCGTTTGAAGGTGCGGCTGTATGACCCGGGATTTGCGGATGAATCTGCGGCACCCGAACTGAGGTCCGTTGACAAACCGATTGAGATCGATTTGGCGGATGTGGTGGTGGGGCCAGCCGACCTGGAGAGGGGATTCAGCTCCGAACATCAGAGAGAGGCACAGATGTTGCTGGACCAGGTCGCCAGTGAGGCGCTGACGATCTTCTTTCCAGACTCCCCGGGGTTGACCGACCCGTTGCCCGCCCCGCCGGGCGGAGACGAAGACGTTTTGATCTTCACAGATAGCCGCATTTTGCATGAGTGTGACGACTGCCAGGCTGACGCCGCAGTGGAGCCAACTGCATTGGAAGAGATCATGTTAAGGCTCTACGGGCCGGAGGCGACCGGCCAATTGCGGAGAGAGCGGATAAGCAGCCGTACTTTTGCCGAATTGAACTCTCTGCTAAACGGCACGGCCGACTCTGCGGTGGCAGAGGCTTTGGAGGAGGAGATCCTGAACGCGGACTGGCTGATCTTTGCCATGCTGGACGTAGATGTAGCGAACTACGACAGCAGCGACGCGGTCAAACGGTTTCTGCGTCAGCGCGGTGACAGGCTGCCAGGGAGCAAGCTGGTGGTGCTTGCGCTCAACGAACCGTACTTCTTCGATTCAACCGAGATCGGCAAGATGACCGCTTTCCTCGGCGTCTACTCCAAGACCCAGCCGTTTTTGGAAGCGGCCGTGCGCGCACTGTTCCGGGCCCAGACGGTCACCGGCGCGCCCCCGGTCAGCGTGCCCGGCACGCGTTTCAGCAATCTGGTCGAGCGGCTGGAGCCGGACCCGGACCAACGGATTGATCTGACAGTCCTGAACGAGGACATCGTAATAGAACAGACTGAGGATGACGAGTTGGAGCTTATCCAGACGGACCTGAAGCTGGGTGACAGCCTGGAGCTGCAGGCCGGTCCGATTCTGGATCGCAACGGGAACACGGTCCCTGATGGAACGCCGGTGAACTTCCGGCTGATCTATGAGGGCGAGGAGCTTGCAATCCAGTCAAATCCTGTCCCCACTCGGGGCGGGCTCGCACGCAAATCGGTGATTTTGGAGAGAACGGGCATACTCCTGATCGCTGTCAACAGTGTCGAGGCAAACTCCAGCAAGGAGTTCCGAGCGCGTATCCCTGACCCGGATGTCGCATCGGACAGAACGCAGATTGAGGTGACGAATCCTGAGCGGGCAGCGACCCCGGCGCCCACGCAGGCGGCGCCGACGACCGCCGTGCCAACGTCGGAAGCGGTTGCAACACCCAGCGCGGAGGTTAGTCTGGAGGCGGTTGAGGTCGACGTCGCTTCGTTGACAATCGCAATGGTCACACAGTTGGTCGTGCTGGCGTTGTTACTGGTTGTGCTGGTACAGGTGATGCCGCGCCAGCTGCTCGTTAAGCGATTGCTATGGGCAATGCTCGTGGGCTGGGGGGCATACATTCTTTACGGCGTTGACGTAATTCCCGGCGGCGTCTGGATCCAGATAAATCTGGCTCCGTGGGACAGCGTCCCGATCGTGGTGGCAGGAATGCTGATCCCGCTGGTGTGGCTGCGGTTTCGGACGGAGTAGGGGCAGTGGAACAGGCGGGAACGGGTAAAGAGCCGCCCTCACTCCATGCGATTCATCCGGTTCAGGAAACGGGCCTCGCAGGGAGCGTTTCTACACTGGTGGGCCCGCTACCGTTCGGCTGCACTGGAAGGTCTTCCTGGCGGCGGAACTGGTTCATATAGAGCTCGTAGTAGAAGCCCTGCCGGGCCAGCAGTTCTTCGTGTGTACCCCGTTCGATAATTTCTCCGTCATGCAACACCAACACCTGGTCGGCGCTGCGGATCGTGCTGAGGCGGTGCGCGATCACGAAGCTAGTGCGTCCTTTGAGCAGGTCGTTTAGCGCGGCCTGAATTCTCTGCTCGGTGCGGGTGTCGACGCTGCTGGTGGCTTCATCCAGAATGAGGATGCGCGGGTCGGCCAGGGCAGAACGGGCGATGGCCAGCAGTTGACGCTGCCCCTGGCTGAGACCGGCGCCGCGTTCGCCGAGGACAGTTTCATAGCCTTCAGGCAGCCGTTCGATAAAGTCATGCGCCTGGGCCAGTTTTGCGGCGGCGATGACCTCCTCGTCGGAAGCGTCCGAGCGGCTGAAGCGGATATTGTCCATGACCGAACTGCTGAACAGGTAGGTGTCCTGGAGGACGATGCCGATCTGCTCTCGCAGGCTGTGCAGCTGTACGTCGCGCACGTCGACACCGTCGATGCGTACTGTGCCTCCGGTTACATCCCAAAAGCGGGGAAGCAGATTGATAATGGTCGTCTTGCCGGCGCCGGTAGGTCCAACGATGGCCACGGTCTCACCTGGACGGGCGCTCAGATTGATTCCTTTGAGGACCGGTTCACCGGGCACATATTCGGCCTCCACGTTTTCGAGGGCAACGTTTCCTTCGATTGGAGGCATCGGCCGGGCGTTGACTTTCTCCTGCACTTCGGGGACCTCGTCCATCAGTTCAAAGATGCGCTCCACGCCGGCGATGGCGCTCTGGATGTTGGTCCACATGACGCTGATCTGGGAGATAGGCATATTAAAGCGCTGGGCAAAGCCCAAGAAGGTGACGATCAGGCCGAGGGAGATGGCCGAACCTGCCAGTGTCTGGCCGCGCAGAAGCAGGATGCCGCCGACGCCAACGACGACAGCGATGCCGAGGAATCCGAGCGCTTCCAGCGTCGGCGCCAAGGCGGAGGTATAGGCTACGGCCTTGATATTGGCGTCGCGGTTGACGGCATTGCTTTGCCGGAACTGCTCGATATTGGTTTCTTCGCGGCTAAAGGCCTGAACCTCGCGCACGCCGGAGATACCCTCTTCCAACTCTGCGTTGACGTCGCCGATGCTCTGGCGGGTGACGCGAAACGCCTTGCGCGCCTGGTTGCTGAACCACAGAGTCGCCAAGCCCATGAGCGGCACAACGCTGAGGCTGATGAGCGCGTAGGCCCAATTCATAACGACCATCTGCCAGACGATCCAGAGGATCAGCAGTACGCTGCTCAGTACCTGCACCAGGGCGAAGCTGACGACCTGCTGAATTGTGTCTGAGTCGTTGGTGATGCGGCTCATCAGATCGCCGGTCTCGTTGCGGGTGTAGAAGCCGAGAGAGAGACGATGGAGATGGTTGAACAGGCGCACGCGCAGGCGGCGCAGTACGTGATGGCCGGTCCGACTCATGCTGAAGAACATCAGGCCGCCCGTGACAGACCCGACCAGATAGTAGGCGGTGATGATCAAGGTAATGTTGAGGAGACCGCGCAGCAGGTCATTGCGGCTGGGGTCGCCCATGGCGACTTCCGGCGCATACCAGCAGTTGGCCTGGCTGTCTGTTTCCGCCTGCAGATCGGTGTCTGCCGGCAGTTGAAGCCCTCCGCCTTCTTCGCCAAAGGCGGAAGGAGCCAGAAAGCAGTCCACTGCCTGACCGATTAAGACGGGGCCAATCACCTGGGTATAGGCATTGACCGCCATCAGTACGGCGACGAGGGTCAGGCCCAACCAGAAGGGACGAAAGTATCTACTGAAACGAGACAGGGTGGCGCCAACGCTCTTCGGCTTCAGCGTCTCCTGCCGTAACATGCGGTCACCGAACATCGGGCACGCTCCTGGGAGAAGTTGTGCGTAACATGGGTCTGCTGCTGGCGACGCGCTATGCTTAAGCGGCCAGCGGCTCTTCCTCCTCGACCGCGGCGTCTTCCACCAACTGGCTGTGGTAGATGTCGGTGTAGATCGCGCTGGTCCGCATCAGTTCTTCATGGTTGCCGCGGTCGACGATACGTCCTCGATCGAGGACGAGGATCTGGTCGGCGTTGACGACGGTGCTGATGCGCTGGGCAATGACAAAGCTGGTGCGTCCCACCATGAGCCGGTCCAGCGCATTCTGAATGAGCACCTCGGTCGCAACATCGACGCTGCTGGTGGAGTCGTCGAGGATGAGAATGCGCGGGTCGGTCAGGAGGGCGCGGGCGATTGCGACGCGCTGCTTCTGGCCGCCGGAAAGGGTTGTGCCGCGTTCGCCGACGGCAGTCTGATAGCCGTCGGGGAAGCCGACGATGAAGTCGTGTGCGGCGGCGGCAGTGGCGGCGGCCTCGACCTCGGCGTCGGTGGCGTCGGGGCGGCCAAAGGCGATATTGTCGCGAATCGTGCCGGTGAAGAGATTGGTCTCCTGCAGCACGATGCCGATCTGACGCCTCATGCTGTCCAGCGTGACATCGCGCACGTCCCAGTCATCGATCAGGACCCTTCCTTCACTGACGTCGTAGAAACGCGGGATGAGGTTGATAATGGTCGTTTTGCCGCTGCCGGTTCCCCCCAGGAGGGCGACGGTTTCGCCAGGCTGGGCCTCGAAGGATACGCTTTGGAGGACAGGGTCGGTGCTGTTGAAATAGCGGAAAGTTACATCGGAAAAGCACACGCGGCCCTGCACCTGCGACATAGGTTGCGCGCCGGGTTTATCTGTGACTTCGCTCTCGGCGTCGAGGATCTCGAAGATGCGTTTAGCGCTGGCACTGGCCTGGCTCATCTGGGCAACAATAAAGCCAAGCTGGCCGACTGGGAAGAAGACATAGATCAGATAGAGGCTGAACTTCTGCCACTCGCCCAGTGTGAGTGTATCGAAGAGGATCTGCCGGCCACCCCAGTAGACTACAGCGGCCTGGCCCAGATTGGAGATCAGGAAGATGAAGGGGAAAAGGAAACTGAATATTTTCGCAACACGAATGTGTTGTTCCATGAGCCGCTGGGCCGCGTTGTCGAACCTATCCTGCTCCTCTCTCTCGCGCACAAAGGCCTTGACAACGCGGATACCGGCCAGGTTTTCCTGGAGAATCTCATTGAGCGTTGAAAGCCGGCGCTGGATCTCGCCGAACAGGGACTGGGCAACGGAGCCGAAGACCATGAAGAGGATAAGCGCGACGGGCAGCACAGGGAGGATGATCAGTGTCAGCGACAGATTGGTGAAAGCCAACACTGTCAGCGAACCGATGAGCAGGACGATTGACTGCACTGCCAGCAGCATCCCCTGGCCGATGAACATTCTCAGTTTTTCGACATCGTCGGTGGCGCGAATCATCAACTGGCCGGTACGATTGCGGTCATGGTAGCTGAAAGAGAGCCGCTGAATCTTTTCGAACAGTTCGTTGCGAAAATCGAAGGCCAGGTCCTGGCTCACCTTCTGGGCAAGGAAGGCCTGTGCGAAGGCGAAGAGCCCGCGCGCCAGTGAAAAGACAACGATAAAGACCATTGCCCAGTAGATTGGCCCTTCGGCACTGACAGCTCGTTCTGTCAACTGATCCACCGAGAGCGGCAGCGTCTCCAGTGCTTCGGCCCGCTCCGCCTCCGGCAAGGCGAGGATCTGACGGGCGAACACGCTTTCGGTTACAGCATCCAAGACGTTCTGGACCAGTTGGGGGACCACAAGCTGTGCCGCGATGCTGATGAATAGTGAGGCATAGGCCAGCGTTGTAACGAGCCTGTAACGGCCCAGGTAGCGGAATGAGCGAGCCAGGTCTTTCATGCTACCGCCGCCCTCAGGCGGGCCGCCTGGTCCACCTGGTCCACCTGGTCCGCCAGATCTACCGAATGGTCTTCGTTGGGTCACTTGCCACTCCTTGGTGAGTGGGTCAGGGCGTGCCAGATCGACATGGGACGACCTGGCCGTTGCCGTTCGGTTGGCCGCGGTCCTTTGCCGGCGATGAGCAGAGGGCGGGCGGCGACTACAATCAGATACTTCATTCTCGTTTCCGCTGCAATGATTCTACCAGCCTTGCCAGTAACCCCTGCAACATCTCGCACTCTTCGGGCGAGAGATGGGCGATCAGATCGTTGAAAAACTCGAGATGCAGGGGGGCTGACGAGCGGATCAGGCTCCTGCTGTCGGTCGTCAGCCGGATGCGGAACGCCCGCAGGTCGTTCGGGTCCAGTTGGCGTTCGATGAGGCGCAGCACCTCCAAGGCGCGCAAGTGGGCGCTGATCGTGTTCTTGCTCAAACACAGACTGTGAGCCAGATCTGTGGGCATCAGAGCGGCCTGACCGTTGCGTTCAGCCAGGTAAAGACGGATCAGTATTCGCCATTGGGGCAGAGAGACTTCTTCATCCCGCATCCGCTCGCCCAGAATGCGATCATACGCTCCGGCGCACATTTTTATCAGCCGCAGAATCTCCATACCTTGAACATGATCGACGCCGGACTCGGCCAGGAGCTGACGGAAGCCGATCTGGTCGTCTGCCACCTGTTGCGAGTCCGCGTCGCCGGGCGCGTTCGACAGGCTGTTCGCCGCGCCGGAACACTGTGGGCTGGGATGGACCGAATTGCTGACTTTTGTCATAAGTAGAATTATACGGCATAGAACTAAATTTGTCAAGAACATTTTTCCTCGGGGTACAGGTCCAATTGGGGGTGGCAATAGTCTGACGGGGGATTCCGGTCAGCACGGGGTGAAAGAGGACGGTTGTGAGGACCAGACTTGGGTCAGTCGTTACCAAAGTTCCCAGAGAGTGCACCGATACTTTGGATGTACCCTGCCCTGCAACGCACGCGGGCGCATTTTGCGCATCCAGATTCGACTCAGGGTCGCTGACTAAAGGGAAACGCAACGATTAAACGGTATCTGTGTTATAGTAGAGTGTACGGACAGACTCTAATTTTTCTACAGTTAGGTGGGCTGACGACGAGGGCGAGTGATCGTTATTTGCCGGAGTCGGGAAGTTCACATGGAATAAACGCGCATGTACAGTAGCAATGGTCAACCGCGGCGAGTTGTGATAACCGGCATCGGTGCGTTGACACCCCTGGGCCTGACAGCTGATGATACGTGGGATGCCCTGCTGGCAGGCCGGTCAGGCATAGAAACGGTCACCAAATTCGACACCAGCGAACTGAACACCCGCTTTGCAGGGGAGCTGAAGGGCTTTGAAGCCAAGAATTATATGGACCGGAAAGAGGCCCGCCGCCTTGATCCGTACATTCATTACGCCCTTGTGGCAACGGAGCAGGCGCTCACTGACAGCGGGATTGATCTCAGCAAGGAGACGCCAACTGATATCGGCGTGCTGATTGCCAGCGGGACGGGCGGACTCACCTCCCTGCTCGACAATTTCAGATTGACGGAGAAGCGCGGCCTGCGCAAGGTAAGCCCCTTTCTGATTCCAAATATGCTGGTGGACAGTGCGGCCGGGAAGATCGCCATTCTCTATGATTTTCGGGGGCCCAACTTTTCGGTGGTGAACGCCTGCGCCAGCGGCACCGCAGCAACCGGTGAGGCCTTTGAGGTGATCCGGCGCGGCGACGCCCAGGTTATGGTCACGGGCGGCGCGGAGGCCGCTCTACTGCCGATCATCATGGCCGGTTTCGACATAATGGGCGCCATGAGCCAGCGCAACGACGATCCGTCGTCGGCCTGCCGCCCGTTTGACAGTGATCGGGATGGCTTTGTGATGAGTGAGGGGAGCGCGATTCTGATTCTGGAGTCGCTCGAGCATGCGCTGGCCCGCGATGCCGAGATTTATGCGGAGGTAATCGGTTACGGCAACAGCGCCGATGCTTATCATATGGCGGCACCCCATTTCGACGGCCAGGGCGCCGAAGATGCGATGAATATGGCCCTGCGCAAGGCCGCGAGCTACGGGGTGAAGCGCACAGATGTGAACTACGTCAACGCGCATGGAACGAGTACGGAGCTCAACGACCCGGGGGAAACGAAGGCGATCAAACGGGCGCTGGGCGAACATGCCTACAAAGTGAACATCAGCAGCACGAAATCGATGCTTGGGCACCTGTTGGGAGCGGCCGGCGCGATTGAGGCGATTATCTGCCTCAAGACGATTAAGGAGGGAGTAATCCCGCCAACCATTAATCTGGACAACCCCGATCCATCTTGTGATCTGAACTACACGCCGTTGCGGTCTGTGCAGGCAGACGTCGCAGTGACAATGAGTAACAGTTTCGGTTTCGGCGGCCACAACTCATGTCTGATGCTGCGTCGGTTCGAGGAGAATGGGGTATGACAGCGCAAGCGCACGAAGATAATGGGACAGGGAGCGACTACGCGGCCGCGCATTTGAACGGGCACTATTCGACTGCGGAGGCGGAGAAGCCGATGCTGGACAAGGTGCAACCGCCTTGTTATGCCCAGATCATCGGCTGGGGCTACCAGGTGCCCGAGCGGGTGGTCACAAACCGGGATCTGGAACAGGTCGTCGAGACCCAGGACGAGTGGATTCGCACGCGGACAGGCATTCAGGAGCGTCGGGTCGTGGCCGCGCCCCAGGAGACAACCGCCACTCTGGGGACGCAGGCGGCGCGCAAAGCGCTGGAAGTGGCCGACCTCCATCCGGCCAAGGTTGATCTTGTGATCTGCGCAACCAGCTCACCAGAGCACTTTTTTCCCGCCACTGCCAGCATTATCCAGGACAATTTGGGGCTCGTCAATGCAGGCGCATTTGATCTGAGCGCTGCCTGTTCCGGCTTTGTGTATGCTCTCAGCGTCGCGCGCGGGCAGATTCTGGCCGGGGACGCCGAGTATGTTCTGGTCGTCGGCTCCGAGACGCTGAGCCGGTGGGTGGACTGGACCGACCGCACGACCTGTGTTCTCTTTGGTGACGGCGCGGGCGCAGTGCTGCTGGCCGCCAGTGACGTGCCGGGCGGTGTCACCGCTTCGGTGCTGGGCAGCGACGGGTCGGGGGCGGAGTTGCTGACGATTCCAGCCGGCGGGAGCGCGGCTCCGGCCAGCCTGGAGACGGTCAGCAGCGGTTCGCATTACATTCAGATGGACGGGCGCGCCGTCTTCCGCTTCGCAACCCGGATCATGGCAGACGCGACGCGCAGAGTGTTGGACAAGGCCGGTGTCCCTGTCAGCGAGGTCGATCTGGTCGTACCACACCAGGCGAACAAGCGCATCATCCAGCACAGTGTTCTGCGGCAGTTGAGGATCCCAGAAGACAAGGTTTATGTAAACGTTCACAAGTACGGCAACACGAGCACAGCCAGCATCCCGATCGCACTATGCGAAGCGATTGAAGAGGGGAAGGTGGCGCCGGGGGATAATCTTGTGTTTGTCGGATTTGGCGCCGGTCTGACCTGGGGGGCATGCGCTATCAAGTGGAGTGTGCCGGTGGAGAAGCCGGAGTCGACCTGGTGGACGAATACGCAGCGGCAGGCTACCTATCAGGCGGCGGCAGCGCGCTCGATGTGGAAACGGGCCATCCGGCGCATCTACAGCCAGGTGGAGCCGCGCGCCATGGCGCGGCGCCCGGTGCGCAGACCGGAAGAGGAGCAGCCGAAGCCGTAAACGACCACCACTCCGCCCGTTCGATTGCAGCGCAACTGCAGAGCAACCGTAGATCCGCTCAAACTACTCCCGACAAAAGCCAAGCCGACATACGCAATCGGACAATATGGAGGTTCACCGATGCCTATAACCGCGGTTGAAAAGCGGGATCAGCTCATGCGCGACGGCTTCTGTATCTTCGAAAACGTGTTGGAACCGGAGATGGTCGCCAAACTGAATGCCATGAGCGAATGGACGATCGCGCAGGAGGAAGAGGAGCACTTTGAACAGCGCCGGTCTCAGGGCTGCATCATACCCTATTGGAAGTTTCCCCACCCGACTTTTCCGGAACTGATTGCCCATCCGGGCGCGCTGGGGGCGCTGGCGCAGCTAGGTTTTGACGAGCCCAAAGTCTGGAGCGGATTTGTGATCAGCAAGCCGCCGCACAGCCCTCCGCTCTATTGGCATCAGGACGGCGTGTTGTGGGAGCATCCGATCAGCTACACCAACAAGCCTCAGCAGTATTTTCTGATGTATTATCTGGTCGACACCAGCCCGCAGAACGGTTGTCTGCGCCTGATTCCGGGCTCGCATCTGAAGCGGCACTCGCTGCACGATATGGATCGCAAGGCACATGAAAGCGATGAAGTGGGCCGCGCCAAGGACCTGAGCCATCCTGCGTTTCAGAAGGCTGAAGGCGAGGTCGATGTACCGGTGCGGGCGGGGGACGTGGTCGTAGGCGATGCGCGGCTGTTGCATTCGGCACACGCAAACCAGAGCGACCAGTGGCGGACGGTACTCACTATCTGGTACTGGGCCATCTATGCCGAATTGCCCGAGGCCGTCCAGGCCGTTGTCGCGGATCATGTTACTGAAAACGCTGAGTGGGCTGCGTGGACCGAATCGGTTGACCCGGCGGTCCAGGCCTTGATTCCGCGTTATTTGGGTGAGGTTGAGGCAGTACCCTGGAATAACAGCCCGAAGGAGGGGTTGTCCTGATTTCGGCGCCATATGTGTCATGCCATTCCTCAATTGACTCTCGTCTGTCTGAGATTTCTTCTGACAAGGTCGTGCCAGTCGATGTGTGTGGAGGGTAAACGCACGGATCTTGGCCGCTGGAGCAACAAGGAGCATTTCCCGTGATCCAGGCATCAATCACCGGTGAACGTCAGGTCGCATTTCATGAAATGCCCGACCCGCAGGCGAAGGCGGATTGGGCGGTTGTGAAGGTTCACGCCTCGGCGCTCTGCACCGAATACAAGCTATGGATGGCCGGCCAGAGTCAGGCAGTAATCGGGCATGAGGGCGTTGGAGAGGTGGTGGAGGTCGCTGAGCGGGGCCCGGTCAGCGTTGGGGACCGGGTCGTTGTCCTGCCGCAGTTTTCCTGCGGGCGCTGCCACCTTTGCATGAGCGGGGACTATATCTACTGTGAAGACAGCCACGATTTCGCCGCGGTGAATGGCTCGATGTCCGGCGCAGGGACTTTTGCCCACTACACGCTTAAGCCGACGTGGCTACTACCCAGGGTCCCTGACGATGTGAGCTATGCGCAGGCGACGATGGCCATTGACGGCATCGGCGCATCTTTCGGTGGATTAGAGGCCATTAACGTCAACTCCCAGGACACTGTGTTAGTCACGGGTTTGGGGCCGGTTGGGTTGGGCGCGGTGGTCAATGCCCGGTTTCGCAATGCGCGGGTTATTGGAGTCGAACCGGCGCCGTGGCGAGCGAACCGGGCGTTGGAGATGGGCGCCGAAACGGTACTCGACCCCAGCGACCCTGACATTCTGGAGAATATCCGCAGCCTGACGGAAGGCAGAGGCGTAGACTGCGCGATCGACTGTTCCGGCCGCGTCGCAGCGGAGCGGCTCTGCATAGACGCAACCCGCCGCCGGGGACGTGTGGCCTTTGTCGGCGAATGCCGTGATGAGCTTACAATCACCATCAGTAACGACATGATCCGTAAAGGGTTAACCGTTGTCGGATCCTGGCTCTACAATATGGGCGACTACTCCAAAGTCATGAAGGTCATCAGGCAGTCGCCTCTTATCGACCTGCTGATCAGCCATCAGTTGCCGATGAGCCAACTCCAGACGGGCTTCGGCCTGCTGGCACAGGGTGAGGCGGCCAAGATCGTAGTCGATCCCTGGTCATAGTCGTGGCAGTATGAACCCTCAGCCTATCCACCAGGTTTGGCACAGTAAATTGGAGCACAAGAACGATGAATCTCTCGATTTCGCCCAGTTTTAAGGGTGGCTTGCTTGATACGTCGCCGGAGGCGTTTGGTACACTGCGCTCGTCGAGCGATGTCCTGTCCGACGTGAAGGAGTTGCGCTGGCGGTTCGAGCAGGACGGGTATCTGTATCTGCCCGGTCTGCTGGATCGAAACCAAGTTCTGGAGGCCCGGCTAGAGATGCTGAGGAAGCTTGAGTCGGCGGGCTGTCTGGACCCGGACTATCCTCTGGAGGACGGTGTTGCCCACGCGGACTTTGAAAATGCGTTCATGGTGGAGTTGACTAAGGACAATGCCCCTCTGCTGGAGTTGCTATACGACGGCCCGATGATTGCCTTCTATGAACGGTTTCTGGACGGGGAGGTGCGCCATTTCGACTATACATGGTGCCGCTCGAAACCACCGGGAGAGACGACGGCCACGCCACCCCACTACGACATTGTCTTTATGGGACGGGGTACGCAGCGACTGCATACGAGTTGGACGCCTCTGGGGGACATTCCCATTGCAATGGGCGGCCTGATGATTCTGGAGAATTCCCATCGATTCGAAGAGATCAAGGCCGACTACGGAACCCTGGACGTTGACGCCTATTGCACCAACTATCCGGATGCGGCCGAGATTGAATCAGGGGAGAAGCTGTGGCAGAGTCCCACCGGCGGCGCTTATTCCCTGGATGCCGTTGCCGCACGGGCGGAAGTAGGGAGTCGCTGGCTGACCACCGACTATGAAATGGGCGATCTGCTGGTGTTCAGCATGTACACGATGCACGCCAGCATGGACAACCAGACCAACCAGATTCGGCTCTCCACCGACACGCGCTACCAGCTGGCCTCCGAACCGGTGGACGAGCGCTGGATCGGCGATAATCCGATTGCCCACGGATTGGCGTCCAAACGCGGCATGATTTGTTGATCCGGTGCCTGCAACTGAACGCATTATCACTAACACATAGGAAGGCTGTTGGATGGCATCACTGCAACAGGCGTTTTGGGAGATGGATGTTTACGGCTTCACCGTTCTGGAGGATGTGCTTAGTGCGGCAGAGGTGGAGGTTCTGCGCGCTTCGCTGGCAGAGTGGGCCGCGAGGCTTGGCGGCGAGCAGCGATTTCTGGGTCAAGCCGGCCACGTGAGCAACTTACCAGTACTCGACCCACTGTACCATCCGCTGATGGACCACCCCCGCACTCTACCCGTCATCGAGTATGTGCTGGGGCAACAGATCATCCTGGGCAGCCTGAACGCGCGTATCGTCCGGCCCGGCGATCCCGTGCAGGGTCTGCACAGCGATATCCGAGCCGACCTGTTGAACATGGGATCGCCGGTGATGGTCAATACGGTCTGGCTGCTGGATGATTTCACGGCGGAAAACGGGGGCACGCGCATCGTGCCCGGCTCGCACAGGAGCGGAATGGCCGGGCCGCCGGAGGGGATGGATGTAAAGCATGTCCACCAGCTGGTTGCGCCGGCCGGCAGTGTACTCGTTTTCAACGGCCAGTGCTGGCACGGAGGCGGGGCCAATCGAACGCAGACAGACCGCCACGCGATGTTCGGCCACTACCGCAAGAGCGCGCTGATCTTCCAGGTCGACCCCCACGATGGTTTCCAGGAAGGCTGGCTGGACGACCTGACGCCACGTCAGCGTGAACTGCTACGTATGGACAACGGACTGGCCGCGCCCCACGCGGCCGATAGCCACCTGCGAGTCTCGTTTTCACGCGGCAAAAAGAAGGACTGACGTTTCCGATTGCGGAGATCAGGAGCGTTACGGTAAGGGCGCCAAACCTACAAGTACCCCAGTTCCCGGTCTGACCACTTTGTATTTCGTACTGCGTAGTCAGAGCAGGAACTACTGACTGCTGACGTTTGCGGATCGAGGTCTTGTCAGAGCTTTCCGAACCTCTTCAGTTACTCCTGCATAGAATCGTGGCCTATTGGATGGCTGGCATTTTCACGCTATGCCAAGCTTCCTGCCCTTTTGGCTCGAACCGCTCCATTTCTCCCATTCCAGCAACCAACTGACGGCCCTCTTCGAGGTTTGCCAGCTCGCCGAGGCTGATGAGCTGCACGAGCGCGTTGCCGATAACGGTCGCTTCGCTGGGACCGGCCAGGACGGGGATGCCGGTGGCGTCGGCGGTGAGCTGGTTGAGGAGCCGGTTGCGGGAGCCGCCGCCAACTACGTGAATGACCTCGAGCGGCCGCCCTGTCAGAGTCTGCAACTCCTGGAGAACATCGCGGTAGGCCAGGGCCAAGCTTTCGAATACGCAGCGGGCGATGTCGGCGTCACTCTGCGGAAGAGGCTGGCCGCTCTGTTGGCAAAAGGCTTGGATGTGGGCGGGATGGTCGCCAGGAGGCAGGAAACGGTCGTCGTTGGGATCGACGAAGGAGCGCAGGGGCTTTGCCGCTTCTGCGAGCGAGACCAATTCCGGGTAGGTGTACGAGCGGCCTTGCTGCTCCCAAGTAGACCGGCACTGCTGCAGGAGCCACAGGCCCATCACGTTTTTGAGCAAGCGGAATGTTCCGTATACGCCGCCTTCGTTGGTGGCGTTGACGGCGAGTGCGGCACCATTTACGAAGGGATGCGCTTCTTCCAGACCGACGAGACTCCAGGTGCCGCTGCTGATATAGGCGAAGTTTTCGGTCTGAGCAGGGACGCCGGCGACTGCGCTGCCTGTGTCGTGACAGGCAGGTGCGATGACAGGGATGTCATCAAAGGTCCCAAGGCGAGTCCCCGGCTGCACGACCTCCGGGAAGAGGTCGAGAGGGATTGCGAGCGTGTCCAGGAGTTCGCCGGCCCAGGAGCGGGTGAAGGGGTTGAGCATCTGGGTGGTGGTGGCGTTGCTGAACTCGCACACTTGGGCGCCGCTGAGCCAGAAGTTGAGCAGATCGGGAACGGTGAGGAAGCGCGCTGCTGTCTCCAGCTGAGGCGAACCACGCTCGACGAGGCTCATCATCTGGTATAGCGTGTTGATCGCCATGAATTGAATCCCGGTCTGCGCGAACACCTCTGCCTTGGGAACACGCTTCAAGACCGCGTCCAGCATTCCTTCGGTCCGACTGTCGCGGTAGCAGACCGGGTTGCCGATGAGATTTCCGTCGCGGTCCAGGAGGCCGAAGTCCACGCCCCAGGTGTCTACGGCCAGGCTGGCAGGGGGTCCGGCTGTGAGGGCTCTGCTGCGTTCGATGCCGGCCTGCACCTCTCGCCAGAGGTGGAGAATGTCCCACTGCAGCACGCCGTTGACTGTCAGCGCGTAGTTGGGAAATCGATGTACCTCTTCCAACTGCAGGGCGGAGCCATCGAAATGTACCGCCATTGTCCGGCCGGACTCTGCGCCAATATCGATAGCGAGAACGGTGGCGCGTTTGCTTGTCATGTGTGGTCCCGTTCGGTGTTATCCTGACGAGGGGCGGACGCTCATGCGCTGCCAAGGACTGTGCTGTCAGTCGCGCAGCGACAGCACATCTTTTTCATACTGCCGGATCTCCTGCATAAAGGCCATGCCCACCGGTACACCCTGCTGCAAACAGTGGTAGTCCCACACAGCCGCGTGCGGCATCGCCTTCAGCTCTTCCATCAGTGCCAGGCGGGTGGTGTAATCGGCGTTGCGTTCGATCTCCTGCATCGTTTCCCTTGGCTCCAGAAGGGCCAGCAGCAGCGCGCGCAGAGAATTGCGGGTGCCTATCGCCCAGGCGGCCACACGGTTGATGCTGGCGTCGAAGAAATCGAGGCCGATGTGCACGCGGTCCAGATGGTCCCCGCGCACGATCTCCTGCATGATCGCCTGCAGCTCATCGCTGAAAGTGACAACATGGTCGCTGTCCCAGCGAACGCCGCGGCTCACATGGAGGACCAACTCCGACACGAAGAGCAGGCAGGCCGATATCTTATCGGAGATCACCTCGGTCGGGTGAAAATGGCCGGCGTCGAGGCAGAGGGCCTGGTCGTTCTGCGCCGCGTAGCCCAAGTAGAATTCGTGCGAGCCGACGACATAACTTTCGGAACCGAGACCGAAGAGTTTACATTCGATGGCATCTCGGTTGTAGCTGGGATCGATCTCCTGCTCGAAAATCTGGTCCAGGGCGTCTTTGAGCAGCCGACGGGGCGTTGTCCGGTCGCCGGGCGTGTCTTTGAGGCCGTCAGGGATCCAGATATTGGTCATGGCGGGCGTGCCCAGCTCTTTGCCGAAGAAGCTCCCGATTTCGCGGCAGGCGATGCAGTGCTGGATCCAGAACTGGCGGATGTCGTTGTCGTAGGAGGCCAGGGTGAATCCATCTTCGGCGAGGGGGTGGGAGAACAGGGTCGGGTTGAAGTCGATGCCGCGGCCGTTCTCCTTGGCCCAATCCGCCCAGCCCTGAAAGTGGCGCGGCTCGATCTCGTTGCGGGCCGGCTTTTCATCGGTATCAGGGTACATGGCGTGAAGATTGAGGCGGTGATTGCCGGGGATGATGCTGTAGGCGACGTCCAGATCGCTGCGCAGCTCGTTCACTGTGCGGGCACGCCCGGGGTAGTTTCCGGTCGCCATCAGGCCGCCGCCCAAGCCCCGGCCCGGCTCTTCAAAGCCGAGCACGTCGTCGCCCTGCCAGCAGTGGAGGCTGATGGGGACACCCCGCAGGGTTGCCATGGCCTGCTCCGTGTCCACTCCGATGGCCGCGTAACGTTCCTGGGCCAGGGCGTATGCGTTTTCGATCTGTTTAGATGTCGTAGCGAAGTTCATCAGGTCACTCCATGTTGACGGGAACGTTCTTACTATTCGTTTCGCCCTGCGGCAGTCAGGCACTCTGACAAAACGAATTGTAAACCAGTGCGTTTTTCCTACTATTCCAGGCGGGGGCCCTGTTACGATCTTTCGCCCGTTTTTGGGATCGTTCGACGTTCACGGTTACCAAAGGTCCGGTTTGGAGCGTAGCAACCTGCACCCCTTAAGGAACGCCACGATGGGAAACGGTTGATGCGAGAGCTTTGACAGGTACGGTAGGTGCAGGAGGGCATATTGCGCAGCTACAGGCAGCGGCACTCCTCTGCACGGCACATTCCATCTCCGACCTGTTTTCACGCGGCCATCGGCGGGATAAACGACAAGTGATGTGAAGCCGGTTCAGCAACGAGCGCGCCGATTCAGAACATTAGAAGGGAAGCCAGCTTAGTCTATCGTGCGGTGAAGCGGCCGCGGTAGAGGCGGCGAAAATGGCGGGACAGTCATCGTTCTTAATGCTGGTCTTCCACCGTCACTTCTACTTTGAAATGATCCCGCAGATCTTTGAGCAGCCGAGGGCTGACCTTGCAGTATTCATTGGGGAAGGTAAGCTGATGGCGAGAACCATTTGTCACCAACACGACTATAAACTGGTCTCGACCTTTGGGATCGCGCACTGCATCGAAGATCTCCCGCAGCCGGTATTTGTCGCGGCTGAACTGGCCGGAGCGGCTGAAGGTGATGCGCAGGAGCTGGCAGCCGTTCTCGGCAGGCGGCACCGCAATGGATTCTTCAGAATCTGTAGCATAGGTGGCGCCGGCGGGCCCTCCTTTGAACATTGGCGCCTGCGCCTCGGGTGCAGGTGGCTCGGAGACCGAGCCTCCATGGGCCGGATCCTCGTTTGTTCCCGGCTCCTCGGCCTCGGTGTCCGTGCGCTCTTGCCCTGCGGGGCCGTCGGACAGGGGCGAGGTGGGGGTCTCCTGTCCATTTTCTGCCAGAATGCCAGTGGCGATGCCAGGTGGATCAGATTGGTATTCGGAGTCTGTGGTAATTTCGGGCGCCGCTTCCTCTCCTGGCGCCTCCTGACCGCCCGCATCTTCGACGTCGAAAGGAGGCGCCGTCATGTCTATGGGCGGCCTTTCAGATACAGAGTCATCGGGCGGCGGCATGTACTCGAAGTCGCTCCCGTTTGGCCAGGCAGCGGGCGCTGCATCCCATCCCTCTGCGACCGTGGTGTGTTTTTCTTCGACCTTTGCCTCCCCGAACTCAATGGAGGTATGCAGCGAATCCACCAGGACGCTTGTGCGCCCGCCGCGGGTCTGGGCCTTTCCCTTGACCATTACGACCTTTTCCTCCAGCAAATTCTCCTTGCACTCTTCGTAGACAGCAGGGAAGAAGACCGCTTCGCACTGGCCCTGTATGTCCTCCAGCTGGACAAAGGCCATTCTGTCGCCCTTCTTGGTCACAGTGGTGCGGATCGAGGCCACCATTCCGACCAGCGACACGTTTTTGCCATCGTGTCTTTCGTCCAATTCCGGGCAAGGGCAGGTGGTGAATCGATTCAGGTCCACGTTCAGCTGCTGTACCGGGTGGCTGCTGACATAGACGCCGAGAAGTTCCTTCTCCCATGCAAACCGCTCCCGATCGCTGGTCCTGGCTCCGGCTGCTTCGTACTCCGGCAGCCGAATCGGAAACTGCTCCGGGTGCGCTTCTCCATCGGCGTCGGCGAACAGATCGAACATGGACAGCTGGCCGCTCTCTCTGGCGCTGTGGGTGGCGGCTGAACGGGCGATGCACTGATCGATTACACTGAGAAGCTGGCGACGGAGTTGCCCTTTTCCCTGTTCTGACTGCCGGCCAAAGGAGTCGAAGGCACCGACTTTGATCAGACATTCGAGGGAGCGTTTGTTCACCTGCCGGAGGTCGACACGGTCGCAAAGGTCCTCAAGGTTTGTGAAAGGGCCGCCTTCCGCGCGGGCTTCCAGAATTGCCTGCACCGGGCCGACGCCGACATTCTTTACCGCGGCCATGCCAAAACGGATGGCAGACCCTACGCTAACGGGAAAGTCATATGCCAGGGTCGGGTCTTTCGGAAGTGTCTCCTGGTCCGCGTCCGCGGGCAGGTCCTGAATCGCGAAATCCAGGCCGCTGTAGTTCACGTCGGGTGGGAGTACGTGAATGCCCATACGCCGGCATTCCTGAATGAAGGTGATCACTTTCTCGGTCTTGTCCCGTTCGACGAGCAGGAGGGCGGCCATATACTCGACCGGATAGTTCGCCTTCAGGTAGGCGGTCTGCACGGTGATAACTGCGTAGTCGGCTGCGTGGGCCTTGTTAAAGCCGTAACGAGCAAAGAATTCGATGTCCGCATAGATGGCCTGCGCATCGCTGGCGGAGATGCCATTCTTGCCGCAACCGCCGATGAACAGCGCCTTGTGATACTCGATCTTCGAGGCGTCCTTCTTGCTGACGGCCTGCCTCACCAGGTCGGCCTCGCCAGGGGTATAGTCGGCCAGCTGGTTGAGAATCTGAATGATCTGTTCCTGGTAGACGATGATCCCGAAGGTCTCCGCCAGAATCGGCTTGAGGGCGGGATGTTTGACCTCCATCTCCTCTTCGCCGTGCATCCGCCTGATGTAGTTTGGAATGTACTCCATCGGGCCTGGTCGATAGAGCGATATGGTGGCAATGATGTGCTCGAAGGTGTTTGGCTTCATTTCGGTCAGCACACGCCTCATCCCCGGGGATTCCACCTGGAAGACGCCGCTCACTTCGCCGCTGGACAGCAGGCGGAAGGCAGGCTCAGCCTCAGGGCCTTCGATTGGGATGGAGTCCAGGCCGTACTGGATACCGTGATGCTCCTTGATCAGTCGACAGGCCTCGCGCATGACGGTCAGCGTACTGAGGCCGAGAAAGTCGATTTTCAGCAGACCCAGCGATTCCAGGACAGGGAATTCAAATTGGGTAATCGTCTCAGTGATCGACCCTCTTGAGCCGCGCATCAGAGGGGTGTAGTTCGTCAGGTCTTTATCGGCGACGATGACTGCGGCCGCGTGAATGCCGGCGTGCCGGGCAACGCCCTCAAGCTGCATTGACGTATCCAGTAGTGAACGCTCCCAGCCATCTTTACCGTATAGCTCCTTCAACTCCTGATCGTAGAATTCATGGCCTTCGGTCAGCACATCCTGAATCGTCGCCGGATTACCAGGGATAGCCGGGATCATCTTGGCGATACGGTCGACATCATCGAGCGAGATATCCTGGGCGCGACCCACGTCGCGAATGGCAGCGCGGGCCTTCATGCGGCCAAAGGTTGCGATCTGTGCAACTTGATTGGCGCCGTATTTTTCGACCGTGTAGCGGATCATCTCTTCCCGCTGATCGTCCGGGAAATCGAGGTCGAAGTCGGGCATTGTCACACGGCCGGGATTCAGAAACCGCTCGAAGATGAGATTGTTATGAATCGGATCCAGCCCGGTGATACCGATAGAGTAGGCGACCAATGAACCTGCACCGGAGCCGCGCAAGGTCCACCAGATATTTCTGCTGCGGGCGAAGTCGCACAGATCGGCCACAATGAGAAAGTAGACGTCGAATCCCATCTCGTGGATTATGCGCAGTTCCCGCTCTTTGCGCTCCTGAACCTCTTCTTCATTGGCTCTGTCGCCGTACAGGCGCTGCACGCCCTGGTCGGTCAGATGCCGTAGATAGGTCTCGTAATTGAAGCCTTCCGGGATTTCCATGTCTGGAAGGTGATAGTTGTCGTCTTCCAGATCGAGGTCACACTTTTCGGCGACGAGGAGGGTGTTGTCGAAGGCGGAGGCGGGGAGATCGAGCAGAGGGCGGAAGGTGTCTTCCATCTGCTGGCGGCTCTTGAGGAAGTAGCTCTGATCACTGAGCCGCATCCGTTTATCATCGTTAAGTTTGGCATTGGTCTGTACGCACAGCAGCACTTCATGTGGGGAGGCATCGCTTTCGCTAACATAGTGAACGTCGTTGGTCACCAGTAGGTCCAGGTCGAACTTGTCTGCCCAAGGGATGAGAGTGCGATTCACCTCCTGCAGTTCGGGGATATCGTGTTCCTGAACTTCGATGAAAAAGTTTTCCTTTCCGAAAACATCCTTATACCACCCCAGACGCTCGTATGCCTCTCTCTCTTTGCCCTGGGACAAGAGGGCGGGCACCTCTGCGCCGAGACAGCCTGTCGTGCACAGGATTCCCTCGGCGTGAGCGGCCAGGAATTCATGGTCGACACGGGGCTTGTAGTAGAAACCATCGGTATTGCTGCGGCTAACTATCTTCAGAATGTTACGGTAGCCGGTCATATTCCTGGCAAGGAGAAGAAGATGATAGTTTTCTCTGTCGAGTTGCGGGTCCCGACCGCCCATTGGCCGCTGCCAGAGGGTCTGGTAGGCTTCCACGCCGATAATCGGCTTGATCTCGGCGTTTCGGCAGGCCCGGTAGAACTCGATGACACCGTGCATGGCACCGTGATCGGTCAGGGCAAGCGCTTTGTGTCCCAGACGCGCGGCTTCACTGACCAGGTCATCGATTCGGCCCAGCCCGTCGAGGAGGGAATACTCGGAATGGGTGTGGAGATGGACAAAATCGTTGGACATTGGAGGGTGAGGAAGTCTTAGAGGTGAGGGCCGGTTTCAGAGCCGGTCCGCTGCGGATATCCTAGCGCCAATCATACATCAGATCCGCCGCCGCCTACAACGCGCGCGCATAGGAATGTGGAAGAGGATTCAACGATCATTCGGCATCCAGCTGCGCCGCAGTGAGCTGGTGCCAGATTACTTCGCCGGACTCGATGCTGCTCTGGATTCGATCATCCCGATGAAGGCCGGAAACAACGGCGAAAGAACGCTTGCCGGTGAATCGAGTCATAAATTCGGCATTACGGATGGCCCTTTTTGTGTCTCTTCCGTTGGCGGTGTAGGAAATTTCCACGGCTACATAGCAGATCTCGCCATCTTCTGCCGCGGCTTCCATGATCAGATCGGCCACGCGGAAGCTTCTCAGATCGTCAACGGAAACATTTGCTGTGTCGGCCGCGTCGATCAGATCCAGGAGTTCCTCCTGCGAGAGGCTCTTCGTTCTCCGGAGGCCCAGGTCCCTGGCAATAATGGCGGCGTTTTCGAGAGCGGCATTTCTAGCATGAGCGCCCTTTAGCTGTCCCAAATCGTCAGTAATTCTCTTGAACATGGCATCGTGCCCGCCCAATCGGGCATCGACACTATCGAGTCGGGCATCGACACTATCGAGTCGGGCATCGACACTATCGAGTCGGGTGTCGACCCCATCGAGTCGGGCGTCGACCCCATCGAATCGAGTGTCGACCCCATCGAATCGAGTGTCGACCCCATCGAATCGAGTGTCGACCCCATCGAATCGAGCGTCGACACTATCAAATCGACTATTCGTGGCGGCCACGAACCGGTCCACCTGAGCCTTGAACTCCCGCATCTCTGCCGCAAACATGGCAAGACTGTTAGGAAGTTCCAAGAGTTCACGCGTGAGCAACCGCGCGCGCAGGGTTTCGAGCCATTCGGGATGCTCGTCAAGAACTTGGATCAGATCCTCCATCGTGTTAATTGTGCTCACAACTGCATCTCCTCTACATGGATCCCTCGACAAGGGACCTGACTTCACGTCTGAAGGGACGGGGTACTGCAAAGTGACCCTTCGCCTATTTGATCGCACACGTGTTCTTGCCATAATGATACCTCAATCACACACCGCAGACAAAGGTTTTCTGACGCCGATAACGAGGCTGGCCTCTTACTTTCCTCATACGGGGCACTAATGTTCCTCAAACTTTGCATTGACCTCAATCTAATGTTGGGCCGTTATCCTGATAGTTGCATGTGGCGGTAAGGCGGCCACATCGAAAATCACACAAGACGGTCAGTTTCGATAGCGCCCTTAAGAAGAAGCGACGGTGCTAAATGGAAAGTTCAGGAGGCAGAAGATGAGTAGAATCGTACGTTGGGACCCGTTCCGTGAGATGATTTCAGTGCGCAATCAGATGGACCAGCTCGCAGGTAATCTCTTCCAGGCGCCTGCCGGATGGCAAGGCAACGGAGACGGAGGCCACATACGCCTGGCGCTGGATGTCAGCGAAGATGACAACAGTTACAGTGTAAAGGCGTCGTTGCCCGGTATCGACCCGGCTGACCTTGAAATCAGTTTTTCGGAGAATTCGCTTACCATCCAAGGGGAGACCCAGGCGGAAAGCGTGGACGAAAACGCCAAGTGGCATCTGCGGGAACGCAGTTTCGGCAGGTTCGTGCGCAGCATCACGATGCCGGCAGAGGTAAACGCCGATGACATCAGCGCCGACTATGAGGACGGAGTACTCACCCTGACGCTGCCGAAGGCCGAAGAGGTCAGGCCCCGCATCATTGCGGTACGCGGTTCGGGTGAAGAGGCAGTCGCCGCCTAGACGGATTGCCGTCACCCCCGAAGGCAGAAAGAGTGAAGGAGGCACCGGCTGAAGTGTAGCCGGTGCCTCTTCTTGTACATTGCACTTCGTCCGAAACAGGAGGGGAGGAACCCCGACAACGGACTCTGTCGGGGCCCCTTAAGGAGGAAGGAAGAAGAATGGTCGCGGCGGAAGCTTTTGGGATGCCGACCCCACACGACACCTGCTTCAGCCACTTGCGACAACTATACTCCAGTTTCAGCCGGCATTCACTATGCAAATTGCATAATGATTCCTCTGTTTCGCTGGATGGTTTGACCGCATGCAACGACGTTGAGAAGGATTCACCGGTTCGGGACGTATAATCTGTACAGTCGCCGCATGTGGCCGAGGTTGTACTTGGTTCAGACTGGGCCTGTGTTAAAATTGTGCCGCAGGATTGGATCCACTCAGGACGCATTGAGATGACAGAGTCAACGGTACCCTTGACCGCCCGCGTCGCCTGCGCCGGTTGAGCCTCTAAGCTCCCTCCCGGGACGTTGTCGCAGGTCGTGCGGCAGATGGCTGCGGTCTTTCCGCAAACCGAATACCCGGATGTTCTCATCGGCTTGGGCAAACCGGACGATGCGGCCGTCTATCGCCTGGATGACGAGCGAGTTCTGATTCAGACGACCGACTTTTTCACGCCAATCGTTGACGATCCCTGGCTGTACGGGGCAATCGCCGCCGCCAATTCCATGAGCGACGTCTACGCTATGGGCGGTGAGGTAAGCGTCTGTCTAAATATTGCCGGATTTCCCGAAGATCTGCCGGTCGAGGTGGTCGGGGAAATTCTGGCGGGGGGCGCCGCCAAAGTGCAGGAGGCCGATGCTGCCATCGCCGGCGGGCATACCGTGACCAATCCAGAGCCGTTCTATGGCTTGAGCGTCACAGGTGTAGCCTCTGCCGCGTCACTTTTTCGTAAAGGAAGCGCTGAGGCAGGCGATCATCTGGTCCTGACCAAACCGCTCGGGACCGGCATTATTACTACGGCCGCCAAGCTCACTGGCTCGGCGGAGAGCCCGGCCTCTCGCAAAGCGCGGCGGGCGCTGGGGAAACCGGACATTCAACCTTCCCATCTTGAAGACGCCATCGGTTCGATGACCCGCTTAAATCGAGCGTCCGCGTGTGCGGGCCGAGCCGCGGGTGTACGAAGCGGTACGGATATCACCGGTTTCGGCTTGTTGGGTCACGCGGTCGAACTGGCGACGGCCTCTGCGGCTGATGCGCCGATTCAGCTCCAGATTGAAGCGGGGAGCGTACCGGCTCTGCCCGGCGCCTTCGATTATATCAAGGCCGGCTATCTGACCCGAGGAAGCGTCCGCAATCCGGAGCACTTTGGAGGACATGTCGCCGCGGCCAACGGCGTGAGCGCCGCGCACAAGACGTTGTTGTGGGAGGCCGAAACCAGCGGAGGTCTTCTGCTAGCGGTTCCGCCATCGGGTCTCGGTCGCTTCCGAGACGTATGCGAGAGGGAAGAGCAGTTCTTCTGGGAAATCGGAACTGTTCAGCCAGCCCGGGAGGATGAACCGGTCATCAGGCTTCTCTAGGGAGCCACAGTGTTGCAGCCACCCGGGTCTCGTAGGCGTAGACACGTCAACTACGCACCCGCTCATGTTTCACGCGCTTCTCACCGACTCGATATCCCCATTCGCGATGCAGTATAGGGCGGATTTCCTGCGTCGAATCAGGTGGACTTGAGGTTTCATCATCACCTTCCGGTCCCTGCTGATTCGCCCCCCTCCTCGTCCTCGTTCTCATCAGTTGAAGGGGCGGCAGCCTGGGGACGGGCCCACTGTTCACTGCTCCAATCGGATCGCTCATCCCCGCTGTTAGAATCCAGTTCCTGGCCCGCGTGTGTGGAAAATTCACCAAAATCGTAGTATTCGTCCTCGCCTTCCTCTTGTGTGGCAGGCAAGGGGCGGCGGCCAGGCGTATCGACTACATAGCCGCTGTCCGCCAAAGGGGGCGGTTCATTTTCGGCGTAGAGAGACTCGCTCTCCTCCGGACCGCTGGGGGTAACGTCCGATACGGGGGGAGGCGGGCCGGCCAGCGCGCTTAGCGGTGTTGACACCGCCGGCATCGGCGAACGCGAGCGCATAGGCGGCGGGAGAATCGTGCGGTTCACTTCCCAAGCGCGAAAACGGACAATGGCCATTCCCAGTAGAGCGAGACCCAGCAGGGCATAGACCCCAAGAATGAGGATGAGCACCAGCAGATTGACCAGATCCATGAAGGGAAGACCGGCGCCGATGCTTTCGAGCTGCGCGAACAGAGGGCCCGTATCCAGGACCTCGCGACGCAAGAAGAAGCCGAGGGCGACGTAGATGACCAGCGCGACCACTGTCATCAACCAGTTGCTCAGTACGGCAAGGAAGTAGTCCCCCGCGGTCGTTCTGAACTGCATTGGCTGGTCGCTCAACGACACATTGTTCAGTATCTTGCTGCGTAGACGGTTGCGACCCCAGTAGTAGTAGAGTCCCACGGTCAGGGGGGTAAAGACAACGAGAAGAAGCCACTCCCAAAAGATATCGATCGTGTTACCCTCATACTCCATGCGCAGGCCGTTGGGCGTGAGCGTGTGGGCGTATTGCCAGCGAAGCATCCTGGTCGCAGCGAAACCGAGAATAACGTATAACCCGAGGGTAATCAGCGTGAAGAATCCGATGAGAATGAACTGCACAAGCACCTCTGCGCCGGAGCCGTCAAACTCCAACTGCTGGTCCTCATAATATGTGCTTTCGGTGACTATTCGTTGCCAGCGAGCGTATCCCCAAGGCACGTAAATGCACAGAGTAATCCCTGTAAGGAATGCTATCAGAATCAGGTTTCCGTATACATTCAGCCAGCGGCCGCGAAACTCCAGGTTGGTAGGCATGGCAGAATCCTTCCTAGTGCAAAAGTTCAGTTGAAGGGCTCGGGGGGTCGGACAAAGCTGTCAAAACAGTATAGCCCAGGGGGAACGGCCTGACAAAGTGTATCGGCGGAGCCCGGCAACGCTTCTGCTCCTGGACGTCAAACTACGCCGTCGTTGCGCAATGCATCGATCTCTTCTTCTGTCATAGCCAGCTTCTCTCGCAGCAGTTCGTTGGTGTGCTCGCCCAGCAGCGGGGGCGGCCGGGATATTTGCGCCGGAGTGCGGTCCAGCTTGGGCACAGGCCCGACCAGTCTGATATTGTCACCGTTTCCGTCGGTGAGTGTTTGCACCATCTGCCTGTGCTCGGCCTGGGGTGTCTCCAGCGCGGTGGGAATGTCGTTGACCGGGCCGCACGGTACGCCCGCCGCGCGCAGCCGTTCGATCCACTCGTCGGTTGTACATTGGCAGAAATGGACGGCGAGGGCCGGAATGAGCAGTTCTCGAAACTGCACGCGGGCCGGATTTGTAGAGAAGCGCTCGTCGTTTGCCCAGGAAGGCTCACCCACAACCTCTGCCAGTGAAGCAAATTGACTGTCATTGCCCACCGCCAGCATAAGATGGCCGTCGGCGGTAGCAAAGGTCTGATAGGGCACGACGGTGCCATGGGCATTGCCGTAGCGGCGGGGCGGATCGCCGGAAAGGAGATAGCCGCTGGCGACGTTTGCCAGCCAGCTTAACTGCGTATCATAGAGCCCGATATCTATGTACTGACCCTCACCGGTCCTATCACGATGCTGCACGGCCGCCATTATCGCCACTGCCGCCTGCAGACCGGCTGTGATGTCGACGATAGCCACCCCCACTTTGAAGGGCTCCCCATCGGTGCCTTCGCTCGTTGGACCGGTTATACTCATGATGCCGCCCTGAGCCTGGATTACGGTGTCATAGCCGGGAAGGGCCCGATCGGGGCCGGTCTGGCCATAGCCTGTAATAGCGCAGTAGATCAGACCGGGATTGTCGGTGCGAAGGCGTTCATAGCTCAGCCCCATCCGCTCCATCCCGCCCGCCTTGAAGTTTTCCACAACGACATCGGCCTGCGCGACCAGCAGTCGGAGGATCTTCTGACCGGCCTCGGTCTTCAGATTCAGGGTAAGTCCGCGCTTATTTCGATTGGCGCAGAGGAAGTATGCGCTCTGGCCGCCGTCGGTGAATGGGGGACCCCAGTGACGGGAGTCGTCCCCGCGGCCCGGCTGCTCGATCTTGATCACCTCAGCGCCATAATCGCCCAGCGTCATCGCGGCGTAAGGACCGGCGAGGACGCGGGAGAGATCGAGAACTGTGATGTGGGCCAGGGCGTGGGGCATTGGAGTTGCGCGGCGAGACGGGGGCGAAAGATTTGGAATTTCTTCGGAAATCAGATTGCGAAGAGTTCGGAAACAGGAAGTGTGAATCCGGTCAGCGGCCCCGTACCGGCCAACGTGTCGCCGCTGCGCAGGGCGGTGCGCTGCGCAGCAGAACGGTAGACAAAGACGGTCTCTTCCTCAGGGTCGACGATCCAGAGTGTGCCGACGCTGATCGAGAAGCAGTCATCTATCTTCTGACTCATGTCCGCCCAACTATCAGTCGGGGACAGAATCTCTACTACGAGATCCGGCGCAACCTCAACAAAACCGGCCGGCGGGCCGTCCGGCAGTTTTGCATGAGACCAGAAGGCCAGATCTGCGCCGCGTATCCGATCCGGATCATGCCGGATGTATATTCCGATTTCTCCAACCAAGCACCAACCTGCTTTCGTGTTTTCAACAAAGGCGCCCAAGCGGCGGTCAAGCCTTGATTCAAGGAACCCGTGTATTCCACCGGTTGGACTCTTTCTTACGATCACTCCGTCAATGAGTTCACAGGGGCCGATGTCACCCATTGCCAGCAGGTCGGAACCGGTGATAATTCCAGTCGTTGTCTCCATCGGATGCGCTGTCATCGGTCTGGACCTTGTTTCCCTTCCAACGTGCGCACCTCGCCTGTTCGACACACTTGCCGAAAAAAGAAGCGTCTGTCTTCGACATGCAGTATAGCATATCCCGCGACGGGCGCGACACAGCCGTCTTAATTCGAAACGGCAGAAGTGAAGTGCCTGCCAGCCGAGCGCGCTGGCCCCGCCGATTGTGGTTCAACGAAGAAAGAGCACTATAATGCAGACAGAGTCCGGCCCACATCCCCTGCGCCGCATTCGTGAGACCAGCTCATTCCTCTCCCGGCGAAATTTTGGCTGAGAGAATCGGGAGAGCCACTTTTCTCGTACCATCACCGAAAGGAAATGCTGATGACGCAGTATACATCTCCCCCGGCCATGCAACTCGATCCGTCGAAAACCTACACGGCCACGATCCAGACCAACCGCGGGGATATCGTCATAGACCTCTATGCCGACAAGGTGCCGAACACGGTCAACAATTTCGTGGCCCTAGCCCGCGACGGCTTTTATGACGGCGTGAAATTTCACCGTGTAATCGCAGATTTCATGGTCCAGGGCGGCGACCCCAGCGGCAGTGGGCGGGGCGGCCCCGGCTACCAGGTCAACGACGAATTTCACCCCGAACTGGTGCATGACGGACCAGGTGTACTCAGCATGGCCAATGCCGGACCCAACACCAACGGCAGCCAGTTCTTCATCACCCACGTGGCCACGAACTGGCTCGACAACAAACACTCCGTCTTCGGCAGAGTGCGCAGCGGCCAGGATGTCGTCGATGCGATTCAGCAGGGAGATGTGATGGAAAAAGTTGAAATCGAGGAAAGTTAGAGGTACAAGACGGGGAGTGAGGAACCAGAATCTTCCTCACTCCTCGTCAGGTTACAGTCAGTTCAAGACGTAGTTCCTGGCTCGCGGATCGCTCTCCACCGCCCATTGCATCGTGTACAACTTGTGGTAACGGCCATGTCGCGCCAAGAGTTCCTCGTGGCTCCCTTCCTCCAGGACCTGCCCCTGGTCCAAGACGACAATCTTGTCCGAATTGACAATTGTATTGAGTCGGTGGGCGATGACAAAGCTGGTACGCCCCTTGAGCAACTGCTCCAAACCGGCCTGAATCTGCCGTTCCGTCGTTGTGTCGATGGAGCTGGTGGCCTCGTCCAGAATGAGGATGCGTGGGTCCGCCAACAACGCGCGTGCGAAGGAGACTATCTGGCGCTGTCCCACGCTCAGATTCACGCCGTTTTCACCCACCTGGGTGTCGTAGCCATTGGGCAGCTTGCGGATGAACTCATCAGCGCCTACGGCAACAGTGGCAGCCTCGACTTCGGCGTCGGTCGCGTCCAGCCGACCGTAGCGGATGTTGTCACGGATGGTCCCATCGAATAGAAAACTATCCTGAAGCACAATGCCCAACTGGGCCCGCAGACTGGCCTGCGTGACATCGCGAACGTCGTGGCCATCGATCAGGACGGCCCCGCCGGTCACGTCGAAGAAGCGGGCGATAAGGCGAATGACCGTACTCTTGCCGGCGCCGGTCTCGCCGACCAGGGCTACTCGTTCGCCCGGCTCGGCACTGATGGTTACGCCTTGCAGAACGGGCTCGTCTTCTTTGTAGTTGAAGTGGACGTTGTCCAGGTCCACCCGACCCGCAATTGGGGGCAGCGCGAAGGCCTGGGGCGCGTCGTTCAGATCCGGCTCGGTGTCGAGGAGGGCGAAGAGGCGCTCGCTCGCGGCCATCGCCGCCTGGAAGGTATAGTAGCGTCGGGACAGTTCACGTATTGGTTCGAAGAAGCGCTCCACCCAGATCACGAATGCTGCCAGTACGCCGGCGGTCAGCTGGTCGCCCAGAATCAGCCAACCACCGAGACCGACCACCAACGCTGTCGCCAGCGAGCCGATGAAGTCGACCCCGGGAAAGAAGAAGGCAGCCAGCTGGGTAGTGCGCAAATTGGCGTCAAAGTAGGAGCGGTTGAGATCTTCGAAATGGCGCGAGTTGGCCTGCTCGCGCGCGAAGCTTTTGGTCACACGGATGCCTGTAATCGATTCATTGAGAAAGCCATTGATCAGCGACAGACGTTGCCGCGCGGCGCGATAGGCCTCGCGCACATAGCGGCGGAAATAGTTGGTAAGAGCGATCATCGCCGGCATGACTGCAAAGGTAACCAGCGCCAGTTGCCAGTTCAGGAACAACATCGCCACGATGATGCCAACAAGAATGAATGCTGATCGGGCCAGCCCAGTGATCGACCAGGTAACGAAGTCCTGCAGCACACTCACATCACTGATGAGCCGGCTCATGAGACGGCCAACGCTGTAGTCGTTGAAGAAGCCCATCGACAGCGTGTGCAGATGACCGAAGAGTTGACTGCGGATGTCGGTCACGATGCGGGTGCCGGCATAGGCCATCACTGTGAGACGGGCGCGGCTTGCAACCCACTCCAGTGCGATCGCGGCCAGAAAAAGAACTGTCCAGAAGCGAAGTGTGCCCACGTTACCAGCGCGGATGCCTTCGTCAATTGCTCGCTGGATCATCCAAGGCGTACCCACGCTCATAACTGAAGTTACGACGATCAGGATGAGCGAGATAACAAACTCCCGCTTGTAGACGACTACGTATTCCATCAACCGCTTGACCAACCGGCTGTCGTAGGTCTTTTCCTGCGCCTCCTCTTCGTCCGGCAACAGGTCCTGAATCTTGCGCTCGCGACGCAGCCTTTCCTGTTCGACGGCCGACAGACTGCTGTCCGATGTGGACCGGGCCGCCTGTTCACGGCCGAACGCATCCCGCTGAAGCGGGAGTTTCTCAGTTACCATACTTGTCTCTCTTTGCGGCGAGGAAACGTGTCCATTGCCGCGGTATGAGTGAGCAACTCTTCCATTGCCATTCGAATTGCTCATCTCAGTTTCTCCCTTCTTCGACAACGCCGGCCAGTACAAGGTTGCGAGCTTGAGACCTGTCCGAGTCTGTCCCTTCTGATTCAGCCTGGTCTTGCAACCGCGCTTCCAACTCTGCGAACTCCTCCTGGTCGCGCAGTTGCAGATCGTAGATGTTGCGGTAAAGTCCACCCGCGGTCAGCAATTCGTCGTGGCGACCCCTTTCCACGATGCGGCCGCCATCCAGAACTAGAATCTGGTCGGCGTTCTTCAGGGTGAGTAGTCTCTGGGCGATGACAAAGGTCGTACGTCCCTCCATCAGGGAGTTGAGCGCCTGCTGGATCAGATGCTCGGTCTCCGTATCGACGCTGCTGGTGGAGTCGTCCAGAATCAGAATGCGAGGTTCATAGAGTAGAGCGCGCGCGATCGCCACCCTCTGCTTCTGTCCGCCGCTCAGTGTCACACCTCGCTCGCCAACCACGGTCTCGTAGCCAGCGGGGAACTCCATGATGAAATCGTGCGCCCGAGCCGCCTTGGCCGCGGCGACAATCGCGTCGGGAGTAGCCTCCGGCACGCCATAGGCGATATTCTCTGCGATTGTGACACCGAACAGGAACGGGTCCTGAAGAACGATGCCGACATGCCGGCGCAAACTGTCCAATGTCAGGCCGCGCAGGTCATGTCCATCGATCCGGATGGAGCCGCTGGCCGGGTCATAGAAGCGGGGAATGAGATTGGTGATCGTCGATTTGCCGCTACCTGTCGGCCCGATCAGTGCGACAGTCTGCCCCGATTCCACCTCGAAGCTGATGTCATCCAGCGCCCGCGGCCCACCTTCATAACCAAAGCTGACGCCCTCAAAGGTTACGGCGCCTTGCGCCTCTTTCAGCACGATGGGGTTTTCTTGTTCCTCTACTTCGGCGGGCGTGTCGATTATTTCAAACACACGTGTCGCGCTGGCCCCAGATGTGGCGGCCATGTTAACCAGAAAACCGAGGCGTTGCACGGGGCCGTTGAGCATCATGACATAGGCCAGCATTGCGAAAAGCGACCCAATGGTAATCGCGCCCTCGATCGCCAGCGGCCCGCCTACGAAGAGAAGCAGTACGTTGCTGCTCAAGAGGATGAAGGTAAACGTCGGCCAGTTGTTCGCCCAGATTTTGATGATGCCGAAGCGCTTGGCAAACCAGTCCTCGTTGGCCGCGTTGAATTTCCGCAACTCATCGGTTTCGCGGGCAAACGCCTTCACCACCTGGATACCGGTCATGCTCTCCTGCATGGTGGAGGATAGCTGCCCCATCTGCTCCTGGACGCGCTTGAAGCGGGGACGTATGACCATGCCGAAGCGCAGCGTCAGCACAAGCAGGAGTGAAAGTGGAATGAGCGCATACAGAGCGAGGCTGAAACTTTCCAACACCATAACGACAATTACGCCTCCCAGCAACAGGAGCGACGCTGTCAGGTCCATCAGCCCCATGCCGACAAAGCGCTCTGTCTCAGTGATGTCACTCGTTGCCCGGCTCATCATATCTCCGGTCTGCGAGCGGTCGTGGAAGGCAAATGGGAGCCTCTGGGTCGCGTTGTAAAATTGATTGCGCAGGTCATAGGCCACGCGATGGGTCAGCCATTCACCGTAGTAGCGCTGACCGTAGGCGGCGACGCCGCGTACGACCGCGATACCGAGGATCCACCCAGCCGCGGTGAAGAGCGCGCCGGCGCGCTGTCCTTCGATGCCCTGGTCGATGGCGTCCTTCAGGATCTGCGGAATGTATAGATTGAGCAGTGAGCCAAAAAGTACCGAGAAGTAAGCAAAGGCCGCCTGCTTCCAATAGGGACGCAGAAAGCCAATGAGCCGCCGGTAAACGTCTGCCCGGGCCTTTGGTTGTTGAGGAGGTTCAGTTTTCATTTTCTTTATCCAATTAACCGTCTGTGCGTGTGAGTAATCTAAACCGCTACAGCGAACCAATAGTATATTTTATCAGAAGGCGGCGATATTGTAAACCCATTTGGTAATTGCGGCTGTGAAGAAAACCACTTTCGTTCCCTTAGCGTATGGGCTGCGTATGGTATTCGCATGGTGGGGGCGTCAGGTGTGAACTATGCCGACTGGTAGAAGGATGAACGGGGTGCAGTCCAGATTAGGGGCGAAGAGGGTCAGATGGGGATTTCATGCCAGCGG
>VXRG01000186.1 GCA_009838625.1 Caldilineaceae bacterium SB0664_bin_27
ATATCTCAACGAACAACATCGCCGCGGCCGGCCCGCAACCCGATCTCCTGCAGAGGCGCCGGCAGATTCCGTTCCTCGCTCCTCACGCCTCGCCTCTGTTGCCACCCCAAATCTGTGATGCACCCGGTCAGAGGTCAGTGGTTAGTGGTCAGAGATGGCGGGCTGGGGCTGGGTGGGCAGCCACAAGGCGGAACTGCAGAGGTCAGCGGCCAGCGGAACTGCAGTGGTCGGTAGTGGAATGGCTGGGAGCGCGGTGGCAGGTACGGGGCCCGCCCCTACCGGAGATTGAGGGGGACGAGTAGGAAAGTGCAGGGAGGTTTGCGCGCGTGGGTCGGGGGGGCGCTTCAGTTTGCGGAGAGAGCCCCAGATTATGCCTTCTGTATTCAGTACGGGTATCATATGGCTACCCATCAGGAAACAGACAAGGCTGGGCGAGACGCTGTTTCTCCGTCCCGGCCAGCGCTATGAGACACCGTCAAACCAGTTTACAAGGGGGTGAAATGGCTCGACAGGACTATTTCAACGCACGCGATACCCTCCACACGCGCCGCGGCCCAGTAGCCATCTACAGGCTGGACTCACTCGAAAGGCTGCCTTCAGCCAATGTGAACCGGCTGCCATTCTCCATCAAAGTGCTGTTGGAGGCCGCTCTGCGCCAGGCCGAAGGCTTCGAGATCACCCAAGACGCAATCAAGACCATTGCCGGTTGGGGACCGGATACCGCCGGCAAAGTCGAGATTCCGTTCAAGCCGGCGCGGGTCATCCTCCAGGACTTTACCGGCGTGCCCAGTGTCGTCGACCTGGCCGCGCTGCGCAGCGCCATGGCCCGCATGGGCGGCGACGCCAACAAGATAAACCCGGTGGTGCCGGTCGACCTGGTCATAGACCACTCGGTACAGGTTGACCGGTTCGGTTCGGCGGCCGCGCTCTTCTTCAATGCTGAGCGAGAATTTGAGCGCAACCGCGAACGCTACGAGTTTCTCAAATGGGGGCAACGCGCCTTCGACAACTTCCGCGTCGTCCCGCCCGCAACCGGCATCGTCCACCAGGTCAACCTTGAGTATTTGGCCAGCGTTGTGCAGACCTCGGCCGTGGAAGGCAACGGCGCACTTGAGGCCTACCCGGACTCGCTCGTTGGAACCGACAGCCATACCACGATGATCAACGGCCTCGGCGTGCTCGGTTGGGGGGTGGGAGGCATCGAAGCCGAGGCAGTCATGCTGGGCCAGCCCATCTACATGCTCATGCCGGACGTCGTCGGATTCAAGTTGACGGGCGCGCTGCCCGAGGGTGCGACCGCGACCGACCTCGTGCTGCGGGCGACCGAGATGCTGCGCCAGCAGGGCGTAGTCGGCAAGTTTGTCGAGTATTTCGGACCTGGCCTGGGCCAGCTCAGCCTTCCCGATCGGGCGACCCTCGCCAACATGTCGCCCGAATACGGCGCGACCATGGGCTTCTTCCCGGTCGACCAGGAAACGCTGCGCTACCTCGCGAACACGGGGCGCGATCCGGAGTCGATCGATCTCGTCGAGCGCTACTGCAAAGAACAGGGCCTCTTCCACACCGAAGACACGCCCGACCCTGTCTTCAGCGAAACCATCGAGCTGGATATGGATACGGTGCAGCCCAGCCTGGCCGGACCCAAACGTCCACAGGACCGCATCACCCTGTCCGACATGAAGGAGCGATGGAGCGGGATGCTCTCAGCGCCCGTTGGTCCGCAGGGATTTGGCCTGGAAGGCGCAGAACTGGACAACCGCGCCGAAGTCAACTTCAAGGGCACCGACTTTTCACTGGAGCACGGCGACGTCGTGATCGCGGCCATCACGTCCTGTACCAATACCAGCAACCCGTCCGTCATGATCGGGGCCGGACTGCTCGCCAAGAAGGCCGTGGAACGGGGTCTGGACGTCAAACCCTGGGTGAAGACCAGCCTGGCGCCCGGGTCGAAGGTCGTTACCAGCTACCTGGAGGCGAGCGGGCTGACCCCCTATCTGCAAGCCCTCAACTTCCACACAGTCGGCTACGGCTGCACCACCTGTATAGGCAACAGCGGGCCCTTGCCCCAACCGATCCGCGACGCGATTCACGACGCCGACCTGGTCGCGGCCTCGGTCTTGAGCGGCAACCGTAACTTTGAAGGGCGCATCGGCCCCGACGTACGCGCCAACTTCCTGGCCTCGCCGCCGCTGGTCGTTGCCTACGCAATCGCCGGGACCGTGAACATCGACCTGGACAACGATCCCCTGGGCTACGACCCCACCGGCGAGCCGGTCTTCCTTCACGACGTCTGGCCAAGCCAGGCCGAGATCCAGGCCGAGATCCATCGCAGTCTCAAGCCGGACCTGTTCCGCCAACAGTACGCCAATGTCTTTACCGGCAACGAACAGTGGAATGAGGTGCCGATCTCCGGCGGCGAGCTGTATGCTTGGAGCTCTGACAGCACCTATATTCAGGAGCCGACCTTCTTCCAGCAGATGGGTACTGAGCTGCCGCCGGTACAGCCGATCGTCGGCGCGCGCGTGCTGGCCGTCATGCCGGACAGCACCACGACCGATCATATCAGCCCGGCGGGCGCCATCGCCCCGGACAGCCCAGCCGGCCGCTACCTGACCGAACAGGGCGTTCCCCGCTCCGAATGGAACAGCTACGGCAGCCGGCGAGGCAATCACGAAGTCATGATGCGGGGAACGTTCGCCAACATCCGCATCAAGAATCAGATGCTGGACGGCGTAGAAGGCGGCTATACGGCCTACATCCCCTCCACGGGGCAGGTACTGGACGCAGCCGCCGGACTTGAAGAGATGGCCATCTGGGACGCGGCCGCCAAGTACGAGCAGGACGGCACGCCGCTGATCATCCTGGCAGGCAAGGAGTACGGCACCGGCTCCAGCCGAGACTGGGCCGCCAAAGGGCCCTGGCTGCAGGGGGTAAAGGCCGTGATCGCGGAGAGTTTCGAACGCATCCACCGTTCCAATCTGGTCGGAATGGGTATCCTTCCCCTGCAGTTCATGGAAGGTCAGAACATGCAGTCTCTGGACCTCAGCGGATTTGAGACCTATGACATAGTGGGCCTGACGGCAGAGATGAGGCCCAACCAGGCGTATACCGTGCGCGTGACCCGAGAGAACGGAATTGTGGGTGAATTCAGCGTCACCAGCCGGCTCGATACGCCTGTCGAAGTGAACTATTACAAGAATGGCGGGATTCTGCACACCGTTTTGCGGCGTCTCGTCAAGGAAGAATGAGAAGGGAATAACAACTTATGGCTGTACGTACGGAAGAAAAGCGGGAACGCTACCAGATGTCGGGCTGGGATCTCTCCGCCCTTGTGCCGCCCGAGCCAGATGCCAACGGGTCCGGGTCATTAACCCCTTCCGCAGCTGATACCGAAGAGTTGCTGGCAGAGCTCGAACAGAATGTCACTGCTTTCGAGGGTCTGCGTGAAGAGATTTCAGCGCAAATGGGGCAGGCTAAGTTGATCGACGCCTTGCAGCAGTACGAGGAGATCAGCGCCCAAGTCTACCGGCTCCTAGCCTACGGCAGCCTCTGGTTCTCGTCCAATACGCAGTCGCCCGATGCGCTTACTTACAACAACCGTATGCAGCAGGTGATGGCGGAGATTCAGAACCGGACGCTCTTCTTCAACCTCTGGTGGAAGGGGCTGGACGATGCAGACGCAGAAGCCCTGTTACCTGATGCCGATACACACGAGGACTACCGGCACTTCCTCCTGGAAATGCGTCTCTCCAAACCATACATGTTGGAAGAGAGTTCAGAGCGCATTATCAACTTGAAGAACACGAATGGCGTCAACGCGCTCGTCACAATCTATTCGATGTTGACGAACAGGCTGGAGTTTGAGCTGGAGGTGGACGGCGAGTTAAAGCAGATGACCCGCGAAGAGGTGATGGCACACGCCTACTCTGCTGATCCCGACATGCGCGCCGCCGCCTACCAGTGCCTTTACAAAGTGTATAAGGAAGAAGCGCCGATTCTGGCGCAGATCTATATCAACCTGGTGCGGGATTACCATAACGAAAACGTAACGTTGCGCAGCTACAGCTCGCCGATCGCCGTGCGCAATCTGAGCAACGACATTCCCTACGATGCCGTACAGGCCCTGTTGGATGTTGCCCGCCGCAACGCGCCTCTCTTTCAGCGTTATTTCACGCTCAAGGCCAAGTGGCTGGGGATGGACAAGCTGCGCCGCTACGACATTTACGCGCCCTTGATGGAGTCGTCACGGGACATTCCCTATGATGATGCGGTCGAGTTGGTTCTGGATACCTTTACCCGCTTTGACCTCGATTTCGCCGGCAAGGCCAAGCGCGTCTTCGACGACAACCACGTCGACAGCGAGGTGCGCAAAGGGAAGCGGGCCGGCGCCTTCTGCGCTACGGTGATGCCGAGCATCACGCCCTACGTCCTGCTGAACTACACCAACAAGGTGCGCGACGTCGCCACCATCGCCCATGAACTGGGTCACGCCGTCCATAGCATGATGGCTGAGGATCACTCCATTCTGACACAGCACTCCTCGCTGCCGCTGGCAGAGACCGCGTCGGTCTTTGCCGAAATGGTGATGAACGAGCAGTTGCTGGCCGAGGAGAAGGATCCACTGGTGCGGCGCGAGATTCTGGCTGCCAGCGTCGACGACATCTACGCAACCGTCATGCGCCAGGCCTTCTTTGTTATCTTCGAAGAGGACGCCCATCGGGCCATCCAGGAGAACGCCTCTCCCCAGGAGTTGGAGCGTCTCTATTTCGAAAATCTGCAGGAGCAGTTCGGCGACAGTGTCGAGCTGTCAGACGAATTCCAGTATGAATGGGTCAGCATCCCCCACATCTATCACACGCCCTTTTACTGCTATGCCTACAGTTTCGGCCAGCTGCTTGTGCTCTCCCTCTTCCGGCGCTACCAACAGGAGGGCGACGCCTTCAAGCCGGGCTATCTGAGAATGCTGGCGCGCGGCGGCTCTGCACGGCCGCAGGAGATTCTGGAGGAGGCCGGCATCGATATGACCGATCCCGACTTCTGGCAGGCCGGCTTCGATGTGATCCGGGATATGATCGACGAGCTGGAGGCGATGACGGTTTCCTGAATCAGCCAGTGTCGGATCCGGAGTTGTTCGGCAGCCAGTTTGAGGAGCCCTCCAGTCAGGCGGGCTCCTCTACCCTCGCATTCTTCCTCACGTTCAGGCAAGCATTCAATCAGGTTTTATCTGAGTCCAAGTCTGTTTACCCGGGCCCCACCGTGTGAGTGCTGGCGCCTCGCCCGGATTTCCTTCCTTCAAAGTCTTCCAGCATTTTGGGGATCTGCAGGCTGATTCGAAAGCGAATCGTATCAAAATCAAAAATGTGACAACTGTCAGTCTGTTGCCAACTGACCCAACCGAAATATTTTAGAACGAGTGGACACACAGATTCGATGACCTTGAAATTGCCAAACGCGGAATTGGCTTATGTTGACCCCTTGAAAGTGACAGGCTATCTGCTATCACTTGACCATCCACAGGGTAAGAGCAAAGCCGATTTCTTTTCGAGGTTCGGGTTTCATCGAGATCGCTGGGAGGTATTGGCTGAGGCGCTCCTTACTCATGCCTCGCGCCATCGTGTCGTCAGTACTGTAGACACCGTCAATGGCATCCGCTATACTGTGGACGGCAGACTCGACACACCTGACGGGCGAAATCCGTTCGTCAGAGCAGTTTGGGGCGTCGAAAAGCCGGGTACTGCCCCCAGGTTGATTACGGCCTATCCGCTAAGGAGAAGCAATGTTTAAGGAGCTCGATTGCGTAGTACTCACCACAGATATTCTTGAGGACGGACTCAGGAAGTCCGATGTGGGAACGGTCGTGCACGCATATCCTGAAGGACGCGCCTTTATCGTGGAATTCCTGACGCTGGACGGCAGCACTGCGGCTGTCACAGAGGTGCTGCCATCTCAGATTCGGGCCGTTACGGCAAGTGACATTTCGCACGCTCGCACGATTGAGGTTCAGGCATAGCTCCCACCGGACCTAATTGGCTGTATACCGAGCTAAGGATTCCGATTAGGCACTTTCTCAAAGCCGCGGCAGACTCTCTCCGTCGCGTAAGAAAGTTCGAATCTATCTCGCAGTTAGCGAAAAAAGGCAGAAGAGAAAAAAGTGGGGTACTTCCCAGTGTGCCTGACTTTCGAAGAGTTTGCGTGATTGGCGCCCCCTGGAACTGCAATCAACCGGCCTCGAACTCTTTTGAGTCAACTATACGTGGAAGGCCGTACAGGAGGTTCGTTTGGGTAGGTTATCCTTATTCCTCGCCTACCCGACCAAACGTCGAACCTCCAGCACATTCGGCAGACGCTCTATTCGCGTCATGATGCGAGTTAACTGCGATATATTTGACAGTTCCAACGTGGCGTTGATCAGAGCCATATTGTTCTTCATCCCCGTCACAGCTTCAGCCGACCGCATGTTGATCTTCTCGTCGGCGACAAGGCCGGTCACGTCCCGCAGCAGGCCGGCGCGATCGTAGGCCTTGACTTGGATGCTGACCGGGTACATCTCCTCGCTCTTGGCGCCCCACTGCACTTCGACCAGCCGTGCGTGGTCCGCCCGTTGGATCAGAGAGGCGATATTGGGGCAGTTGGTCTTGTGGATCGAGACGCCGCGGCCTTTGGTCACGTAGCCGACGATCGGGTCGCCGGGCACCGGGTTGCAGCAGCGCGCCGGATGCGCCAGCACACCGTCCAGACCTGCAACCTGCACGCCGTCGATTGAGACTGTGCGCTGCGGGGCTTGCTTGGGGAGTTGCTCCGGCTCTTCTTCGCTCTCCTGGCTGCGCTCGTATTCGATCACCCGTTGGGCGATCGTCTGGCTCGTCACATCGCCATAACCGATGGCGGCCAGGAAGTCGTCCAGTCCCTCAAACCCGCAAATGCGGGCGACAAGCTCGTAGGGCTGGTCTACGCTCAACCGTTTCAAATCCTTTTCCAGGATCTGACGGCCCTGTGCGATATTCTCTTCCCTGGCCTGTTTGCGGAACCAGGTGCGGATTTTCCCGCGCGCCCGCGTCGTCGCGACGTAACCCATATTGGGGTTGATCCAGTCGCGACTGGGTCCGCCCCGCTTGGCCGAGATTACCTCGACCTGGTCGCCGTTATGCAGTTGGAAGTCAAGGGGTACTAGCCGGCCATTCACCTTTGCCCCGCGGCAGCGGTGGCCCAGCTCCGTGTGAACACGGTAGGCGAAGTCGATAGGTGTCGAGCTGTGCGGCAGGTCGATTACATCCCCGCGCGGAGTAAAGACGTAGACCCGGTCCTGAAATACGTCGGTCTTCATCCCGCTGACGAACTCCTGGGCATCGGTCACGTCCTGGCGCCACTCCATCAGCTGGCGAATCCAGGCGATCTTGTTGTCCAGATACTGGTTGGCCTGCCTGCCCTCCTTGTAGCGCCAGTGGGCGGCGATACCGAACTCGGCCACCTGGTGCATTTCTTGTGTACGGATCTGCACCTCCATCGGCTTGCCGTTCGAGCCGACCACGGCGGTGTGCAGGCTGCGGTACATATTGTCCTTCGGGCTGGCGATATAGTCGTCGAATTCGCCCGGGATCGGCCGCCAGTGGCTGTGGACAACACCCAATGTCGCGTAGCAGTCCGCAATCGAATCGACAATGATGCGGAAGCCGTGAATGTCGTAGATCTGGTCGAAAGGCACTTCTTTGCGCCGCATCTTTCGATAGATGCCGTAGATATGCTTGGGGCGCCCGTCGATGTTCGCATTGATTCCCGCGTCGATCAACGCCTTTGCCAGCGTCTCCCGCGTCTCATCCATCCAGCTGACCCGCTCGGCCCGCTTCTGGTCCATCGCCCGCGACAGATTCCGATATGTCACCGGCTCAAGATAGCGAAAACTGAGGTCCTCCAACTCCCACTTGATCTGCCAGATCCCCAGTCGATTCGCAAGGGGGGCGAAGATCTCCAGTGTCTCGCGGGCAATGCGGCGGCGCTTGTGTTCCGGGTGGCCCTCCAATGTGCGCATGTTGTGGACGCGATCCGCCAGCTTGATGAGCACCACACGGATGTCCTCGACCATGGCCAGGAACATCTTGCGCAGGCTTTCGGCCTTCTCATCGGCGACGCTGTGGCGCATTTTGCTCAACTCTTTAATGCGGTTGAGCTTTGTCACGCCGTCCACCAGCTCGGCAATCTCCCAGTTAAAGTTCTTATTCAGATAGTCGATGGTGTAGACGGAATCCTCTACCACGTCGTGCAGAAGCGCTGCGGCAAGAGTGTCCGCGTCCAGCTGCAGCTCCGCCAGAATATAGGTTACGTCGATCGGGTGCAGGATGTAAGGTTCGCCCGTCATGCGCGTCTGTTCGCGATGGGCGTCGCTGGCGACCAGGTAGGCGCGCAGTATCATCAGCCTTTCATCGGCGCTGAAATAGTCGGGCAGCTTCTTGTACAGCTCTTCAAGCGCTTTGATTTCGTGCAGGTTCAGGAGCGGCTGAAGGAACAACTTGCCGCCACTTACAGGGGGTATGGCCTCAAGAGGAATGCTTCGTAGAAGCCTACTGTCCGTAGGAAGACCGTTATTCTCTGAGTTTGCAAGGTCTGTCTGGTCGCTGAGGTCCGCAGCGGTGAGGTCCGGCGCCAGTTTCGTGCCAGCCATTGCTAGCCCTTTTCGTTGCATCCTTTCATATGATGAACAGCGTTTGTGTTCAATCTCCTGACTTCGTACTGGAATTGGCCCGCATTATAGCAAGGAAAGGGTAGGCGTCGCAATGCGGCAGAAAAGGCCCCCAAACTGACGCCCCCGTAGTCCATAAGTGACCGATTTCGGGAAATTACACTGGAATTTCAGGCTTAGTGCCTCTCTTTGGACTGCTACCGGGCCCTCGCGTTCGCGAATCGTCTATAAGAGACGGGTCCTGTTCAGTCCACCTACGAAGGGTCTATGAAACGACGCGCAGGGTCATACCGGCCCGCGCGAGCCGGCGCGAGCCGAAAAAATTCGCTCTCTCGATACGGTCTATATCTACACGTTCTGGGGCGTCAGTCGGTCACCGGCAATGATGTCGCGATGGAAGAAAACCGGCGGCCAGCTTTCGGATGGCCGGCCGGGGCGCTTGCGAAACGTCAAACCAGTGGACGTCGGGGATGCGGCGGAACCAGGTATACTGGTGGCGGACGAAGCGGTGGGTCTCTATCTGTATGCGTTCAACGGCAGCCTGCAGGGTGAGCTCTCCGCGTAGATGTGCAGCGATCTCCTGGTATCCCAGGCTGGAAAGGGCCGGCAGGTCAGGCGAATAGCCCGCTGCCAGCAGCGACTTCATTTCCTCAACCAGGCCGGCCTCAACCATATCGTGAACACGGCGGTCGATGCGTTCGTGCAAGAGCGGGCGCGGCAGGTCCAGGCCGATTTTCAGAATCCGATAGGGCGGGGGTGCGGCCGACTCCAGCTCGCTCTTGCGGCGGCCTGTCGTCTGCACTATCTCAAGCGCTCTGACGACCCGGCGCAGATTGTTTGGGTGGATCTGAGCGGCCGCTTCAGGGTCGGAGGCTCGGAGACGCGTGTGCAGCGCCTCACGGCCGTTGTCCAGCGCAAACTTCTCGAGTTCGGCCCGCAGTGCCGGGTTGGGCGCGACCTCCGGGATCTGCAATCCCTCAACAACCGCCCGCAGATACAGTGCCGAACCGCCTACGAGGAAGGGCACGCGTCCCCTCCGGTGAACGCCGTCGATGACACTGAAGGCCATCTGCTGGTAGGTCGCCAGCGCCATCTGTTTGTCGGGTGGCTGTATGTCGACAAGGTGGTGGGGGATCTGCGCCTGCTCCAGCGCACTCGGCTTGGCGGTGCCGATGTCCATGCCGCGGTAGATCTGGCGGCTGTCGGCGCCCACAATCTCGCCGTCAAAGCGCGCCGCGAGGTCAAGGCTGAGAGAGGTCTTGCCGACAGCCGTCGGTCCCAGGATCACGATCAGGGGCGGGGCCGCCGTCTCGGACGCCTGCTCATCCGGTGACGGCATGTCGAATGTGCTCCACACTGATCAACTTGCCGGACCTGTCCATCTGCACCGCCACTGCGTCGATGCGCCAAGGGCCCGGCCACTTCGTTTCCTGCACGTAAATCGTTGCCAGTCTACGCAGCTTCTTCTGTTTTCCGTGCGTAAAGGACTGCAGGGCCGACCCGTAGCCGTGACCCCGCCGGGTGCGCACTTCGACCACGACCAACCAGCGTGAATCGGACGCGCCCCGGCTGAAGTCCGGGGCGCATTCCTCTGCGATGATGTCCAGTTCGCCGGCCCGGCAACGCCAGTTGCGTTCGACGATGCGCAGGCCGGCCTCCTGCAGGGCGCGTACAGCAATCAGTTCGCCCCGCGTACCCAGGGCTCGACGCCCATCCTGCACGCAGCTTGACTCCTTTCCAGCGGCGCTAATTGGGCGTCGTGTCCACTGTCGGCACGATGCCGGGACCCGGCAGGACCAGCGTCGGCGTTACGCCTTCAGGCGTAAAGATCACCTTGTCGGTGCTCCTGAGCGCGCTGGCGTTGGCCTGTGCAATCAGCAGCTGCACATATTCCGGCCGTCCCGCGTACAGTGAGGCGAGAGCGGTCTCGACAGCGATTTGGGCCTTGGCCTGCTCTTCCGCGGCGATTGCCAGTGCCTGCGCGATCTCGATATCGCGCTGCGCGGCCAGCAGCTCATTCTGTTTCTGCGCTTCAATGACTGCTCTCTCAGCTTCGACGCGGGCCAGCTCGTTGGCACGCTCGGCTTCAATCACGGCCTTCTGCGCGGCTACCTTCTGTTCTTCCAGCTGGGCCAGGGCGGTCTGCTGGCGGGCCTGCTCCTGGATCCGGCTCTGCTCGATGCGGATTTCACCCTCTTGGCGCGCCTGCTCGGCGACGGCCTGGGCTTCCGCCCGCAGCTTGTCCTGGGCCGCTTTCTCCGTCTCCAGCCGGCTCTGCACGATTGCGTCCAGCGCAGATTGTACGGCACCAGACAGAATCACATCCGGCACCACCAGGTTCTCCACCCGGAGACCGAAATTGGCAGCCCGTTCGTTCAGTTCATCGTCGATGCACTGGCGCAGAATGTCCCTGGCTGTACCGACGACGTTGTCGTCGAAGGTGCGGTCACCGACGCATACCTTCATCGCCTGGCGCGCCTGGTCCTGCATGCGGCTGCGGGCCAGGTCGTCCTGCAGATAGATGCTCCTGTACTGGGCCCACAGCGCCTGGATCATGTCCGCTTGGCTGATGTTCGGGCGGAAGATATCGCCGCTGACCATCAGGCCGATCCGTTGCTTGTCCTTGGTGATGATCTCCTGGTCCTCTACGTTGAACGGGATCGCTTGGCTGGAGACCCGTACGATCTGTACGAAGAGGCCGACGTCGGTATAGACGCCCGGACCTACCACGTTCTTGATCCTCCCTCCCTGGAACTGAACACCCACCTCCTGCTCGTCTACGCGCTCGAACGCGTAGAAGAAGTTGCGGGCAAAGAGCATCAGAAAGAGGACTACGACGACGATTACAATCACCATGACGAATGGTGACCCACTCGGTATCCTTCTGGGAACTCTGGGGACATTACCTAGGCTGTTCATTTGCATCTCCTTTCGAGGGACAAGTCGGCGCACTCTTTACTTGAACGACCACTTGTCACGGGCGTTACATTACTGGCTATACCATACCATACTTTAACGCTCTATCCCTTTTGATTGCTGACATCACACGGACAAATAACAGATAAAGCGAGGCAAAAATCTGTCAGACGGGCTTCCGAACCAGCCTGTGCTGCCAGCAAGGCTTGCATCAGCCCTCCGGCGCGTTCCACTTCGTGCTCAGATTTGACACTGGGCCGATTCCTGGATTAGTATGGGCGCCAACAACTGAATCGAGCCTATTGGCAGGGTTTCACGAATTCGGACTGACTGCAGAACAGTCCGCTGAAACTGTGCCAAGACTCTTATCAAGAGAGGTGGAGGGGCCGGCCCTGTGAAGCCTCGGCAACCGGCGCTGCTGGAGTCAACGTCCGCAGCGCGACAGGTGCCAATTCCGGCGGTGTGGATGCACCGGCAGATGAGATGCTCTGGACGACTTGTCGCAGCCCTCTTCCGTGTATCCACAGAAAGAGGGCTTTTTTATTCCCAGACCGACCCAATGGGCGGTGACGACGCTTCTGACAAGGTGAACTGCGTCGCGAAGGAGACATCATGGCCACACCAGGTACGACCATATCCCAGAACTCCGGAACGGCAACCGGCTCTGACGGAGCGTCGGGACCGGCTGCCTCCAACGGGCAAGGACCTGAGGGGAAAACGCCCATACTCTCCAGCCAGACCCAAGCCGTCCACGCCGGGGAAAAGCGCTATATTTCCCACGACAGTCTGACTGTGCCCATCGTTCAGACAAGCACCTATACTTTCGAGGACACTGCCAGCCTGATCAACTACATGGAAGAGCACATGTTCTGGGAAGTGCCGGAACGGGAGGAGTACGGGCGCTACGGCAATCCAACCGTACGCGCTGCTGAGGCAAAGCTTGCCGCGCTCGACGCCGCTGAAGACGCCCTCTTGCTCTCAAGCGGCATGGCAGCCATCACCACCACGCTGTTCATCCTTCTCAGCCAAGGCGACCATTTCGTCATGACTGAAGACTGCTACCGCCGCACGCGCGGCTTCTGCAACACATTCCTCACCCGCTTCGGCATCACCTGTACCACCGTCGAACCTGGCGACTACGATGCCATCGAGGCCGCCATCAAGCCTGAGACCAAGCTGATTTTCTCCGAATCACCTACCAATCCTTTTTTGCGCTGCGTGGACTACGCCCGCCTCGTCGAGATCGCCGAGCGGCATGGCCTGCGTACCATCATCGACACCACTTTTGCCACGCCCTGCAACGTCCGCCCCCTGGAGTACGGCATCGATCTGGCGATCCACAGCGTGACGAAGTATCTGGCCGGCCACAACGACCTGCTCGCGGGTTGCGTCACCGGAAGCTTCAACATCACCACCGCCCTGCGCCAGTCCCAGGGCATATTGGGCGCAGTCGTCGACCCCCATTGCGCTTACCTGATCCTGCGCGGAATCAAGACCCTTGGATTGCGCATGCGCCAGCACAACGAAAGCGCGTTTCGCATTGCCCGTTACCTGGAAGACCACCCGAGGATTCGCCGCGTCTGGTATCCCGGCCTCGAGAGCCATCCCGACCACGAAGTCGCCAAGTGCACAATGACCGGATTCGGCGGCGTTATCAGTTTTGAAGTCGAGGCCGACGGACCGGCGACAAGCCGATTCATCGATGCCTGCCGCATCCCTCGCATCGGCCCAAGCCTCGGCGGCGTAGAGAGCCTCATCGAGCAGCCAGGGATCGTCAGCTACTACGACACGGCGCCGGAAGACCGGCGGGCACTGGGCATCACCGACGAGCTTGTGCGCCTGAGCGTTGGCATAGAGGATACCGACGATCTGCTGGCGGACTTCGAACAGGCGCTGGCCAGCATGTAGGCTCTCAGATCCTGGCAGCCAGGCCAGCCCTTGCAGCGACTCCCGTCATACCGGGAGGCGGCAGTCCGATTCGCCTCCCGGCCATAGAGCAAACCACGACAATGCCAGAGAGACCGGCGGCCGGATATGTTCCACCGCCGCACAAACATATCGATAGACGAAGTCTTCCGGGACCCATTTCGCCTGCACTATCTCTCCTTCTACTTCTGCTCCTCTTGAGCGCCTGTTCAGGCGCACAGCCCTCGTTGGCCTCGGCCGACGTCGTCGAAGTCCTCAACCGGCCCGTTGACGGCCGCTTCGCCCGGGCCCTCAAGCCACTGGAATTCGAGTTTCCCCGGGATCACGGCCCTCACAACGACTACGCCACCGAGTGGTGGTACTATACCGGCAACCTGACCGGCGAGGAGGGCGGCGAATACGGCTTCCAGCTCACGTTTTTCCGCAGCGCGCTGGCGCCGGGTGAATCCAACCGGCCGTCCGATTTCGCCGCACAGCAACTGTATATGGCCCATTTCGCCGTGACGAGCGGGCCCGCAGACCGCCATGTCAGCTTCGACCGCTTCAGCCGCGGCGCCGGCGGCGTCGCCGGCGCGACCGGTTCGCCCCGCTACGAGGTCTGGCTGGATGACTGGCGTGCGCAGGAGACCGCGCCGGGGCAGACGCATTTGCAGGCCGCTGCCGAGGACGACAACGGTCCTGTCTCGATCGATCTCACGCTCACGGAGTCCCGTCCGCCACTGCTTCACGGGGAGGCCGGCTACAGCCGAAAGGGGCCTGAGCCAGGAAACGCCAACCACTACTACAGCCTCGTGCGGATGGAGACTGCAGGCGAAATCGTCTTCGCAGGCAGGCGAATCCCCGTCACAGGGCTCAGCTGGATGGACCACGAGTTCGGGACTTCCGCGCTCAGCGCTGACGCAGTCGGCTGGGACTGGTTCGCCGTCACCCTTGACAACGATGTCGTGCTAATGTTTGCCGAAATCCGCACAGAATCGGGTACTTCCCAGGAGATCTTTGAAGGGACTCTCGGCTTCCCCGACGGCCGCCAGGTCTCAATCAGTGCGGACGACTTTACCTTGACAACGACTGGGCAATGGACGAGCCCGGACAGCGGCACAGTTTACCCTGGCGGATGGCGCGTCACCTTCCCCCAGCATGAAATCGAACTGTCGATCGACCCTCTGATCGATGATCAGGAGATGGACGTCGCCTTTAGGTACTATGAAGGCGCCACCGTCGTACGCGGCACGATGAACGGAGAACCCGTCGCCGGTCGAGGCTATGTGGAGTTGACAGGCTACGGGCAGGGTGGATTCCAGCGATAACCGCCGGCAGGGCACAGTCTTGCCAAACTTCTCAATGCGGGTCAAAATGGAATGTAATGTCACCGCAGGCAGCGCGGTTGAAATGCGCGGCCGGGATCTTAGTCATCCATCTGGGATGGGGGGAGTCAGGTCGATGGAACAGGAAAAATTTTCAGCGAAATCGTGCCCCACTGCGACAGAATATTACCCGGCCTCGTCCCGACCGGCCATTCCCCGCCTGAGGCTGATCGCCATAGTTCTGCTCACAACGCTCCTTTTGGCAGCGTGCGGCGGCTCTGACGCCCCTTCATCGGACCAAGAGGAAGCCCCTGCCGCTGCCGACACTGCGACCCCGGTGCCTGAGCCAGATCCAACCGACACGCCCGAGCCGGCACCGACCGATACACCGATGCCGGAGCCCACGGATACGCCCGTCCCGGAACCGGAACCGACAGACACACCTGAAGCTGAGCCCGAACCCGCACCTACGGCTGCGCCGATGGAGGAATCCGAGAGCGCTGAAGGCCCCGGCATGGGACAGGTCTTTGTCATTGTGGCCGAAGAGTCCGAGGCGCGTTTCAGCATTGATGAAGAGTTGTTAGGGCAGCCCAAGACCGTGGTCGGCGTAACCAATGCGATTTCAGGGGAAATCAAAGTTGATGCGGCAAACCCTGCGGCCAGTGTCATCGGTCCAATCCAGATCGAGGCCGGCACATTTGTCACCGACAACGACCGGCGAAACGGCGCTATCCGTCGCTTCATCCTGCAGTCCAACCGCTACCAATTCATCACTTTCAGCTCAACTGAGCTTTCAGGAATGCCGGATTCCGTCGCTGTCGGCGACGAAGTCGAGTTTGAAGTAACGGGAGATCTGACAGTTCGCGAGGTGACAAATCCTGTGCTCTTCATCGTGACCCTGCGGGTCATCTCGGAATCTGAGCTGCGGGGAAGCGCCGCCACGATCCTTGTCGTGGAAGACTACGAACTCAGGATTCCTGACGTCCCAAGTGTCGCAAACGTCGGAGAAGAGTTCATTGTGGAGTTCGACTTTGTGGCCCGGACGCAGTAGTTTTGCAAACAGTCGTCCTGCCATCGTAACCTTTTCCTGGCTTACCACTGACCGCTGACCCCAGGAGGTCTTTTCGACTTGACTGCGCCGAAACAGCCATCCATGCTCACCGGCGCCGCGGTTGAGATCGAGGCGCTGCGCCAAGGCTTCAACCGCGGTTTCGCCGATTACCGGTACAATATGCAGATGGACCCGTCCGGCATGCTCGGGCATCTGCACCGTTCCAACATTGCTCCGGACGATTGTGCTGTCCTGGTGGCGGAAGAGGAGGGGAGGCTGCAAGGCGTAGGCGCGGCCCTCCTGGCGGTGCGCGGTGACGAGGGCTGGTGCGGCGGCCTCAGTGTGGACCCGGCGTATCGCGGCGGCGGTTGGGGCCGGCGGCTCATGGAGCATCTGAAACGCCGGGCGGTCGAGCGCGGTGTTCGCCGCATTTTTCTGGAGGTGCTGGTCAGCAACGACCACGCTCGTTCGGTGTATCGCCAGGTCGGCTTCAAACGCCTGCGCGAACTGCTGCTGTGGGAACGGGACCCCCGCCAAGGCCCACTCCCGCTGCCATACGAGCGCCTGGAGGAGACTGATCCAGCCCAAATTCTGCGCAGTTTCCACCGCTGGCACGAGTTGCCGACGATCTGGCAGCGCCGCGCACGCAGTCTGCTGAACTACGTGGAGCAGCATGGCTGTATCGGCCTCACCATCCCGGCCAAAGACGGCGCGCCGGTCGCCTATGTGCTGGTCTCTGCGCCGTCACCGTACGGCGCGCCGGCCCAGGGCCAGCCTCCCGCGCGTCTGCGCATCCTTGACGTCGCAGTCGATCCGGAGGCCAATCTTCAGGACGCCGCCCGCCCGCTGCTGCAAGCACTTCAGCTTCGCTACGTCGATGCCAGAATGACGCTTATGGACCAGCCGGCCGACAGCCGTCTCAACCCAGTTTTCGCCTCACTTGGCTTTCGCGTTTTCGACCGTCAATATGAAATGGTGGTGGACCTGGCCGAAAATCCACCCGATACAGTTCAATGAAGGCAGGCGGATTCCGCCTCCTGCCGCACCTGGAGACTTATGAGTGATGAATGACCCGATTCGTGTAGCAGTTACCGGCGCCGCCGGCAATATTGGCTATGCTCTTATCTTTCGCATCGCCAATGGCGACCTGTTCGGCCCCGACCAGCCGGTCATCCTCCAGCTGCTGGAGATACCGCCGGCGATGGGCGCGCTTGAGGGCGTGGCAATGGAGTTGGACGATTGCGCGTTCCCCCTCCTCGCCGATACAGTCCTGACCGACGAGCCGGCCGCAGCCTTTGACGGGGCCAACTGGTCTCTCCTGGTCGGCGCCCGCCCCCGTACCGCCGGCATGGAGAGGAACGACCTCCTCAGCGCCAACGGGCCCATCTTCGTAACCCAGGGTAAGGCAATCAACGAAAACGCAGCCTCCGACGTCCGCGTCGTGGTGGTCGGCAACCCGGCCAATACCAACTGCCTGATCGCCATGCGCAACGCGCCCGACGTGCCCTCCGAACGGTTCACCGCCATGACCCGGCTCGATCACAACCGCGCCCAGAGCATGATTGCCAGGAAGGCCGGACGGCCTCTCCACACGGTCAAGAATGTCGTAATCTGGGGCAATCACAGCTTGACCCAGTATCCCGACGTCTTCCATGCCTGGATCGATGGCGAACCGGCCGCAGCCGTCATCAACGATTTTTCCTGGATCAGACAGACTTTTATCCCCACCGTCCAGCAGCGCGGCACGGCCGTGATCGCTGCGCGCGGCGCAAGCAGCGCGGCCAGCGCGGCCAACGCCTGCGTCAACCACGTGCAGAGCTGGTATGGAGGCGCGCCCGAAGACGACTGGGTCAGCATGGGCGTCCCCAGCACCGGCGCATACGACTCGCCCGGCGGCGTGATATTCAGCTATCCCGTGACGGTTGAGAACGGTGTTTACCAGATCGTAGAAGGGTTGCCGCAGACCGATTTCGACCGCGCACAGGTGGCCGCCAGTGGACAGGAACTGCTTGAGGAGCGAGAGGCCGTTTCGGACTGGCTGCCCTGACCGGACCTTCCAAGCTTGGGAAATATCCGGGAGATTCGCGATCCAGCCGATTCAGAGTGAAAGGCCGATCTGACTCGCGCCTGCGAGGGAAAAGATGGATTGCGGTCTGAGCAGAGTGAAGCCAGCGCTGTTCAGGCCTTGCGATCTTCCAGCTCCTCCGGCAGTGGATCCACTATACCCTCGATCACTATCTCCCGGTAGGACCGATCCACCGACGCTTCAAGCTCCGCTTTCAGATCGTAGTGGATCGCCAGTTGCACGACGGCCCGCATCACGTCCTGCAGCTCCTTCGCGAACGCGGCCCGGTCAGGCGACCCCAACTTCATCGTCTTTACACCCTTTCGTTCGAAATGGCTCACCTGGCTTGCCACTTCGCCGCACTCCTCGGCCAGACGCGTGACGATATAGAAGGGATCATCCCCATCCTGGAACCGGTTGTTCAACCCCTCGGCGATCCTGTAGAGCTTGTCGATCATGGATTGTCATTCTCCCAACAGCTTGAGTACGCGCTGCAGCTCGCCGGGCAACGGCGACTCGAACAGGCGCCGCTCCGCCTCCCCGGGAAGTCGGATGCCCAGCTTGTGGGCGTGCAGGAATGGCCGCTTCAGCGAAAGGCGGCGCCGTTTGTACCCGTATTCGGTGTCACCGGCCACGGGATGGTGGCGCCAGGCAAAGTGGACCCGAATCTGGTGCGTGCGCCCAGTGTGCAAAACGGCGCGCACCAGCGAAAAGCGGGCTGTCTGCCCGCTTGAACGGTCTTCGTAGACCTGCTGGCACTCATACTCGGTCACGGCCTCGCGTGCGCCCGCCGCAGCCTGCCCGGCTCCAACCTCATTATTCAGTTCTGAAGAGGCCGGCAGCACTGCCATGCGCTGACGCCGCGTCGGATGGCGGCCGACCGGCGCGTCAATGCGGCCCCGCGGGGGCTCGACTCTGCCCTCCAACAGTGCCAGGTACTCCTTGTACACGTTACGGCCTGCGAACTGTTCCTGCAGCAAGCGCATCGTCGCGTCATTCTTGGCCACGACGATCAAGCCGGAGGTACCTTTGTCCAACCTGTGGACTATGCCCGGTCGCTTCTCTCCCCCGATCCCTTCCAACTGCGGGCAATGGTGAAGAACCGCGTTGGCGAGGGTGCCTGCCGAGTGGCCCGGCCCCGGATGGACGACCAATCCGGCCGGTTTGTTTACGACGAGCAGGTTGTCGTCTTCGAAGATGATGTCGAGAGGAATGTCTTCGGGCCGCAGCGAAGTCTCCACCGCTGCCGGCGGCGCTACGACCTCGATATCTGCACAGGCTTCCAGCGGCATACCGGCCTTGCCGGCGCGCTGTCCATTGACGGTTACCAGCCCTTCCGCAATCCAGCGTTGAATTGCGCTGCGGCTTTCCTCCTCGAACCGGTCCGTCAACCAGCGGTCAAGGCGCTGACCGGCTGCAGACGGGGGAACGGTAAAACGACGCACCTCCCGGCTCTCGTAGTCCACCCGTCCCCTTTGGCTACGCCTCCGACGACCCGGCAGCGCCGATTTCGATGGCCTCCTCCTTGGCCCGCTTGGAGGCCTGAACGTCCTGGTAGAGGATGACGGCCGCCAAAGCGATGACACTGCATACGATCGAGGAATCGGCGATGTTGAAATTCGGCCAGTAGTAGACACCGGGGACGCCGATTTTCACAAAATCGGTGACATAACCCTGCATGATGCGATCGATCACGTTCCCCAGCGCGCCGCCGACCTGGAACCCGAGCAGCAACCGGATCAGACGCTGATCGTCCGGCAGGTGAAAGATCGCGTAGTAGAAGACACCAACCGTCACCACCGCAGCAATGACGATAAAGACACTGCCCGCCCCCTGCAAGATGCCGAACGCCGCGCCGTGATTGTCCACATGCTCAAAGAGGAAGTAGTCGCCCAGCGCTGGAATCGGAATGATGTAGTCGAACTTGGCGATGTTCTGTCGGACCAGCTCCTTCGTCCACTGGTCGAGCGGAATAATGATTGCCGCCACCAGCAGAATGATCCACGTGCGTCCAATGATCCGTCTGAACATCGAACTGTTTTCAGGCATTGACGTTCTCCTTTCCGCCTTGCGGTGAAATTCTAACACAGCACGCGAAAGATGGGGAAAGGAGTCAACCGTGCTATACTTGCTTGACTTTCGTTCTTTGGACCCGTTTCAGGGCTTACGGAGAGGCTGAATGGCTCGTGAAATCACTGTAGCTCTTGTGCAGATGGCTCCAGCGCTCACCAGCGCCGAGGAGAACCTCCGCAAGATGGGGGAGTTTGTCGAACGCATCTGCACGACACAGCCGACCGACCTGATCGTCTTTCCGGAGCTCAGCTATACAGGTACCGAACTGGGACTGCGCGCCACAACCCTGGCGGAACGCGTGCCCGGCCACGCAACGAATTACCTGGCCAAACGGGCCGACGACTTCAACACGCATATCGCCTTCGGCCTGGTCATAAAGGAGAAAGTCGAGAGCATCCTCTACAACGGGCTGGCCTGTCTGGGCCCGGACGGAGAGGTCATGTCCTCCTATCAAAAGGTGCATCTCCTGGGCGAGGAGCGCCAGGTCTACCGTTCCGGCTTTCGCTTCATCAACGTGGACGCCGATTGGGGCAGATTCGGACTCATGATCGGATCCGACCTGATCTTTCCCGAAGCGGCCCGCAGCCTGACCCTGGACGGCGCTGAACTGATTGTCCTCGCCGCCAACTGGGAGATAGGTCACCACGAGCAGTGGCGGGCGCACATCGTCAGCCGGGCCACCGAGAATGCCCTCTATGTCGCCGCGGCCAACCGCGTGGGCGAGGAGCCCACCATTCAGTTTGCGGGCGACTCGATCCTTGCCGGGCCGGACGGCGCCCTGTATACGGTCCTTGAGGAGCCGATGGAGGGATATGCGGTCGCGACCATCGATCTGGACCGCGTGCGGGCCGTCCGTGAAGAGCGCCAGATGATACAGGTTCGCGAACCCAACGCCTACCGCGCCATCGTCAGGAAGTATTGAAAGAGTCTATCTGGCCGGCTGTCTGAAGACCGGACAGCCGCCGAAAGTGAAATGATGAGCGAAACCGTACAATCGTCCCAACGATTGTTCAGATCGTTTTCCAGCGGAGACTGGGAACACCGAGCGGACATGACAGACTATCGCGCCGAGTGGTTCAACTCCCTGCTGGTAGAGCGCGCTGCCTGGACTGCGCACGCACCTACGGTCGAACTGCTCGATACTGTCATCGGCGCGCCGGGCTTCGTCTGGTTCCGTTTCTGGCTCCCCGACCTGGATCAGATGGTCGAGAAGTACTTTGACGCCAACGGCACCGCCATCGGCCTCTATCTCCCTGTCTGCAGGCCGCTGCAGCACGAAGACAAAGCATACAACACTTCGGACTTGATCCTTGCGATTTGGTACAGTTCGGACAAGAGGGTCTTCGTACTGCACGAGGAAGAGTTCGAGGACGTAGTACGCGAAGAGCGGCTCCGCAGCGAGGAGGCTGAACGAGCCGAAACACGGATCCGTGAACTGACTGCCGCCATCTTTCGCGAGGAGTTTCCACCGCCCTTGGTGCGCAACTTCGCCATCGCTATGGAAAAGAGCTTGTCCCGTTCGCAATGATCGCTATTGTTGACTATGGCGTTGGCAACCTGCGCAGTGTCTACAAGTCCTTTGAGACCGTAGCCTCACCCCTGGGCATCCAGGTCGATATCGTCGACCACCCGGTCGATTTCAGCCGCTGGCGAGCCCTCGTTCTGCCGGGACAGGGCGCTTTCGGAGATAGCGTCAACAACCTCCGCCGCCAGGGATTCGAAGCCCCTCTGCTGGACAGCGTGGCCGCAGGTCTGCCTCTGCTGGGCATCTGCGTCGGGATGCAGATGCTTTTCGACGAGAGTGAAGAGATGGGCGTTCACGAGGGGCTCCACCTGATCCCCGGCCGCGTCCGCCGCTTCCCCGACAAGATGCCGGATCCCCACCGCAGCGGCCGCAGCTTGCGGATTCCTCAAATTGGCTGGAACCAATTGCACCGGCAGCGTCCGGACCCATTGCTGGCGGGTGTTCCCGACGGCGCCTACGGCTACTTTGCCCACAGCTATTACTGCGATGCCGCCCAGCGGGACGCCGTACTTACATTCACCGACTACGGCATCGACTATCCCTCCATAGTCCGCCACCGCAATGCCTGGGGCATCCAATGCCATCCCGAGAAAAGTCACACGGTTGGCCTGCATATCCTGCGCAATTTCATTCAAACAGTGGAGAGCCAGCCTGAACAGGAGTGCTCCTGACTGTGGGAGGAATCGGTCTGCACTATCCTCACTTGAAGGTTGAATGGGCGGCATAACAAGAGACATAAAAAGATTGGGGCATTCAAGTCGAACGCCGACTTGCGGATGTGATGAACTGAATTGAAAGCGACCGAAACCGGCAGGCCGAAAAAGCTATATCTCATCGCCCACGCCTGCACGCGTCAGGTTCGGAATACCGACGCCGCCCTCTGGCATTTGAACGAGGTCGGCCGTATGCAGGCCGCGGCGCTTGCCCGGCAGCCGTTCTGGGACGAGGTCGACCGGCTGTTGTTGAGCTGCGAGCCAAAGACGCGTCTGACTGTAGCACCGCTCCTGAAAAGCAAGGACATGCCGGTGGAGGAGGACGACCGCTTCAACGAGCTGCACCGCTCCCCGGAGTGGACAGACGACTATAGCGCCCGCGTTGCAACGGTGTTCCGCCGTCCACGCGAGTCGGTCGCGGGCTGGGAGCCGGCCGCAGACGCGCTCAACAGGATTCGCGCGGGGATCGACAGCTGGGCGGCGCGCCATCCCGATGACACGCTGGCCCTCGTCGGTCACGGCCTCACTTTCAGTCTCTACCGGGCGCACCTGCTTGGCCTCCCGACCGTGCCACTGCAGGACTGGCAGCAACTCTCCTTTGCCGCCGTCGCCTGTGTGCAAGACGGGAGAATTGTAGACGATTTCGCAGTCCCTCCCGGCGTGCCGCACATTTCCAGGGGCGCGGCTTCGCCAGCTGTCGATCCAGCGGACGAGCAGCGTGATAGCGGGCTGAAGGAACAGGGCCGCCCCCTTACTACTCCGGAGTAAGTCGTGGAAAGCTTCTTCGAGCTGGAATTCGAAATCGTCCAGGTGCTGGCGGTCGTACTGCTAGTCGCAATGGCCGTGCGCCGCATCCGGCTGCCCTACACAGTGGCGCTGGTCGGGGCCGGGCTGGTCCTGGCTTTCCGGGGGGGAATGCATCTGGAGCTGACGCCGGGCCTGGTGCTCGGCCTCTTCGTCCCGCCCCTCATTTTTGAAGCCGCCTTCCACCTGCAGTTGAAGGATCTGAAGGCCGACCTGACGCCGATCGCGGCCATGGCCGTGCCGGGCGTGCTCATCAGCACCGGCATCATCGCCGCCGTTCTGGTGCTTGCCGGCGTGCTGCCGCTGCCGGCCGCCCTCATCTTCGGCGCCCTTATCTCCGCCACCGACCCGGTAGCCGTTGTGGCAACCTTCCGCTCCGTCGGCGCGCCCAAGCGCCTTCTGACGCTTGTCGAGGGCGAGAGCCTTTTCAATGACGGTACGGCAGTAGTCATCTTCCACATTATGCTTGCCCTGGCCGTGGAAGGCACTCTCAATCCGCTAGACGGTGTGGTCAAATTCGTGACTGTGTCGGTGGGCGGCATCCTCATCGGCGGCGTTCTCGGCTACGCAGTCGCCAAGCTGATCGAGCATATCGACGACTATCTGATCGAGGTCACGCTGACGACCATCCTCGCCTACGGCAGCTTTATCCTGGCGGAACAGTTTCACTTCAGCGGTGTTCTGGCCGTGGTGGTGGCGGGCCTGGTCAACGGAAATATCGGCCCCCGCGGGATGACCCCTTCAACCAAGATGGTGCTCTTCACCGTCTGGGAATACATTGCTTTTCTCGCCAACTCCTTCATCTTCATCCTGCTCGGCATCAGCGTGGAGTGGGAGCAACTGGTCACGTATCTCACGCCCTCGCTGATAGCGGTCGCCGCTGTCCTGGGGGGCCGATTCATTGTTGTCTATCTGATGGGCGGCGCTGTCCGTCTCTTCCGTCACAATCTCCCGGCCCCATTCCTGCTTGTGATGTCATGGGGAGGGCTGCGGGGCGCGATCAGCGTGGCTCTGGCCCTGAGCCTGCCCGCCGATATCGCCAACCGGCCCCAGCTTCTGGCGATGACGTTCGCCGTCGTCCTCTTTACGATCCTGGTACAGGCACTCTCCATTTCCGGGCTGCTCTCCCGGCTGGGGCTGACGCAAGGCGCCAAGCAGCCCGCCGAATATGAACGAATCCAGGGCCAGCTTCTCGCCATCCGCTCTGCCATCAACTATGTCGACCGCCTTTACCGCGGCGGCGCGCTAATTCCAACCGCATATACAACCGTGAAGGCGGAGTTGACCGCACGCGAAGAAAACGTGAGCGGCCAGATTGATGAGCTCCTGAACGATCAGCCGGACCTGCGCGAACAGATCGTCTCACTGGCGCGAACGGAGGCCTTGCGCGCCGAGAGAACAGCGCTTGACGAGTTGTCACGCGAAGGAATCCTGGGCGAAGAGGCCCTGATTGAACTCCAGGCAGAACTTGACGAGGCGATTTACGAGGCCGAAACCGAGGGGAGTCACGCTTGACAGACTCTCGGAGGCAAAGACAGTACAGGTCCAACCAGAGAAAGCGATGCTGACGGCCAGCCGCCGGTCAACAGAGTAGAGCAAAAGACAGCACCATGCGCATCTATCCCGCGATCGATTTGAGAAGAGGACGCTGTGTTCGCCTCAGGCGGGGCGATCCCAACGCAGAGACAGTCTTTAGCGACAACCCTGCCCAGACGGCCCGCCACTGGGAGAGCCTCGGCGCCGAGTGGCTGCACGTCGTCAACCTGGACGGCGCATTTGGCAGCGCAACCGACTTCCATCCCAAGGTACGGCGCCTTTCACCCGACGCGCTCGAGGCCGCGGAATCCACCGGCGCCGGAGAAGCGGGTCTTGGAACCGAGGAAGCTCCGGATAGTCCAGGCGTTGAACAGGATCTGCCCATCAACCTGCGGCGCCTGACGCAGATCAGAGAGGCGGTCGATATCCCGATTCAGTTCACCGGTGGGCTGCGCAGTGTCGAGGACATCGAGCTGGCCTTCTCCCTGGGGGCAGACCGAATCATTTTGGGGACGGCGGCAGTGCGCGATCCGGAACTGGTTCGCGTGGCCATTGAACGCTGGGGCGTTTCCCGGATCGTCGTCGGGCTGGATGCCAAGGACGGAAAGGTCGCGACCCACGGCTGGCAAAAGGTCAGCCAGGTGAGCGCGGTCGAGTTGGGGCACCGCATGGCCGCCCTGGGCGCGGAACTGGCGTTGTTCACCGACATCAGCCGCGACGGCCTGCTCAGCGGCGTCAACGTGCAGGCGACGGCGACACTGGCTGACCTCACAGGTTTGCAGGTAATCGCCAGCGGCGGCGTCGCCAATCTTGACGACATCCGCGCGCTCAAGCGCCATGAACACTTTGGCATCGACGGCGTGATTATCGGGCAGGCCCTCTATACCGGCGCACTGGAGCTGCCCGGGGCCATCGAAATCGGCAAGGCTCCGCGACTGCGCCGCAGTGCAGGTGTCGTACCGTTCCGCCGCGGCCCGAAGGAAGCGCCCGCGAGCCGGGAAGAAGCCCAGCTCCTCCTTCTCTACAACCACTTTTTTGAGGAGTGGCAGTTCCCGCGCGGGGGCGTCGAACCGGGAGAAAGTGATTTCGATTGCGCTCGCAGGGAGTTCGCCATCGAAACAGGGCTGCCGATCCGCAAGCTCTACGAGAACTGTCCCACTACTCTCGACTTCACGGTTCACATTCGGGGCTATGACGTCCAGCGCACGATCACCTATTTCCTGGCCGAGATCGGGGAAGGGGAAGTGCGGCTCGGCCACCACAACCACAGCGAATGCCGCTGGTGCAGCCTGGAGGAGGCGAAGGCGCTCCTGCTCGAGACTTCTCCGGAACAGATTCCTGCCTGGCGCGCCGCCGCCCGCCTTTTCGACGCCGGCATGCAGGGGTTCGAAGAGAGCGCGTGAACCGTACTATCCGTCGGTCCATCTGCGAGCCGCTCCTGGTGCATCGCCGGACCTGGCGCCCCTGGAGGTAACCTTGCTGGCCAAACGAATCATTCCCTGCCTTGACGTCAAGGATGGACGCGTCGTCAAGGGCATCAACTTCATAGACCTGGTCGATGCCGGTGACCCGGTTGAACAGGCCCACGTTTACGATCGCGAAGGCGCCGACGAACTGGTCTTTCTGGACATTACCGCCACCCACGAGGCCCGCGATATCGTCGCCGAAATGGTACGCCGCGTCGCCGATACGGTTTTTATTCCGTTTACGGTCGGAGGAGGCATTCGTACCGTCGACGATATGCGCGCCATTCTGCTCGCCGGCGCTGACAAGGTCAGCGTGAACAGCGCCGCCGTCCGCAACCCGGAGATCGTCAGCGAGGGCGCGCGCCGCTTTGGCAGCCAGTGCATCGTTGTCGCCATAGACGCCCGCCGCCGCGACGCCGAGGCGGGTTGGGACGTATTCATCAGTGGAGGCCGCATAAACACAGGTATGGATGCAGTTGAATGGGCGCAAAAGGTCGAAGCGCTCGGCGCCGGCGAAATCCTGCTCACTTCGATGGACGGCGACGGCACGCAGGAAGGTTACGACGTAGCCCTCACACGCGCCATTTCCGACGCGGTCAACATCCCGGTAATCGCCAGCGGCGGCGCCGGCCGCCCGGAAGATTTCGCCGCTGCTCTCACTGACGGCGGCGCGGAAGCGGCCCTGGCCGCCAGCCTGTTCCACTTCCGCCAACTTCAGGTGATGGATGTAAAGCAACATCTGCTCGAACGCGGCGTACCCGTGCGCCTGCCTGAGGATGCCATCACCTGACCGGACAGGAGTCTGCGTAGGCAACGCTTGCCCTGGCCGGGACCTTTACGAATACCGGCTTGCATTCATGGAATTCTGTCGGGACTGGAATGCAGCTGCTCTTGAGGAGGCCAGGGTTTAAGGATGGGTAGCGTAGCCCTGTCAATGACAAGATCCTTCAATCGGCAAATGGGCTCTACCAGGCGGCTGACCGCGCAGGACCAGTCGCGTTTCATTACCGCCGTGTCCCAATTCGCCCAGGACCAGAAGAACCCGGGGCTAAATTTCGAAAAGCTCGGCGGGGGTCCCAAGAGCAACCTCTGGTCATTGAGGGCTTCACAGGAACTACGCATCCTCCTGGCAGTAGATGACGACCAATACGTCTTCGTCAATGCAGGCCATCATGATGTCATGTATGAGTGGGCCAAGAGACGAAACCATTACGTGGATCTGGCGTCGGAAGACCTTGCTGATCTTCAGGTAACAGTTCCTGATATGCCGCTATCCCTGAAGCGTGCTTCCACAGGGGCGCCGCATCAACATACGCTGTCTAAACTTTCTGAGCAGGTTCCTGACGTATCTTCACGAACGCAGTCGAAAGCCAAGCACGCTCCGACCGACCCCCAAATGATCCAGGAGCTGCTCGGGCGCTTTTTCCGCGGCGATTTTGAGGAGTGGCAACTCTTTCTCCACCCTGACCAGGAACCCCTTATCAGCCGACACTGGTCAGGAGCCGCACGGATTCGAGGCGCGGCAGGCACAGGCAAGACCGTAATAGGGCTGCATCGACTGGCGGAATTGGCCCGCCGGTATTCCGATGACAAGGTGCTCTTTACCGCGAACAGCAGATCGCTGGCCGAACTGCTCGAAAGGCGCTTTCGCAACCTCCCGATGGCGCCCTCGAACGTCGAGTTCGCCAACATCGACAGAGTTGTCTACCAATACGCCAGCTGGACGCCAGCCCACAGATCTCTGGTTGACCAGACATTTGAAGCTGCCTGGAAGGAGCTCGTTGCAGGATCCATTTTGGAGAGGATCAGCCAGGAGTACCTGAAGGAAGAGATTGAGAGAGTGATCAAGGGGAACGGGCTGCAGAACCTTGATGAGTATCTTTCGGTCGAACGAATCGGACGCAAGCGGTCATTTTCTCAGAATATGCGCAAGCAGGTTTGGGAGTTGTCTGAACTCTGGGCAGGAAAGCTGCGTGAACGCAACGCAGTTACGTTCGCTGACAAGAGGATTCGGGTCAGAGATGCTGTCCAAAGACTCGCGCAGGCCCCCTACCGCTGTGTCGTCATGGATGAAGCGCAGGACGTGACCCTGGTTGAGTTGCAGCTTGTTCGCGCTCTCGTCGCAGGCGACCCCCAAAACCCCGTGCCCAAAGATGGAATCCTGATATTGGATGACCCAGCACAGCGTATCTATGCCGGAGGATACCGGCTCGGCTGGGCGAAAATTGATATTGCCGGCCGCGCGCAGGTGCTCACAGAGAACTACCGCAATGTGCCAGCAGTCTATCGCGCCGCCATGCGGGTTCGGGGCCGCGAACTGGTTGCACTGGACCACGACGACGACAGATACATCCTTGACGCCGAACCGGGCTTTCACGAACGGGAGGACGAGAAACCCAATCTTGTCCTTGTGGACTGCAAGTGCGAATTACTCTATCTGTGCGAGAAGATTCGTGAATTCAGTGCGGCCGCAAAATACGGTACAAATGAGATTGCGGTCTTCCTGAAACACAACATCGAGGTCGAGGAGACTATCAGATTCCTGCAAAGTCGAGACATCCCGTGCGCCCAACTTACTCGCGACGGCTTTACAGGCGATGGAATCAGAGTAGGCACCTATGATCGTGCCCGGGGTCTGGAGTTTCGGGCAGTCTTTCTTCCCCGCATGGGCTCAACGCGGTTTCCGGAAAGCAGTGGAGACGCTGACGGCGAGAGGGAGAGTTTTGACCCCGATCAAGACCAGGAATCGCGACAACTGGAACTGGACCGGCTCTATGTGGCCATGACACGCGCCAGGGAGCATCTGCTCCTAATCGCCGACGAAGAGCCCTGCGAAGAGATCCGGCGGGCCCTGGCGGAAGAGCTCATCCTAAAAGACCTTCGAGGTCGGCAAATTGCGGATCCGACACCTTTACATTAGTTCCGCCCCCAAGGCTTCCGCACCCCGCCCTGTCCATTCCTGAAGACACCCCAAAAGAACGAATTGGATCACCAAATGTCCGAACTGATCAACTCTCTTTCCGCCATTATCGCCGAGCGCAAAGCCAATCCGAGCCCAGGATCATATACGGCCCAGCTCATGGCCGCCGGTACAGGCAAGATCGCTCAGAAAGTTGGTGAAGAAGCGGTCGAAGTCGTCGTCGCGGCACTCGAGGAAAGCGATGAGCGGCTCATCTCGGAAATGGCCGATCTGATCTATCACAGCCTCGTCCTGCTGGAACAGCGGGGGCTTTCCTGGATGGATGTTGAAGCCGAGTTGGCCCGCCGCTTCAAATAGTCGTGAGTCGGTGAGAATTCGCGCCCCCTTCCCGGCCGGTGGTACAATGGAGCACAGCAGTTCAAACTGTTTTACCTTTTGGCGGGAGCGGACAAATAGCGCAGTTCAGGGCAGTCCGCCAGCAGAAGCCACAGAGCTCCGGGAGGTATACTGATGACTGTTCCTGTGATCAAGAGTACACACAACGGTTCTCCTTACGCCCCCAGATCCGATTCGGAGGGAGCGTCCCAAGACGGAGATACTCTATCCGCAGCAGGCCTCTCTCTGACCGATGCCATGTTCACGCGGAATGCCATGACCTTTGACGACGTGCTGCTCGTACCCGGTTTCGCCGAGGTTCTGCCCTCCGACGTTGACATCACCACCCGGCTCCATCCCAAACTCTCCCTCAATATACCGCTAGTCAGCGCCGCAATGGATACCGTCACCGAAGCGGACCTGGCCATCGCCCTCGCCAGACAGGGGGGCCTGGGCGTAATCCATCGCAATCTCTCGGTGACGCAACAGGCTGAAGAGGTCGACAAGGTCAAACGCAGCGAGAGCGGCATGATCGTCGATCCCATCACTTTGCGGCCTGAAAATACGCTGGAAGACGCCGAAGCTGTAATGAGCCACTACCATATCAGCGGCGTACCCATAACAAATGACGACAAACTGCTGCTGGGCATTCTAACCAACCGGGACGTCCGCTTCGCCACGGATCACCAACGCCCGATCTCCGATTACATGGTTTCGGAAGATCTGATTACAGCGCAACTCGGCACGACTCTGGAAGAGGCGCAGGAGATCCTCCATCGCTACCGTATCGAAAAGTTGCCCCTGGTCGACGAAAACGGCTACCTCAAAGGGCTGATCACCTATAAGGACATTCTCAAGCGGCAGGACTTCCCACATTCAGCCAAAGACGAACGCGGCCGCCTGCTGGTCGCTGGGGCCATCGGCGTCGGCGCACAGGGCCTGCAGCGTGCCGAAACCCTGGTCAACGCCGGTGTGGATGCACTTGCCGTCGACACTGCCCACGGTCATACGCAGGGCGTTATCGAGACCGTGAGAGCGGTTCGCGCGCGTTACCCTGAGCTGCCCATTCTCGCGGGCAATGTCGTTACCGCGGAGGGCGTGCAAATGCTGACCGAGGCCGGCGCGGACGTGGTCAAAGTCGGTGTCGGCGCAGGTTCCATCTGCACGACCCGCATCGTTTCCGGCGCCGGCATGCCCCAGCTCACCGCCATCTCCACCTGCGCCGAAGCCGCCCAATCGTGCGGTGTTTCCCTGATCGCCGACGGCGGCATCCGCTACAGCGGAGATATTACCAAAGCCCTCGCTTGCGGCGCATCCGCCGTTATGCTCGGCGGCCTCCTGGCCGGCCTGCACGAATCCCCCGGCGACATCGTCATTCGCGAGGGGCGTTCCTTCAAGGAGTACCGGGGCATGGGCAGTATCGGCGCGATGAAAGGCCGCGCCGCCGACCGCTATGCCACCGGCCAATCGCTCAACGGCGCTTCACCCGACATCGGCGGTAAGACGGTACCGGAAGGCATCGAAGGGCAGGTGCCCTATAAGGGTTACCTCAATGAGTTCGTCTTTCAGCTCCTGGGCGGGCTTCGCTCGGGGATGGGCTACGTTGGCGCGCAGAATCTGCCCGACCTGTGGCGTAAAGCCCGCTTTGTGCGCATCAGCCCGGCAGGCTACCAGGAAAGCCATCCGCACAGCGTCGTCATTACCAAAGAGGCGCCGAACTACCAAGTGAATCCAGGGAACTAGAATGACTGTTACTGCCGTTGTCGGCGCCCAGTGGGGTGATGAGGGAAAAGGTCGCATCGTCGATTACCTGGCCAAACGGGCCAACTATGTCATACGTTTCCAAGGGGGCGACAACGCCGGCCATACCGTCGTGAACGACTACGGCAAGACCGTACTCCATATCATTCCCTGCGGCATCTTCTACCCGAACGTCCACAACATCATCGGCACCGGGTGCGTGGTCAATCCCCAGTCGCTGTTGGAAGAGATCGCCCACCTCAAATCGATCGGCGTGAGCTGCGACCGCCTCTGGATAAGCAGCCGCGCCCAGATGGTCCTGCCCTACCACCGCACGCTCGACGAGCTGGAGGAGAAGGCCCGCGGCGCCGACACCATCGGCACAACCATGCGGGGCGTCGGCCCTGCCTACAGCGACAAGGCGACCCGCTCAGGCCTCCGCATCGGCGATCTCCTCCAACCCGACTGGCTGGAGAGCCGTCTGGACGGCGCGCTACGCACGATAAACCAAAAGATGACCATACTCGGTGGACAGCCGGTCAACGGTCGCGAAATGTTCGATCTTCTGATGGAGTTTCGCCTGCAGCTGGCGCCGCGCATCGTCGATACGGCGCCCATCCTACGCCTGGCCCTGGAGGCCAACAACGATATCCTGCTTGAAGGGCAGCTCGGCGTCATGCGCGACATCGATTGGGGCATCTATCCCTACGTTACCAGCAGCCATCCCACGGCCGCCTTCGCCCCCTCCGGCGCAGGTCTGCCGGCGGGGTCGCTTGACGAAGTGTACGGTGTCTGCAAAGCCTACAGCACCTGCGTGGGAGACGGCCCCTTCCCCGTGGAGCTTCACGACGACATCGGCAAGCGTATGCAGGACGTCGGTCAGGAGTTCGGCGCAACCACCGGCCGCCCACGGCGCTGCGGCTGGTTCGACGGCGTCGCTATCCGCTACGCAGCCTGGCTCAACGGCATGACCGGCCTCGCCATCACCAAGCTGGATGTCCTCGACGGCATCGAAACGCTCAAAATCTGTACCGGCTATCGCCTGGAGGACGGCACAGTGCTCACCGACACCGTCCCGGACACCTCTCTCCTCATGAACGTCCAACCGCTTTGGGAGGAGATGCCCGGCTGGGACGGACCCACGACCGGCTGCGGCAGTTGGGCCGCACTTCCCGTCCAGGCACGCGACTACATAAACCGCATCTCCGAGCTGGCCGGCGTGCCCGTCTCCTATGTCTCCGTCGGCCCCGAACGGGACAGTATGTTCGGCCGCGGCGGCTAGCCATCCCGATGCCCCGGCAACGCCGGCAGCCGGGACCCCGACACAGTGCGTCACAACTGAACTCATACTCCTAGTCTTCGCACCAGGCACGCTGATGTCATCCTCCTGCTTTGGGAGCGGCCTTGATGTTCGACACTGCTGAATTCAAGCCGAACTTGCAGCAGTTGCAGGAGACCGCGCGCATCCTCAGGCTGGCCGTACGTCTTGTATGGCGTTCCAGTCCTCGCCTCCTGGTTGGATTCATCATGTTGATGATGCTTCAGGCGCTTCTGGTTCCTCTCCAGCTTGCGCTGACACGGCTGGTGATAGACCGCGCCGCCTTCAACCTGGGTCTGCTCCAAAACCTCGATTCAGCGGCGGTTCTGCTTCCTCTGCCTGTCTGGATTGGGCTGGCCGCGGCAGTTCTGGCTCTGGGTCAGCTCGTTCAGCCATTTTCTTCGACATTTCAAGGTCTGGCCGCAGATCGACTCACAGGCTATGTGACGGAGCAGATCATTCGGGCCGCCAACCGTCTGCAAGGCCTGGCTCGCTTCGAGGATCCTGACTTTGCCGATGACCTTCAACGGGCACGCAAACGTTCCACGCGCGGCTCGCTGGATCTGACCATTTACGTTGGGCGTGCGGCTATAGAGCTCTTCACTGCCGGCGGCCTGGCCCTGGTGCTTTTTGCACTGCATCCTCTCGTCCCGTTCCTACTCATCCTGGCGACGCTGCCGCAGATGAAGAGGCAGTGGGAGTACAGCGAACGGACCATCAGCCATCTCTACATCCAGACCCCGGAAACGCGCCGCCTCGAATACAGCCGCGAGGTTCTTCTGACGCCAGACGCTGCTAAAGATGTCCATCTGTACGGGTTGGGGGCATTCTTTCGTTGTCGATACGATTCGATTTTCGCCAATACGACCGAGTCACTCAACCAGATGCGCAGGCCTCTGGCAGTCAAAGTTGCCCTGGCCGCTGTCCTGGCGACAGTTGCTTCCTCTGCGGTATACGTCTATGTCGCCTGGATGATTTTGCAAGGTGAACGCACTGTCGGCGACCTGGCGCTTTATGGAGGCGCCGCCACTGTTCTACAGGTGAACCTGATAGCCTTGGGCACCGAGATTGGTCTCCTGCCGCTTGTGCTAGGCTTTCTGCCCAGCCTGTTCCGGACTCTCGATTCGCCCCCCGATCTGCCTCAGGGCGGCTTGTCTTACGACACGACAACCGCGTCCCCAGAAGGGCCGCTACTTGCCAAATCCGGCATGGCGGCCCGCTCCTTCCGGTTCCAGAGAGTTGCTTTCGAAGATGTCTCCTTCACCTATCCGGGAAGCGCCGACCATGTGCTGCGCGACCTTTCTTTTGACATGGGGCCTGATGAGTGTGTGGCCCTCGTTGGCCGCAATGGCGCTGGCAAGACTACGATCGTCAAACTGCTTCTACGGTTGTATGACCCGTCCTCCGGCCGCATCCTGCTGGACGGCGTCGACTTGCGGGCGTACAATCTGACTGAGTTGCGGCGCGAGATGGGAGTCATCTTTCAAGACTTCGTTCGCTACGAATTGACCGCCGCTGAAAATATCGGCCTGGGCCAGATCGATTTACTGAACGACGCAACGCGTCTCTACTCTGCAGCGGAGCGCGCCGGCGCCGCTGATCTGTTGAGCCGGCTGCCGGACGGGCTGGATACACAACTGGGTCGTGAATTTGGCGGCCGCGAGCTCTCAGACGGGGAGTGGCAGAAGCTAGCCCTTTCCAGAGCCTACCTGCGTGACGCCCAGCTTCTCGTTCTCGACGAACCCACAGCCTCTCTCGACGTGCAGACCGAGTACGGTATCTTA
>VXRG01000124.1 GCA_009838625.1 Caldilineaceae bacterium SB0664_bin_27
CTTCAGGCGTCTATTGCTATCGGCTCAGGGCCAATGGGCGGGAGCAGACGCGCAAGCTGATCCTCCTCCGCTAAACGCCGATCCCTGCGGGTTGGCTCAAGGCAGACCCACCCCTCTCTCAGCAGTGGTTGGTGAAGCGGCGTTGGTCTTTGTGCCGGAGATGGTGCATGTCGAATTCTGGCGATTCGTTTGCCGCGATTGAATCGAGGAAGTCGAGAGCCACGCGAATGGATTCGAGTAGATGTTCTGCCATGCCTCGGGTGAGGTTGCTCTTCACGACAATGCGGAACATACACGATTCCGCATCCGCGTCGCAAAAAATAGGGAGTTGCTCACCCGACAGGGGATGGTCGAATTGCATGCGATAGCTGCCTACATACCAGTGATGCTGGGAAAGCACATGCTGCAAATCAACATCGTCGTAGCCCAACTCGCACTCTGGATTTAGCCTTGCCGTCACCACCGGCAGGCAGCCTTCGTTGCCGTGGTCGAGCATTGTGAAGCGAGGTTTGCCGACGTGGGTCATCGCCCGCAGCCCGTCGCGCAGAAAGCGAGCGTTCTCCATCATGTTGTCGCAGCATTGGCGATAACCAGACATACCATAGTGCAGCAGCTTGTAGTACTGATCGTAAACCCCCGCCGCTGGCCTAGAGAAATTCAAGGTATATGACTCTGCCTTGCCGCCGAGGTAGCTCACGGAAATGGCGACGTGGTCGCTCAGATCGGCGCGATGCCGCCAGACGATCCAACCCGTGCCGCAAATGGATTCGCCGTACTTGTGCCCGCTTGAGGATATCGACAGCACGTTGCTGACGCGGAAGTCCCACGGAGGCAGGTTGTCTTGGAAAGGCGCGATGAAGCCGCCAGATGCGGCATCGACGTGGATGCCGACCTGATAGCCTCTTTCAGCGTTGACTTGGTCGATAACATCGCTCACTTCCTGGACTGGATCGTAGTGGCCGCCATAGTGATTGCCCATGATGCAAACCACACCCATAGTCTGATCGTCGATCTGCTCGCGAACCTGTTCTGGGTCCAACGTGAATGCTTTCACTGACGGCTGAATCAATCTCGGTTCGACATCCATGTATTTGAACAGCTTTTCCCACGCCGCCTGAAAACAGGTGGAGATGATCAGGTTAGGACGTGCGTGCAGGATTTGCTCCACTGTTTTCCCTTGGCGCTTGGCGTACCAATTGCGCCAGCGGAACTTCAGCGCTAGCCCGGCGAGCAGGCAAGCCTCAGTGGAACCGACTGTGCCCGCGCCAGGGAAGACACCGTAGTCTTCGAACTCCGGGTCTTGGGGACAATGCCATAAGTTGGCGATCATGTTGACGGTTGCGTCGTGCAGTTTATATGACTGGGGATATACTGTTTGGTCGGCGAGGTTGACCCGCAGACCCATGAGGGCGATGGCTTCCTCCTCTTGCTCAAGGGCGACGTTCACATAGGAAGAGGTATTCAGCCGGTGATCGAAATCGAGCGCATGCGCGTTCTCCACCATCAGCTTGACGGCCTCGCGATCCAATCCGGTATCGGGAATGTGCTGCAGGTTGAACCAATCGCGTTGGACTAGGGGAGACCAGTAATAACCGCTTCTACCCGCCTGCGCCTGCTCCAGCTTTGCGCGAAGCTGTTCTACTTCTTGCCGTAAATGGGTTATTTCGTCCGTCATGGATGTTCTCATTCCTATTTCTATTTTAAGCGCTACGTCGAGTTGGTCTCTGTCGGACCGAAGGTGAGGAATGGCCGTTATTGGGACGAGCCAGCGGCGTCAGACTCCCAGATCGCTATCGGATTCGCCGGGTTCGGATCGACGGGCCAGAGCCCGCAGCCGCTCCCCGTGAATGGGATGGAGGCAAAGTCCAAGGTGCAGGCCCCGGGGCCGTCGAACAGCAGGCCGCGCTCCCAGGGGGCGTCGAAGGCCGCCATCCACCCGGTCATGTTTTTGGCCATGACCGCGAGGGCGGCATCCGGCTGCAGCCCGACACATTCGTAGAAGGCCGGATCCGGAGTCAGCGCCGGGTACGAGCAGGCGACGAGTTGAATCTGCCCGGACTCGACGACTGCGGCTTCCCCCATCGAGAAGGTTTGGCCCGTGTAGGCTCCACCTCGGGTCTTGTAGTTGCCCTCGCCCGTCCAGATCACGCGCCCTTCCCAAGAGACTGGCGGGTCGCCAGTGGTGAAGTGGGTCGCCCTGCGGCGGGCCGCGGCGACGGTGCCCGGGTCAACCACCCAGAGCAGCACCTTGCCGGGTAGCTCTTCGCGGAGCGGCAACAGCCGTCGCAGGGCCTCGGCGCTGTGGCCGGGGGAGCCCCCGGAGGTCGCGTCCGCGGTGTCGGCCAGCACCCAGGGCTCCGGCCCCTTGCGCCGGAGTTTCTGCAGGATCTCCGGCCAGGGGGTGAGTCGGCTTCTCCAGTGATGCCTTTGGGCGTACCACTCGTCGGCGAGCTTCTGTAGCTCATCGAGGGGGACGCCGTCTCCGGTGGCGGTGACGACTACGGAGGAGCCCATTTCGTCGATGTCCATCCAGGGCTGCACCGGCAGGATGCAGACGTCGAGGACGTTTTCGTGCCGCCGTTCCAGCTCGCGGGCGCGAGTGAGCAGGTCGCACAGGTGGCCCGCGAAATGAGTGCTATTCGTCGGTGGCATCAGGACGGACACCTTGGCTGCGGCGCGAGTGAAAGACCCCGAGTGCAGGGCCAAGTGCGCGGCGCGCTCGCCGGTGGCGGTGAAGTCCATGTGGGGGAAGGTGCGGTACGCGGTGACCGCGTCGGCGTGTTGCAGCATGCGGCGGGTGAAGTTGGCGTGCAGGTCGAGGGAGAGCACGACCCGGCCGCGGTAGCCGAGATCGGTGCGCACCTTTTCGAGGAGGTACCCCTCGGGATCGTCCTCGCCGTCGGCGGCTGCGGCCCCGTGCAGGTGGAGGATGAGAACGTCGAACGGCATGGCGGCGGCGACCCGGTCGAGCAGGGTGTCGCTGATCTCGCGAAAGCAGGCGGCGCTCAGGCGTCCGGCGGGAGAGCCGCAGAGGGCGGTGAAACAGGGGGCAGCTTCCCAGCCGGCTGCGGCCAGCACCTTTAGGCTGCCGTGCATCTGCGAGTCGGTTCCGGTGGCCCAGGCGCGCACTTGGGCTTCGGCTTCGAGGAAGACGCCCCCTTTCCTGAAAAGGTCGATCTCCGCTAGGGCGGGGGCGAAGGTGTTGCTTTCGAAGATGAACTGGGCGAGGGCGGCTTTCATGGGATGGGTCGGGTAATGGGTTGTAATCCCAGCGGCTTTAACATATCCAATGCGGAGAAGGTGGCCAACCGGAGCCCGGTCTCAGGGTCGCGGATGCCGGCCGGCATGGGCCTAGGCGATTGCCCGGCCTCCCCTCCAAAGCTACTTTTCCCCAGGCGGTCAGGGGCGGTTGTCGAATCGCTCCGCCAGCCATGGCAAACCGAAACCGCGACATCCTGCAGAAAACACTGCCGACCACGAAAGGAGAAAGCCGTGCTGATTTTCGATGGCGACTACCCGATGGCGCACGGTGCCCTCGGTCTCAACAGGGACCTGACCCTTCCGCTCGACGAGTTGCGCGCCGCCGATGCCAACCCCTCCAACATTCCCTTCGGCTGCCTCCCGGAGATGCGCAGAGGAGGGG
>VXRG01000044.1 GCA_009838625.1 Caldilineaceae bacterium SB0664_bin_27
CTGTTCGGCTCCGGCTGGTACCAGGTCCTGCCCAGTCTCGCCTTGGCCGTTACCAAGGCGCAACCGGCTGAATATACCGTTGCCATGGTTGATAAGGCGTTGCGCTACTATAAGGCGCATGGCCGGGAAGCAGCCGTGGCGCATTACAACACCCCGGAAAGTGTGGATGGGGAATGGTATGTCTACATTTTCGACGAGAATGATCAGTTAATCGCCCACGCCAACCCGGATCTGCTGGGTCAGGATTTAAAGGAAGATCTGGGTCTGGACTCCACCGGCTATCATTTCGGCACCGACATGCTGGAAGCGACGGCGGAGGGGTTGTGGGTACGCTATGTGTTCCTCAATCCTGCCACCGGCGCCGAGCAGACCAAGCACTCCTGGACCGTGCGCCACGACGGCCTGCTCATTGGCTCCGGCTGGTATGAATAGACTTTCGATGCGTGCCCTCCGGGCGCGGTGACAGGCCAGCAATACAGGGGCGCCCGAGCGGGCGCCCCTGCTACTCTTTGGCGCCGCATAGGAGCAGTGACGCACGTGATGGTCATGTAGCGGCAACCTGGTAACCTGGCGGCGGTCAAACGTGAAAACTATGCTCCGGACAACGACCTGTCGCCTCCAATTCTGACCATATGCAACTTCCGAAAATCCGGATTAAGAAGGCAGCCGCACACCTTACGGAATCATGTCTGTCTCCTTTTTTCGGGTTTGACGTAGTATTTCTGTAATGTTATACTCTCACGGATTTTACAGGCGATCGTTTTCCACAGATGTATTCTGACCGTACCTCCATTTTGAAACAGGTTGTTCATTGCGCTACCACCTTACCATTCGGGCGCAAGGATTAATCTACGCAAAAGGGGGGAGGGAGTCTACCTCTGCGGTATTGTGGGCAAGACGCCCAAAGGAGATCAGGAATTAGCAGAAACACCACACGAATCAATCACCGGATTCGTACGCCTCAGGTGCGGGTCATCGATGAAGTTGGCACGCAACTCGGCATCATGGAGGTACAGGCTGCCCTGCAGGCAGCCGAGGAGAAAGATCTGGATCTAGTAGAAGTTGCGCCCAATGCCAATCCGCCGGTCTGCCGGTTTATGGATTACGGCAAATACCTCTACGAGAGACAGAAACGGGAGCGGGAATCGCGCAAGGCCCAGAAGCAGATCGAGATCAAGGAAGTACGCTTGCGGCCTAAGACCGGGGAACATGATATTCAGGTCGTTCTCAACAAGACGAGAAAGTTCCTGAAGGATGGCGCCAAAGTGCGGGTGCGCATCCGCTTCCGCGGCCGTGAGATAGTCCACAGGGACATTGCCCTCGACCTGATGAAACGGGTGACGGAAGAGTTGGCAGAAGAAGCGGTTGTCGAATCCCGCCCGGGTTTTGAAGGCCGCAGCATGGTGATGCTTCTCGCCCCTGCCGCCTAGCACGAATCTTACAGCCGCCTTTTGCTACCGACCGCCAGATTTTGGGTCTGGCGGTTGGCTGTGCTAACATTTAGGCTTGCACGACGCCCTCTGCTGCGCTTGTGCGGAGGGGAGTTAGCTTGTCCACTGCGCCCCCTTAAGACGGGGGCGCAGTTTTCGCTCAGTCGCTGCATCCCGTTATGCAGTCTCAATCTGTCCTTGGTTTGTGAGGGACGCGAGAACAACCGAGAAAACCTATGCCAAAGATGAAGAGCCACAAGGGCGCGCAAAAGCGCTTCCGTGTGACGAAAAATGGAAAGTTGCTGCGCCGGAAGCAGGGCGGTAACCACCTGCGCCGCAAAAAGCGCAAGGTCAGCGACTACCGCCACAAGATTACAAGCCCGAACAAAGGCCAGGCCAGAGCGACCAAAAAGTTGGTCTCCTAGACCTGTCCAGACCGGGCGCGGGCACCTGACAGAACGCAAGACGCTTTCTCAACCGGCCCGATTACAGTCTTTTGTCGCCTGTGGATTCATGCAGGCACAGATCCAGCGGGGCCCCATTCCTAGGCGTCGCAACCGTCAGATACAAGGATTCAACCAATGGCACGTTCCAGACCAAAGGTTTATGCGCACAGGCGCCATAAGAAGGTACTCAAGTTTACGAAGGGGCAGTTTGGCAGCAGGTCCAAGCTCTTCAAGCGCGCCAACGAGGCGATGATCAGATCACTTGCCTTTGCCTATCGCGACCGCCGCAACCGCAAACGCGATTTCCGCCGGCTGTGGATTACCCGTATCAATGCCGCGGCCCGGCTCAACGGCATTAGTTACAGTCACCTGATCTACGGACTCAAAAAGGCTGATGTCCAGGTGGACCGCAAGGTGCTGGCCGATATCGCCGCAAATGACGCAGAAGGCTTCAGCGCACTGGCTGAACTGGCCAAGAGCCACGCGAACTGAACAATTTGCTCCCGCTTCACCGCTTGAATGCATTGTTGCAACGGCCACCCGGCCGTCTGACAATTCAGAGTGCAGATTGCAGAGACAGTCGTCTCTGCTTTTTTGTCCGCTCTGTCCGGCGCCGACGTCCGATGTGCCCCGATCTCCCGATGTCGAGGCCGTAACTCTCTTCGGAGAGCCTGCGCTCCAGATGGCTGAATGAAAGAGATCACCAGCGCCAGCAATCCCCAGATCAAACTGGCGGCCAAGCTGCACCGCCGCCGCCACCGGCAAGCCCACGGCCTCTGTACGCTGGAAGGAACGCGCCTGGTGAAGGACGCCCTGACCATGGGCGCAGCCTTCCACACATGTTTTATCACCGCCTCTGCCGCAGACGCGCAGCCGGATCTTGCGGCGCAGCTCCAGCAGGCCTGTCCGCTCTATCTGGTACCGCCCGCCATTCTCGACAAGATCAGCGAGACCGTATCGCCGCAGAGCATCTTGGCCGTGGTTCCCATACCGGAGTTGCCCCTGCCTTCCACCGCCGCGCTCTCCCTGATTCTGGACGGTGTGCAGGATCCCGGCAACGCCGGCGCTCTCCTGCGCACGGCCGCCGCCGCCGGCGCCGACCAGGTCCTCTTCGCGCCCGGCTGCGTCGACCCGTTCAACGGTAAAGTCCTGCGGGCGGCGATGGGTGCGCACTTTCGGGTCCCAATTCGTATCCAGGCGGACTGGGAGGAGGTCTGGGCCGCCCTGCCCAGTGGCCAGCCCCTCTACTTGGCAAGCGCAGAGGGCAGCATCGTCTACGATGAAGTCGACTGGAACGAACCGTCGGCGCTGGCGCTGGGCAGTGAGGCGCGCGGGGCGAGTTCGCAGATGCGGGAAAGAGCCGAAACGGTGGCGGTTCCCATGGCCGCCGCGACCGAGTCTCTCAATGTTGCCGCGGCCGGCGCCGTCATTCTCTTCGAGGCCGCGCGGCAGCGGAGGGACGCCAGTAGAAGGGTGCATCCCGATGCTGGGATGAAGGGGGTCAGATAGGGATAAAACGGCAGTGGTCGGTGGAACGGTAGTGGCCGGTGGTCAGAGGCGGAGCGGCTGGGGGCGCGAGGGCAGGGGCAAGGCGTGGTCAGCGCTTCTGCCGGCCCATTGTCGTTTACAGACCGGCCATGGTCCAATCGCTGGCATAGGTTTGCGAGAGCTCACACCCAAATCCGGACTGCACCCTTTTCCCAGGGCAATCGCATCTAAATTGGGGTTGAGAAATAGGTTAGATGACGTAAGCGAG
>VXRG01000098.1 GCA_009838625.1 Caldilineaceae bacterium SB0664_bin_27
GGGTGGGCGCATCTATTCAACGAGGCGCAATGCCACGACGCGCAGGAGGGGCATCGTCACGGCGACGCCGAAGGTCGTATCAAGCCGGTGCAGGCCCTCGACCTGGGCGACAAACTCGATCCTGTCCCGCGCCAGCACCCGCGGCGTGCTGTTCTCATACAGAAGCCAGGCGGACTCGACCCATCCGTCGGCGGGGATGACGATGAGGAGCGCGCTGTCCATTGCCTGCAGGACCTGGACGCCGCTGAAGTAGACTTTTTTGCCGAGGTAGTCGTCGTTGTAGCGCAGGAGGGTGTCCAGCTCGAGTTCGACTGCGGCGCTGCGTGCGGCCTGCCAGGCGGGGACCTGGTCCGTGTTGAGCAGTGTGACCAGGGGTCTTGCGATCCATCCTGACAGTTCGTTGGCGAGGCAGCAGAAGTAGTACCATCCGTTCACGAGGGCCAGCGGTCCGGGGAAGGTGTCGCCTTTTGTGACGGTTTCGATGACGTCGTGATGGCTGCCGGGCCCTGCGTAGACGTTGGCCCGGTCTGCGGTGACTTCCAGCAGTGTGGGCGGGTCGTCAAGGGGTTGCGGCAGTACGGGCGTCGGGGCGAAGCCTGCCCCCGGGGTCACGTGCGGTGTTGGCTCGTCGGCGGGTTCCAGGCCCAGGTCGGCGGGCGGCGCTCCTGTCGGCGCGGCTTGCCGGGTTGGCGTTGGCTGCGTCTGCGGCGGCGGCGCGCCGGGCGGCGGTGAATTGCCGTCTGTCTGTGCTGTATGGGGGCTGGGCAGCGGCGGCGGGACCCTTGTTTCGAGGTCTGCGACGCGTGCGGCCAGCTCTCCCTGGTTTGCGAAGAGTCTTTCGATCTGCGATGCCAGCCTTTCGAGCGTCAGTCCTCCGTCCTGGGCCAGCAGCGCTGCCGGGAGCAGCAGTGCCAGCAGCGCAACCGCGGCGAGCAATCGTTTCACCAGTTCGTCTCCTTATACAGTAGCAGAAACACCCCCCCGCAGAGCCGGGCCCTGCCCCCGCCGTTCCCTCTCTCCTCTCTCCTCGCCCTTCCTCTCTCCTCGCACTTCCACTATCCCCTATCCACTATCCACTTGCTCCTCAGTATCGCTCTTCTTCATACTATAGCCCACGCGCGGCTGCGTGAAGACATAGAGCGGGTTGCGGGCATCGTCTCCCAGTTTCTGGCGCAACCTTTTCACAATCGTTCTGACCAGCCCCGATTCCCCCGTATTGCCTTCGCCCCAGACCCGGTGCAGCAGCTGGTCGTGGGACAGTACCAGGCCGGCGTTGGTTGAGAGTTCAAAAAGCATTGCGTACTCTGTTGCCGTGAGCCTGATGGGGCGTCCGGCGAGCGTTACGTGCCGTTCGCTGTAGTCGATGCTCAGATCGCCCCGCACGTAGGTTTCGAACTGTGCATGGCGGCCGAGGCCTGCGCCCCTGCGCAAGGCCGCGCGGATGCGGGCGGCGAGCTCCGTGGGCGCGAACGGTTTTACCACGTAGTCGACCGCGCCCATATCGAAGGCCCTGGCGACAACGCCTTCCTGGCCGTAGGCTGACAGAAAGATCACCGGCACCTCGGTCTTATCGAGGATGCCTCTCATCAGGTCGATGCCGTCGACTTCGGGGAACATCAGGTCCAGCAGGACGAGGTGGGGTCTTCTTTCCTCCATGAGCTGTTCCACGTCTTGCGGCTCTGCGGTCAGGATTGGTTCGTAGCCTGCTTTCGAGAGAGCGTCGCGGATATAGCGCAGGGCCTGGGGGTCGTCGTCGACCGCGAGGATGCGTTTGCGGTCAGCCGCGGCGCCTTCTTCCTGGGGGGCAAGGGAGGCCGCGTCGAAGACCGTGGCCGCGCTCTCTCCTTCCACCGCGGGGACGGTAAAGGTGAAGCGTGCGCCCAGGCCGAGGCCGTCGCTTTCGGCCCAGATGCGCCCTCCATGGCCTTCGACGATGCCTTTGCAGATGGCCAGGCCCAGCCCGGAGCCCGAGGCGCCGCTCTTTCGTTCCTCCTCATTCAGCCGCGAGAACTTTCTGAACAGCAACGGCAGGCGGTCCGCGGGAATGCCTCTGCCTTCGTCGGTGACGGCGATAACGACCTGAAACTCTTCCCGCAGGACGCTGATTCTGATGGCGGCCCGTTCGCCTGAATGTTTGGCCGCGTTGGAAAGGAGGTTGCTGATAACCTGGACGATGCGGCGTCTGTCGGCCATGATCTGCGGCAGGTCGGGCCCGAGGTCGACGTGGATGATGTTGCTGCGCCCCGTGTTGAGGAAGAGGCGCTTGGCTTCGTCGACGAGGGTCACGGGATTCGAGGGTTCGGGGAAGACGGTGAGCGTGCCGGTCTCGATGCGGGCCACGTCCAGCAGGTCGCTGATCAGGCTGCGCATACTGTCGGCCTGGTCTGAAATGATGCGGTGGAACTGGAGGATTTCGGCGGGGTCGAGCGCGGAGCCGTCGTCGAGGAGCGTGGTGGCGGAGCCTTTGATGGAAGTGAGGGGGATCTGGAGCTCGTGGCTGACCATGCCCATGAACTCGGCGCGCAGCCGTTCCAGGTCCTCCAGGGGCGTGAGGTCCTGCAGGGTGACGACGTAGGACTGCAGCTGGCCGTCGTTGGAGAGCAAAGGGGTGGCGTTGATGAGTGCGGTGACGCTGCGGCCGTCGGGGACCTGCAGGACGATCTCCTCAAGCTGGACGGTTTCGCCGGCGCTGAGGGCGCGGGCCAGGGGTATCTGGTCGAGGTCCGTCTCGCGGCCGTCCGCGCGGCGGTAGGACATGATTTCAAGGAGCTCTTCAAGGGAGCGGCCGGGCAGCTGGAGGCTGCCAACGATTCTGCGCGCTTCGCGGTTGAAGGAGACCGGGTTACCGGATTTGGCGTCAAACACGACGACGCCGACGGGGGAGGTGTTGATGAGCGTTTCGAGATCGTCTTTGGCCCGTTGTTCGTCGCGGTAGCGGCGGGCGTTGGCGATGACGAGGGCGGCCTGGGAGGCGAACATGACGAGCGTCTCTTCGTCTTCGGGGCTGAACGCGCGGCCGGAGCCGGTTTCGGCCACGAAGATGCTGCCGACGCGTTCGCCGCGGTGTTCGATGGGGGCGGCGAGGAGGGAAAGAGGGGAGCTGACTTCGAGGGCTGGGTGGAATTCGGGAAGGCCCATGGCCTGCATGTGTCCGAGCATGTCCTCGAGGCGCATGGGGGAGGGGATCTTGCCGAAGTATTCGAAGAGCTCGAGGCCCTCGGGGAGGCTCCAGAGCCATTCGGTTTCAGCGGGGGTCATGCCGAAGGCGAGAAAGTTTTCGTAGCCCCCGGTTTCGTCGAGCAGCGAAAGGACGCCGTAGCGGGCGCGGGTGAGCGAGCAGGCAGAGTCGAGAACGCCCTGCAGTACGGTGTCGAGCTCAAGGCTTTCGTTGATGCGGAGGCTGGCTTCGCTGAGGCGGGAGAGGCGTTCGCGGAGCGCTTCGTTCTCCTGCATGAGTTGGTCGGATTGTCCCATTTTTGTCCTTCTCCCGTTGGATGCCGGGCCATGCGGCCGTTCAGCCTATTTTGCCACGAGATTGCCATAAAGATCAATGGGGGCTCGGGGGATGACACGGGAATGACATAGGGCAGGGGTTAGGGG
>VXRG01000102.1 GCA_009838625.1 Caldilineaceae bacterium SB0664_bin_27
CGGTATGACCTACACCCGCGAAGGCGAAATCCTCAAATGCCCCTGGCACCAGTGGGAGTTCGACATTAAAACCGGCCAGGCCCTCTACGACCCCAACCTCCGCGTCCGCACCTACCGCGTCGAGGTGGAAAACGAGCAAGTGGTGCTATACGCGTGAGATAAACAAGAGTGTCGCCTCTTTCGGAATCGGTCAGTTTTTTGTCCTCTTTCGGTAAGAGAGCCTATAGGAATAGTGGTTCTGAAACGACTAGCGAATAGGGATCATCCATTCGCTCTACTCTTCCATCGTTGAAAAATATACGGCTGAAAAACTGGTGGAACTCATGCGAATCTTCGGCATTCAACCTGATGGCAAGTTCGTCCAGTATGGCCAAGAACCTTTTCAAGCCGGTAACACCGAGGAAACTCTACACAACTGGCTTGAGTCCAATCCAGAAGGCATACTTGAAGACAATGAGCTTCTTATCATCGGGCGCGAAGTCGTCACCGACTTGGGGGCCTACATCGATTTGCTGGGCGTGGACAGCGCCGGGAATGTGGTTGTAGTCGAACTAAAGAGGGCGAAGACGCCGCGCGACACCGTTGCGCAAGCTCTGGAATATGCAGCATTCGCCGAGCGACTCGATATCGATCAACTGGAGACAATCTCCCGCACTTATATGAACGACGAATCGCTAAACTTCGCCGAATACCACCGTCAGCATTTTGACCTGAGCGAATCCGACGCCGTTGCGTTCAACAAGGACCAACGAATTGTAATTGTGTGCCAGGAAGTCGCTCCGCAGATCAGACAAACGGCACAGTTCCTGAATTCGAAAGGCGTCAATGTGACCTGTGTCGAATTTGCTTTCTTTCAAGCCGAAGGAGGTAGGCAGCTCATGTCACAGGAGATCGTCGTTGGCGAAGAGTCTCGTCGACCGGTGCAAGTATCTTCTAAGTCTGCCCCTGCAGTAAGCGAAGGGACGTTTCTCGCATCACTCGACGACAATGGTAGAACTGTGTTCTCTCGCATTCTTGAGTGGTCCAAAGAGAATTCCATGCATATCTCATGGGGCGCAAAAGGATTTTCGTCAGGTGTTATCGTAGATGAAGTACGCGTTCCCGTTTGCTTTGCATATCCCCCCAATTCAGTTTACAAGCAGAGTCTATACACGGCATTTGGGGGCGCCGGCAGCATAAAATCGAAAGTGGCGTTGCCGGATGAAGTTATCAGTGACACTAAAGAGAAAGCCCAGAACACTGGCTTGTTCATGGCCGCAGGGCAGGATGTCAAATGTCTGATTAACCGGTGTCTGACGGACGAGGAGGTGAATTCTCTTCTCAACGTTTGCGGGTCGATTGCCCTGGCCATAAAGAAGTACGGCCTGAAATGATGGTCGACGGCCTAATGCGGAAAGCCCCAGGAGCCGCTTGCACGAAGGCCACTTGCCGTCACTGGCCTATCCCCCCATTGTTACGTTTCGACAATTGTCCAACGGTCGTGCCAGCAAGTTGGAAGAGCGCTATGCGGAGTCACACTCTTCCAACTTAGTTTATTTCCGGCCGCTAAAACTCCCCCTCCCGCACCTTACCCTTCCCGAGCTTTTTCACCACCTTCGGCTCCACCGACTCATTATCCGGCAGCACGCCATCACCCGTCTTCAGCTTCTTCACCGCAACACTGTCCAGCCCCGCCAGCTTCTTCGCCCCTTCCAACGCCTTCAGATCACCGCCGTAATAGTCAAACCACGGCAGCCCCGCCTTCGTATACTCCTTTGCTGTCGGCGGCTTGCTCGGCGGATGAGCGCCCGTCACACTGAAGAACTGAACACTGTTCACAATATGCACGTAACAACGCGAGCGCACCGACGTCTCCCACGCCTCAAGCCCATAATCGTCCTCGTAAATCTCCTGCCGCATGAGACCGCCCGGCGCCAGACCCATCTCCTTAGCGGGCTCGGAAAAGGCGCGTAGCGGAGCATAGGACATCGGCATGAACTCCTCTTCCTCTCTCTCGTAATATGACGGCTTAATGGGATAGACCACAATCTGCAGCCCGCCGTGCTCGGCCTCGCCCGTCAACTGTTCCTCCGCCGTGTATCCTTCCCCAAGGGGCATCGCCACAAACTGCCGTATCATCCCTTTCATCACTGAGAATCCATCCAGCCAGGGTTGATCAGGTATGACCACATAGTCCTGCGGCCTCCTCGAGAGATCGTTCTTCCAGCCCTCACCCGTCACCGCATTGATCTTGCCAGCAGCCACCTTCACCGCCATCGGATAAGAACCGCTGAAGTTGAGCCACATCGCCTCCGCCTGGTACATCGGCAGGAAAACACCACCGTGCGCGTTCCAACCTGCCGGCACACTCTCCGTGTAGTCGTCCACGAGGTTCAGCGGAAACTTCCCCAGACCCGGCGGCAACGAATAGGGCCGGTTATCGTCAGGTATGCGCAAGGTGCGCTGGAACGAGATCCGGCACTTGGCATCCTTATGCACCTCCGGAAATCGAAAAATCAGCTGGTTCCTTTTCAGTTCAATCATTTTTGCCCTCCTGGGTCCTTTCATTTGCAACACCGGCCCTTACCAATCTCCGTCCCGTATCTCGCGCGCGACGCTCTGAATTGTGTGATCGGGTGCATCCTTCATCTGCCGCAACAGCTCTGCGAACAGCTGCGGCCGCTGCATGATGATATTCCGCAGGTCGCTGGAGACTTTGCCCGCCATCGCCAGCAACAGGTCCGCATCCTCGCCCAACTCCCCGGCCAGCCGCCGTATAGTCGCCTCCGAAGGCGGCGCTACCTGGTCTCGCTCGATCTTGCTCAAGTACGACGGCTCCACCCCAATGCGTTGCGCCACCTGCCGCACCGAGAAGGACCGGTCTTCCTTGAATCTCTTATCGCGAGCGGAACGAATGAACTTGCCGAATGTCATGTGTACTACATAGTACACGATTTCTGCCAGCCTGTCAAGTGGATCTTTGTAGGCATGCGCATTCCCGGTTTTCTGGGCAGACGCGGTTTTAGCCAGGAACTGTGCGTTGTGGGGATTCTCAGAGCTTCAGACTATTGGTGGACTTCTTTCCAGTATCCTTGCTTCGCGGGGTGAAAGGGCGCACCGCAAAGGCCCTCAGGCACTGGAAGCGCATTTCTCATATAAGCCTGTCTTCATCTTGACACCGATGGAGACTTAGCAGAGTCTGTTGTAAGGACGGGAATCTATTCAGAAAGACTGCAAAAGAGGTGAACTGTTAGCAGGAAATGGCCGATTCAGGAAGCAGAGTCGAGATTCAGCGAGCTGTTGGAGGCCTCTCTCGAACAAGGACCACAGATCGTGACAAGGCGCGGCGTCGAAACTGCTGTGCTTTTGCCAATTGAACTGTGGCGAAGGCTGGAGAGTTTGAACAGGACCAATCTGAAAGAGTTGCTCCTCGCCCCTGAGGCGCGCACTGAAAACCTTATTCCGTCGCGACAACAGAATCGCCGTCGGGCGACTCAAGCTGTGGAATAGCGCCAAGTATCTCCTCGATACAAACGTAGTCGCCGGGGTGCGCTTCTCCCGGCCACATGACGCCGCCCACTCCCGCCCTTCACACCTCGATCACAC
>VXRG01000072.1:0-23748 GCA_009838625.1 Caldilineaceae bacterium SB0664_bin_27
CGGCATACGTTATCTGCTCAAGAACGAGGTAGGATTCCCCTATCTGGACGCCGATTCGGAAGATCCCGAAAGCGAGACCTACTTCTTCAGTGTTGGCGGCAACTATCGCACGCGTTTGCGGACAAGCGTCGACAGAGTACGCCGCTGGATGATCGACATGGCAAAGACTTGCGACGTGTCGCCACTGCTGCCCTACTGCCTGGAAATATTCAGTCCCTGGCTGGAGAGCCAGAAAAACAACCCCCGGCCGTTGGAGCGGGCAAGCTTTCCGTTCAGCGAGACGCCAAAGGAGTTTTGGGCCTCCGAGGCCAACACGATTCGTATTCCTTACCCGGAGAATAACGGTGTCGAATGGCGCTACGACCCGTCAACTGGCCGCTATCTTCGATTTCAGAGCGGCGCAGTGCACATGGACCAGGCCACAGGCCGCCAGATCAGCAGCGACAACGTGATCGTCGTCTTTGCCGAACACGAGGAGACGAACATCGTTGAAGACAGCCTGGGAACGCTCAGCGTCAAGATTAATCTGTACGGCTTCGGAGACCTGCGTGTGTTTCGAAATGGGAAGGTATATGAAGGTACCTGGCGGGCAAATGACCAGAGCCCGCCCCGCTGGCTCGGGCCCGGCGAGCAACCCATCACTCTGAAGCCGGGCCGGACCTGGATACAGGTGGTGCGCACGAGCGACAGGATCAGCTACCAGTAACTCAACGGTATTCCCAAGCCGCCGGCCAGTCGAGGGATGTCGCCCACACTGGTCTGATGGCAACACGGCGGCGGGCGTTAGGCCCCGTTCTTAACTTCTCGACCAAACGAAGCAGCAAGACCCCCTGGCCATACCGTTCAGCTGCTATCGACCACCAGACACCGGAGTTCGCGAATGTTGCGGGTCAAAATTGTCTGTACTATTGGGCCGTCCAGTACCGATCCCGATACTCTTGCACAGCTGATCGACGCCGGCATGAACGTGGCGCGCATCAACATGAGTCACGGGGACCACGATTTTCACGCCCGCAATATCCACGCGATTCGTGAGATTGCCCAGGAACGCAACCGGCCCGTCGCGATTCTCGTCGACCTGCAAGGGCCGAAGCTTCGAGTGGGCGTAATGCAGCCGGGGGGCGTCCCGCTGACTGCTGGTGAAGAGCTGATTCTTACAACCGAAGACATCATCGGCGAGCCCGGACGCGTGCCGATCCAGAACAAGGAGGTCCCGTCCAGCATCGAGCGGGGCCGCCTCGATACGCAGGCGCAGGCGGCCGGAGAAGCGCAAGAGCGCATTCTACTGGATGACGGCCTGCTCGAACTGGAAGTCATTGACGCGTCTGAGACGACCGTGCGAACCCGGGTGATCGTTGGCGGAATCCTGGAAGATCGCAAGGGAATGAATCTCCCTCAGACCAGGCTGACCGTTCCCTCCATGACTGAGAAAGATCGCGTCGACGTCGACTTTGCGCTGGAACATCAGGCGGATTGGATAGCCCTCAGTTTTGTTCGTACCGCTGCGGACGTTCACGCGCTGAGAAAGGTAGTGCAGAGCCGCGCGCCCATGGGCCGGGCAACGCCGATCATCTCAAAGATTGAGAAGCCCGAAGCGGTAGACAACATCGAGGAGATCGTTCAGGCGTCCGACGGCCTTATGGTGGCGCGCGGGGATTTGGGCATCGAGACCAGTCCGGAAGCTGTGCCGATGATCCAGAAGATGATCATCGCCCGTTGTATCGACACCGACAAACCTGTGATCACAGCGACGCAGATGCTCGAATCGATGATTCGCAACCCGCGACCGACCCGCGCCGAGGCCAGTGACGTGGCGAACGCCGTGCTGGACGGCAGCGACGCCATTATGCTTTCGGGCGAGACCGCGGCCGGCATCTACCCGGTGGAGTCTGTTCAGACGATGGCGAATATCGCCCAGGAGGCGGAACGAGTGCGCAGTGTTACCCGACCGCACTACCGTCCCTCTCAACAGGCGCTGGATGGCTTCTTCGGCGCCCCGGCGACCGGCTCTGAGAAGGAACCTGATTCAAACGCTAAAGACGCGCTTTCAGTAGCCGAAGCGGTCAGCCAGGCCACAGTAGATACGGCGCGGAATGTAGGCGCCGCGGCCATTATTGCGCCCACGGCCAGAGGGGCGACGGCCAAGAAACTGGCCCGATTCAGACCCTCCGTTCCCATCATCGCGGTGACACCCAGCCATCTCGTCTACCGGCAACTGGCACTCTATTGGGGTGTATTTCCCCTGATGGGCCAGCGCATGAACACGATCGACGAAATGTTGGAAGACGCCGTTCGTATCGCCCTGCGCGCCGGCTTTGTCCAGCAGGGAGACGTCACGGTCGTGACCGGCGGCGTCGTTGGCGGTGTGCCGGGAGAAACCAATCTGATGACCGTCCGCCGCATCGCCAGAGTGCTGATGCATGGGCAGGGCGTAGGCAATCGACGCATGAGCGGCCGCGTGGTGCGATTGAGGCCGGGCCAGGACCCCCAGGCGCAGGAAATTCAGCGCCGGATGATGACGACGCAGGACATTCTGGTGGCGGAAGAGTTGAACCAGGTCAGTATGGAGTTGGTCTACCATGCCGGGGGGTTGATCACCGCGGAGTCGGCGCCCGACAGCATCGCGGCGCTGGCGGCCGTGGAGTTGGGGATCCCCGCAATTCTTCAGGCGGCCGGAGAATGGGATGAACTGGTCGACGGCCAGACCATTGTCATCGACGCCAGGACCGGCAATGTTTATGAGTGGGACCTATAGAGCGGGCAGCTGACGGCCCGACTCAGACAACGGTCGGCGGCTTGTTGCCGGATTCGGTAATGGCCCGGCGAACATCTACCCTCAGCAGCAGTGCAAGCCCGACCACAAAGAACAGAATTATCGAGACTATCGCGGGGCGCAAACTCCCGGTGAACTGGTTGACCAGGCCGAAAGCCAGCGGGCCCAGCCAGGAGGTGCCCCTTTCGCTGACTTCGTAAATGGAGAAGAACTCAGCCTCTTTTCCTTGCGGAATCATGTTGGCAAAGAGGCCGCGACTGACCGCTTGTGTGCCTCCCATCACCAGGGCAATGAACGCGCCCAGAATCCAGAACTCAAGGATTCGGCTCTCCCCTTGCAGTCCCAGGTAGGCGTAAATTACAACAATTGTCCAGACGATCAGGCCGACGATCAGTGCCTTCTTGGCTCCGACGCGAAGCGCCAGTCTGCCGAAGAGTAGCGCACCCCCAAAGGCCACGAACTGGATCATCAGAATAACCATCGTGAGCACGTCCTGCTCGATCTCCAATCCGCCCTGCAGGAGCGGCGCCGCGGCAAATACGGCCGCTACTGCAAACACAGTCTGGATGCCATCGTTATACAGCAGATAGGCGATCAGAAAACGGATTGTATGGGGGTACTTTGAAGCTTCCTGATAGGTCTCCCACAGCTGTTTGAGACCTGTCGACAGATAGGTCTCGCCTGGAGGGAGCGCTTTGGCGGTGTCTCGCGAGCGCAACAGCCTCCAGGTAACGAATGACCAGCAGAACCACCACAGTCCGCCGGAGAAGAGGTTGATGCGAACGGCCAGACTGGAGTCAACACCGATGCTGTCGCTCAACAGGAAGAAGGCAAGATTGAGCGTCAGAAGAATGCCGCCTCCCAGATAGCCCAGCGCCCAGCCTACCGACGAAACGCGGTCTCGCTCATCCGGTTCGGCGATGTCGGGAAGAAAGGCATTGTAGAAGACGATGGCGGCGCCAAAGCAGAGATTTGCGAAAATGAAGAGGAGACCGCCCAGCCACCAGGTCTGTTCGGTAACGAAAAACATGAACATAGTGGCCCAGGAGCCGGCGACGGCGAAGATCTGCATCAACTTCTTGCGCAGGCTCGAATAGTCGGCGATGGCCCCCAAAATTGGCAGAAACAACACCTGCAAGATTACAGAAATCGAGATGCAGTAGGACAAGAATGAGTAAGGAGCGACTGGTGCGCCGAGAATGCGGACCATGCCGTCGGGACCGGCGGCCAGTTCGGCCAGATTGGAGACATAGGGGCCGAGGAAGACGGAGCCGACAGTTGTTGAAAATGCTGAGTTGGCCCAGTCATAGAAGTACCAGCCTAATTGCTCGCGGCGGTTGCCCGGCTCCACTTCGTGCGCCGAGGACTGATTGGGGTCGGCTGACGATTCTGTGGGCATCAGATGCTCCTTGTGGGCCGACGCGGCCAGTGGGATACCGTGGGACGGGAACTCTAGGTGCCGGCAGTGCGAGCCTCATGCAGAAGAGGTTCGCCGTACATGGTTTCGCCGTGAAGTTCATCCAGGCGCGCGGGAGTGATCCGGTTGCTGAGGTCAAGGCCTGCCGGGGCCTGGGCCGAAACACGCAGGTAGTTATCGGTCAAGCCGCCCCAGAGAAACGCATCAACCTGATCAGTCAGCGGCTGTCCGCTGCCCTCCCACAAGACGGGGCGAGTGGAGCCTACAAATCTTCTCCGTTCCATTTCGGCTGTGTGGGCAACTACCTGGTGCATGCGCCGCGAACGCTCTCGCTTGACCGCCTTAGGTACCTGTTCGTCGAAGCCGGCCGCGGCGGTGCCGGCGCGGGGGCTGAAGGGGAATATGTGGGCATGGGCGAAACGCATCTCTTCGACGAAGCCCAGACCTTCTTCGAAGTCAGTCTCCGTTTCGCCAGGAAAACCGACAATCAGATCGGTGGTGATGATCAGATTCGGGATGGCGGCGCGGGCGTCAGCTGCCAGCTTGCGGAAGCTTGCGACGGTGCAGCGACGGGCCATGCGGCGCAGCTGGGCGTCGGTACCGGCCTGCAGAGGCAGGTGCAGATGGGGGCACAGCCTCCCCGGCCAGCGCTGCCAGAGGTCAAAGAAGCCGTCGGCCAGTTCCCAGGGCTCCAGGCTGCTGAGCCGCAGGCGGGCGATGTCGGTATCTGTGAGGATGGCCGCCGTCAACTCCTTGAGATCGGTCCTCTGCCGGCCCGGAAGGTCCCTGCCGAAGGCCCCCAGGTGGACACCTGTGAGCACGGCTTCGCGGAAACCGCCGTCTACCAGCGCCTGCACTTCCTGAACGACGTCGGCCGTCGTGCGGCTGCGGCTGTCTCCGCGCAGGGCTGTGACGATGCAGAATGTGCAGCGGTTCTGGCAACCGTCCTGTACCTTCACGAAGGCGCGCGTACGTCCTTCCCCCTCCTCAGGGGACGCCGGGGCGAAGGGTGTGCCGTGAGGCTGTATGCGAAACAGGTCGTCAGGATCGGAGAGCTCCGCGCTCCAGGGCTCGAGCAGCGTGTGCAGCATCTCCTTATCATGGTTGTCTGCTACCAGTTCGACGCCGGGGAGAGCAGCGCTCTCCTGGGGGGCGAGGGTGGCGTAGCAGCCGGTAATAGCGATACGGGCGTCGGGGTTGCGCTTGTTCAGGTGGCGCGCTGCCTGGCGGCTCTTGCGCGCGGCCTGGCTCGTGACGGCACAGGTGTTGAGCACGATCACCTGCGCGTCTTCCGGACGGCCGACGATGCGATGCCCGGCTGCGTTCAGCCGTCCCGCCAGAGTACTGTTTTCACTGAAGTTGAGCCGGCAGCCCAGCTGGTCGAGGAATACGCGCATTGCTTTCGGCTTGTGGATGTTAGCCGGTGGCCGGTCTGAATTGCCGAAATCGGCCCTTGACCGTAACAGGATAACACAGAACCTTTTTTACCAATTAATCCCGGTTCAGGTATACTCGACGGTATGATACTTTCTCTTTCAGTGCGGGTTGCGGAGAGCTTCAGCAATAAGCGGGAAAGCGCCATTCCTCTGGAGGAACTGGCGCGCATCGCGGCCGACGCAGGGTACGACGCCCTCTGTATGCGCGCATCGGTTGTGGGGGTCCACAGTCCCGCGGGGGCGGCCGCACGTGTTAAGGATACGGTAAACGGGCACGGTCTTGCCATCTCGATGGTAACCGCCGATTTTCCCGTACCGGAAAACAGCGCCGAAGGTCCGAACAGTCTGCGGCGCATCACCCCTTCCCTCGATCTGGCCGAGGCGCTGGGAGCGGACTTGATCCGAATCTGCATGAAGAAGGAGGAGGACATTATTCATGCCAGGCGGGCGGCCGATGAGGCCCAAGAGCGGGGTATCCGCCTGGCCCATCAGAGCCACACGCGCAGCCTCTTCGAGACGGTCGAGGGTTCGGTGGCCGTGTTGAAGGAGGTCGGCAGGCCCAATTTCGGTATCATCTATGAACCGGCCAATCTGGCCCTGTGCGGCCAGGCCTATGGCGAGGCAACACTGCGCGCCTTTCAGCCCTGGCTGTTCAACGTCTATCTGCAGAACCACACGCCGGAGCCGGACGGCCTCCAACCCATGAATACGTGGACGCGAGGGAAAGTCATGTCCACTCTGCGCCCGTTGGATTCGCCGGGGGGAATCGACTTTGCCACCATATTCGACGGCTTGCGAACGATAGGCTACGACGGCTGTGTGACTATGCATCAGGCCTTTGGCGGTGACATGACCCCGGCAGAAGCGACCAGGCGCACGGCAACCTTTCTGGGAGGGCTGATGGAGTAGACCCGGCTGACGCCTTCCAGTAAATGAGCCCTGCTCACGACACCTGGAACGCCTGGGCGCTTCACGAATTCAGACGGTTGAGTCTGAACCTGAAACAAGAGAGGTGTTTTTCAATGACGAAAAAACAACACAGCTCGAACTCTACGGTTCGGGAAACTGCAAGGTCAAGTGAACAGCCTGGTCCCAGTTCCCGCGCTGACGAGGCAGACACATTTTCCCCTTCACCTGCAACTGTAGACTCACCCCCACCGGCCGAGACCACCGCTTCCATGCGGCATCCTTCTTCCAGCAACCAACCAACAGATTTGGAATCTGCACATGCGCATACGCACGCGTTTCAACGCGCCAGCGCATTCTCCGTGGCCCAGGAGCAGTTGACCCGCGTCGCCAATGCGATGGATCTCGACGACGATATGCGGGAATACCTGAAGATGCCGCGCCGGGAACTGATCGTCCACTTTCCCGTGGTGATGGATGATGACTCGATTCGAATTTTCACCGGCTTTCGCGTGCACCACAACACCGCGCTGGGGCCCACAAAGGGGGGCATTCGATACCACCCGGATGTGACGCTGGACGAATCCCGAGCGCTGGCAATGTGGATGACCTGGAAATGCGCGCTGATGAATCTGCCTTATGGCGGCGCCAAAGGCGGCGTCATCGTAAACCCCAAGGAGCTCTCGGAGAGAGAACTGCAGGCGTTGACCCGACGCTATACCACGGAAATCAGTCTCTTCATCGGGCCGGAGATGGACATTCCCGCGCCGGACGTAGGTACAAATGCGCAGGTTATGGCCTGGATCATGGACACTTATTCCATGCATCGAGGCTATTCCGTACCGGCTGTCACGACCGGCAAGCCTCTCGCTGTGAACGGCTCTGCCGGTAGGGAGTACGCCACGGGGCTGGGTATCACTTATATAACCAGGGCCATGCTGCGCCGCCGCATGGGACTCGACATAGAAGATGCCACGGTTGCGATACAGGGATTCGGCAATGTCGGCAGTTGGACGGCGCGCTCGATGCACGAACGGGGCGCGAAGATCGTGGCCGTCAGCGACGTGGGCGGCGCGGTCTATGATGAGAGGGGGCTGGACCCGCGCCATCTGAAGCATTACGCTGAAGAAACGGGCACGGTGGCCGGTTACCCGCGCGCGGACACGCTGACGAATGAAGAACTTCTGTCGTTGAACGTAGATGTGCTCGTCCCGGCCGCACTGGAAGGACAGATCACCGGCGAGAACGCTGACAAGATTAACGCCAGGGTCATCGCCGAGGGAGCCAACGGGCCGACGACGCCGGAAGCTGACCGCATCCTGGAGGACAAAGGGGTCCTGATCATACCCGACATTCTATGTAATGCCGGCGGGGTGGTGGTCAGTTACTTCGAATGGGTGCAGGACCTGCAGGCCTTCTCCTGGGACGAGAGCGAGATCCGGCACCAGATGAAGCGGAAGCTGCTGGACAATCTGGACGACGTGCTGGCAATCACGGTTCAGACCAACCAGGATTTGAGGACGGCAGCCTACACGATCGCCATCCAGCGCATAGTGGACGCGGTGAAGTATCGGGGCATCTATCCCTAACTGGCGATTCATCCCGCAGCCGGCAGTTTTCCAAATCTGGACGGAAAGCGGAGGCGGGATGACTCTGAAACTTTCGACCGCGCCCGGAGAGAGGCCGGGCAGGCACGAAGTTTATGATCAGCCGGCAGCCAACCAGCTGTAGTTGGCACGCGGAAGTGTGGAAGACGAGTGCCATTTCATCATCGAGATTCTATTTTAGCCGGCCAGACGGGCCCAAGAGCACTACATGGTCACGAATGATCTCGCAATGAAAGTTTTCAGGCAAGCGCGCCCAATCTCTGGCTTCAATCAAGAATGGGATAGTGGACTCTCGCAGGGCCTTGTCCAGATCTGCCAGTTTGCTGACCGGGATCTGATTCAATTCGGGGCTGCGCAAAACCAGGTCCAGGTCACTGCCGTCATGACTGGCACCGCTAATGCGGCTGCCGTATGCCCATACTTCGACGTCCGGCAAATGCGCACGCAGTATGTTCTCAAGCATACGGCGGTGTCTCAGTCTAAGGTGCAGCCGGTGAGTCATCCTGACCCTCCTCGATTGCTTCGACCAGGTCCTCTGCGTCGGCAATAAATTGAGACAGCGCCTCTAGTGTTCTTTCAGCGAACTGCTCGCCGTATTCGTGGGCCGTTTCATTTCGCACTGCGCGATATTCGAGCCAGCGCTCACAAGCGTCGCCGCTGATCAGGCTGTGTTTGGCGGCATAGCGAAAGACATCATTGAAAGTGAGTCGGTCCGCTTGCCGGTGGCTGGCAAAGTAGGGCCGAAGCCTTCTTCTGAGAAGTCGCCCGCTCTGCTCCAGTACGAGTTCAAACTCTTTGACGCAAGCCGCTCGGTAGATTTCATATGATACGTCACCGGCTTTCTGCTGCTGAAGTCCGTCACTTGCGGCCCTGAGTATTCGTATGCAGCGCCTGAACTGTTCGGTGCTTATGGTCATCTGCATCTCCGGAGCTTGAACGGACTTTCGCGACGAGTTCCAGTCCCACACAGGTCTGCTTCAGATTACCACTTGCCAGAAGCCGCGACAATTCGGGTAAATCCAGGTAAAACGTGAGACTAAATTTTTGTCAGCCCCTCTGATTATCCAGATAGCTGCGCAGAATCACCGCCGCCGCGACTGCGTCCTGCCCGGCCGTGTGCGGTCCTTCTGCGGCGATCCACTCGTCGGCGGAAAAGCTGCTGAGACGCTCATCCCAGAAGACGAGGGGTACCTCGTTGCCGAGGATGTTGCCCAGGGCCCGGGTGAAGCGCGCTGCCCAGTTGCGGATCCTGCGGGCTTGCGGGCCTTCGCTTCCATCCATGTTGAAGGGCAGCCCGCACACGATCAGTACGGCCTCCTCTTCCGTATAAATCTGGGCGAGCGAATCGAAGTCTCTGCGGCGGTTGCGGCGGAGCAGGGTACGGAGTGGGCGCACTGTCAGGCGCAGTGGATCGCAGGTGGCTAAGCCGATGCGGGCCTCGCCCACGTCCAGGGCGATGATCTTGCCCGGCGGCAGGGAAGGTTTGGAAAGATTGGGCTGGGTCATCAGCAAACAGAGGCTACTGCCCGCTGCGCGCGGCTTCGCTCAATTCGACCCGGACCTGGATGCGGCTGGCGACTTGGGGGAGCGTGCCGAACCAGGCGGGGTCCTGGTAGAATTCCGGTTCTCTGGCCAGCAGCCAGTCTTCCTGCAGCCTGCCGGCAGCCTCCTCTGTGCTGAGTCCGGTTACGGCGCGGCTGACGGCTCTTGCATCGATAGGGATGACATAGTTCCCGCTCGCGGTCATTGAGTAGCGCAGCGTACGCCCGGTCACGACCGTATTCGGTTCGACTGTGAACCTGATCGATTCGGCCACCAGCTGTCCGCGTTCCGGCACTTCGCTGCGAAGCGCCACCATGGCCGCTTCTTCGGACTCCGTCCGGTTGATCACGCTTCCCTGGATCAGCACTCGGAGAGTGAGGTTGAGCTCGTCTGCAGGTTCATCGTTGAACTGATCGAAAAACTGGGCAGTAATGTAGGTCAGGATGGTATCTTCGGGCATCCACTCGTCCGGGCCCAGTTCCGTCGACAGCCTCTCATGGGCTACCTCCCGAATGCTGGTGTACACCTGATCAAGCAGCCTGTCTCTGTCCCCTTGCGTGACCAGGCGCACGCGGGCATTGGCGCCCCCCGCGGTGGCCTCCGGGTTCGTCACACGCACTCGAGTGCGCAGACCACCGGCGACTGTGGTTATCCTGTTACTGGGTACATTGCCGAGGATTCCCGGCTCAGTAGCTTCAATTTCTACTTCAGCCTGCGTTCCCAGGGGTCCGGCGATTTCAAGGTCTTCAAGGATCTTGAAATCCACGTCTTCACCGGTGCTGGAGGAGACGATCGTGCCGGCAGGGATTCGGACCGTGCCGTTGGTCAGGTTCGTAAAAACTACTCTTCCTTTGGCAAGGTCTGTTTCAGACCATCCGCTGCCAGTCGTCGATACGGTGCCGGTTGCTTCCACAGTCGTCTCGATCAAGCGCGCCGTCAGCAGCCCCTGCTCCAGATCTGTAACTTCAACCTGGGGGTCGGCAGTCAGAAGTAAGGACGTTTCCAGGGCGCGTTGACCTGGCACAAGCGTGACTGTGGCCGCGGGCAACACGAAGTAGAGGAATCCACCCAGGAAAGAGGCCAGGAAGATGCCTACAAACAGGTAGCCAACGACCTGCAACCATAGTGGGGTTGAGCTCTGATAGCGCCGGGTGGCGCGGACGCGGCGGCTGCGGACGCGATCAAGGCGGGGACGGGCTGCAAGCTTCGGATCGATCGACCCATTGCGCTTGCGCCATTGAGGGGGTTCAGGCAACCATACGCCGGGGCGGTTGGATTCGAGGGCAGGAGCGGAGCCGCCCTTGCCCCAGCGGCGCAATCGAACCGCCGCTTCGCTGCCAAACACAGGGATGCCCAAACGTTTGGCGTTCTTGCGAATGGTCGAATCCCTTGTTACCAGCGCCAAGTCCTGGCCCTGGTACTGAGATTGACGTTGGAGCAATCGCAGCCGCGGCAGGCTTTCCAACTGCGAGCAGCCACCGGGAAGGACCAGGGCCACTCCTACGCGCCCCATGCGAGCCAGCTCTTGGCGCAGGGCTTCGATTCGGATGTCAGGTTTTACGTTCAGAAACTCTGCCACTGGATTGACCCGGTCTAAGCATCAGGTTGCCCGCGGCTGGCAGGCGCAGCCCACGCGCCCGCTAATCAAGATTCGCTTCAACCCATCCGGCGACCTGACCGAGAGCCTCGGGTAGTTTGTCGGCATGCCGTCCACCAGCCTGGGCCATATTTGGTCGACCACCGCCGCCGCCGCCAACGATTTTGGCCGCATCGCGTACCAGATTGCCGGCGTGGATCCCCTTCTTGATCGCATCATCTGTGGCCGCGGCCACCAGCATTGGCTTCTCGTTGATTACGGAGCCGAGTACGACGACACTGCTACCGAGCCGGTCGCGGAACCAGTCGGTCATCTGGCGCAGGGCATCGACGTCGTTCGCCTCTACCTGCTCGGCAAGTACGGCGAGGCCGTTCATCCGCACGGCATGGTCTAACAGGGTCTCGCTTTGCTGGCGGCTGAACTGCGCGCGCGTCCGCTCAAGTTCACGTTCCAGCTGCCGGTTCTGCTCCTGCAGCCTTTGCACTGCTTCTACGGTCTGCTCCGGTTGTACGCGCAACCCAGTCGCGACAGTGTCGAGCGCGGCCAGGCGATCCAGCAAAACCTCCTGGGCAGCACGTCCCGTCAACGCCTCGATACGGCGCACGCCGGCCGCGCTGCTCCCTTCACCTGTTATGAGAAACGGACCAATCTCGCCGGTGGTTCCCACATGCGTGCCGCCGCACAGCTCCTGCGAGATGGCTTCGCCGCCGTTGCCGATCGAAATAACACGTACGGTGTCTTCGTATTTCTCCTCGAAGAAGGCCAGCGCGCCTTCGGCGACAGCACGGTCAAAGCCGGTCCAGCGATCTTTGACAGGATAGTTGGCAAGCACGGCCTGGTTGGCCGCTTGCTCGATTGCGCGCAGCTGCTCCGTGCTGACCGGCTGCGGGTGGGAAAAGTCGAAGCGTAGCCGGTCCGGGGCTACCAAGGAGCCGCGCTGGCGCACATGTTCCCCCAACTGGCCGCGTAGCTCGGCATGCAGCAGGTGGGTTGCGGTGTGGTTGCGCATGACGTCCCAGCGCCGTACGGTGTCGATAAAGGCACAGGCCGGATCTTCCACTTTGATGGTACCGCTGGTGACTTTGCCGACATGGACGAGCAACCCAGGAATCGGCCTTCGCATCGATTGTATCTGCACGGACCAGACCGGCTTTTGCATATCTTCCGGGAAATACTCGATCTCACCGGTGTCGCTGACCTGGCCACCGCTCTCGACGTAGAAGGGTGTCTCGGGCAGGATAACCTCGATCTCCTCGCCGGCGTGGGCCTGTTCGACAGGCTGGCCATCCTTGACCAGACCGATGACAGTTGTCTCGGCATCCTCCGCGTTTTCGTAGATCAGATTGCGCACGCCGTCAGTGCCGAGTAGACCGCGGCCTCGCAACGCCTCCAGGATTGTGACGTAGACGGATACGTCGGCGGCCGCGCCCTGCTGGTCGCTGCCGGACTGCCGGCGTTGTTGTTCAAGCGCAGCCTGGTAGCCGGCCTCGTCAACTTCAAAGCCATTTTCCTGAGCCACGTCCTTTGTAATGTCCAGCGGGAAGCCGTAGGTATCCCACAGGCGGAATGCGTCCTCGCCGGGGATCACGCGCGCATCGCCGGCTCGCAGACGGTCCATCAGACCGTCCAGGAGAGAGAGGCCGGTGGTCAAGGCGCGCTGGAAACGTTCCTCCTCAGCGGTCACGGTCTGAACGATGAAGTCCTCGTTCGCCTGTAACACCTTGTAGTGCGCACCGAACTCGGCAATGACGACGCGGCAGATCTCGGCCAGGAAGTGGTCCTCGAAACCGATCAGTTTGCCGAAGCGGGCGGCACGGCGCAGGATCATGCGGACGACGTAATCGCGTCCTTCGTTGCCGGGCATCACGCCGTCGGTGATCAGGAAAGTGATGGCGCGGCCGTGGTCGGCGATGACACGGTAGCCGACGAGATGCTCCTGGCGCTGGGCGTCGGAATGGCCCAGGAGCTCCTGGATGCGATCCATGATGGGCGTGAAAGCATCGGTATCGTAATTGTTGTCCTTGCCCTGCAGTATCGAGGCCAGGCGCTCAAGGCCGGCGCCGGTGTCCACACTGGGTTTTGGCAGGGGTATCAGCTCACCGCCGGGCTCGCGCTGCTCGTACTGCATGAAGACCAGGTTCCAGATCTCCAGGTACTCGTCGTCAACGTTGACGCCGTCCGCGACCTGTTCCTCCAGATCGCCCCAGTAGTAGTGGATCTCGGTGCAGGGCCCGCAGGGGCCGACATCGCCCATCTCCCACCAGTTGTCCTTCTTGCCGAAACGCAGGATGCGTTCAGGCGGGGCGCCCACCTCTCTCCACAGTTGGGCGGCCTCGTCGTCATCGGTGTAGACGGAGAACCAAAGCCGGTCGAGGGAGAGCCCCAGCTCGTTGACGAGCAGGTCCCAGGCGAATTGAATGGCGTCGCGCTTGAAGTAGTCGCCGAAGGAAAAGTTGCCCAACATTTCGAAGAATGTGTGGTGGCGGGGGCTGGGGCCTACGTTTTCCAGATCGTTGTGCTTGCCGCTAACGCGCAGGCACTTCTGGGAGGTCGTGGCGCGATTGTAGCCCCGCTTCTCAAGGCCGAGTAAGAGGTCTTTGAACTGCACCATGCCGGCATTGACGAAAAGCAGCGTTGGATCGTCTGCAGGCACGAGACTGCTGCTGTCGACGATCTGGTGGCTCCGTTCCTGGAAATATTCGAGGAACCGCTTGCGAATTTCGAAAGTTGAAAGACTTTTCATCGGACGCCTCGCTTGGTTCGGACAGACAAAAAACGCAGTTCCGGGAGCAGGAGTCATTTCCATGACTCCGAACGTACGGACTGCTGCCGATTTTAGCAAATTCAAGGCCGATAAGGGAAACCGCGCAGGGGTCGGCTTTCAGTTCATTGCTCCCTTATCTTGGTGATGACGCCGATCCGCGCTAATAATGGCCACAGGTGGCGCCGAAGTCGGCATCAGATAACATTTTCAACACTGTGCCTGGATGGAAGTTGAACAGTTTTCGTTTGGACCGGACAGGGAAGCATGCCTGCCATAACAGTACGCAATCTACGCAAAACCTTTCAATTGAAGCGCAAGGCGGCCGGTCTGCGGGGGAGTCTGCGCGCGCTGTGGCGGCCAACATACGAGTCGATCGAGGCGGTGCGCGGGCTGTCGTTCGAGATGGATGATGGGGAGCTGCTGGGCTTCATCGGCCCCAACGGCGCGGGCAAGTCGACCACCATCAAGATTCTGACCGGCATATTGCATCCAAGCGGCGGCGAGGCGGCGGTACTGGGCCATGTGCCCTGGCAGGAACGCCAGGCCCTTGCCTTTCAGATCGGCTCGGTCTTCGGTCAACGTCCTCAGCTGTGGTATCACCTACCGGCGTTGGATACGTTTTACCTGTTCGGCAAGATTTATGAACTCGACGACAGTTTTTTGAGGCAGCGTATCTCGTTTCTAGCGGAGGCCTTTGAAATCGAGGAGCTGCTGGAGACGCCGGTGCGAAAGCTGTCGCTGGGCCAGCGCATGCGGTGTGAAGTTGCGGCCTCACTGCTGCACAAGCCGCGCGTTCTGCTGTTGGACGAGCCGTCGATCGGTCTTGACGTGGTCGCCAAGCAGCGTCTGCGCGCGACGATCCAGCGCATGAACGAATTGGAAGGGGTGGGTGTGCTGCTGACGAGTCACGATGCAGGCGACATCGAGACGCTGTGCAGGCGAGTAATCATCATCAACCACGGTGAGATCGTGTATAGAGACAAGGTATCGGCCCTGAAGCGGCGCTATCTGACGGTAAAGACTGTCGACGTGCGCTACAACGAACAGCTGGCGCCGGATTTCAGCTTACCGGGCGTGGAGATGGTCAAGGTGGGGCGATACGGGGCGAAGATGCGCTTTGATACACGGGTCACGCCGGTGGAGCCGGTGATCAGCGGCCTGGCAGCCGCGGGCAGCCTGGCAGACGTTACAGTTTCAGAGCCCTCACTCGAGGATGTTATCAGCGCGATTTACGCACGTACGGAGGTTTAGAAGTGCGTAGCAAGGAGGCAGGCGCTCTGACTGGCGTGGGTCGCGTTCGTGAACATTCGGCAGCGGCCGTGGCCGGAAAATACTGGGCCGTTTTTCGTACGCAGTTGCTGAACAGCCTTGCCTACCCACTCGACTTGCTGGGGCGAAGCCTGCTGATCGTCCTCTTCATGTGGATCTTCATGAACCTGTGGCGGGTTACGTACGGTGCTACGGGTGAGAGCTCTATCGCCGGGCTAACGTTGGCGGACACGATGTGGTACCTGATGATGGCGGAGGCGGTAATGTTGAGCAAGCATGACCTGTCTGAGACATTCTCTGAGCAGGTGAAGGATGGCAGCGTCGCCTATCTGCTGAACAAGCCGTTCAATTTCATCCTCTATCACTTCGCTGCCGGGCTGGGCGACAGCCTACTGGCCTTTGGCGGCAACCTCCTGGTTGGGAGCGCAGTGGTCTGGCTGATGGTAGGCCCGCCGCCGGGCTTGACGGGCTGGATATTCGCGGGGGCGGCTGTGGTCCTTTCCTGGCTGCTGGACTTCTGCTTTTCGGCGCTGATCGGCCTGAGTGCGTTCGTTGTCGAGGAGACCAATGCCTTCCGCTGGATCTACCAGAAGTTCCTGTTGCTGCTGGGCGGTGTGCTGATTCCAATTGATTTCTTCCCGGCCTGGTTGCAGACGATCTCGCTCAATTTGCCGTTCGCCTGGATCATATACGGGCCGGCCCGTCTGTTCGTCGACCCCAGCCTGGCGCGACTGGGGCACGTCTTCCTGCAGCAGTGCATCTGGCTGGCTGTTGTGGGCGGCATAGTGTGGGTGATCTACCGTCGGGTGGTGGCGCGGCTGGTGATTAACGGGGGTTGAGCCATGGGCCGGCAGCTCGCATTTGTTCTGGCTTTGTGGAAGACGAATCTTCTGAGCGCGATGGAGTACCGTGTCGCATTCCTGACGCAGGTGTTTGGAATGATGCTCAACAACGCCCTCTATTTTGTATTCTGGATCATTTTCTTTGCCCGCTTCGAAGAGATAAACGGTTGGAATCTGGTTGACATGCTGTTCCTGTTCGGGGTCGTTGCGACCGGATTTGGAGCAGGTACATACCTGTTTGGAAATGCAGTCCGATTGTCGTCGCTGATCGCCAGCGGCCAGATGGACTACTATCTGTCGTTGCCGCGTCCCGTTCTCCTGCACGCGCTGGCCAGCCGCAGCAACGCGTCTTCTGCGGGAGATTTCACTTACGGCCTGATCAGTTTTGGCGCCGCAATCTATTTCTCCGGTTCGTTTGGCAGCCTGATGTTACTGCGCTTCACGCTGGGCTGCCTGGCGTCCATCGCTGTACTCATCTCCTTTCTCGTCCTGGTACAGAGCCTTACCTTCTGGATTGGCAATACAAGCCTGCTGACGAGGCACGCGTTCAATGCGATTGTCACCTTTTCTCTCTATCCCATCACTCTCTTTGACGGTACGGCCAAGCTGCTCCTGTTCACGCTGATTCCGGCGGCCTTCATCGGGGCACTGCCGGCAGAGTTTGTACGCAGGTTTGATCTGTTGCAGCTTGCCCAGATCTGCGCCGGCGGTGCGGTCTTTCTCTTGCTGGCTGTCTATGTCTTTTACCGCGGGCTGCGCCGCTATGAGAGCGGCAGCGCGATCCAGGTACGAATGTAGGCAGGTCCCGATACCTTCCAGCGCGGGAAGATTTCGCCTTCACTCATGCAATGCCGTGCGTTCGGCCATTGCATACGGACGGCTACAGAGGACACTTGGGAAAGATTTCGGGGGGTTCACATTTTGGGCGTCCGTTTGCTCACGCCCCCCACCTGTGTTAGCATGAACCAGGCCATTCTCGACCATATTGACACGGGGAAGCCGTATGTCCGACTGCCTCGAATGCGGTACCTGGAATCCCGACGATAAGGAAGTCTGCTGGCGCTGCCAGACCGTTTTGCCGCGACCGGTAGAAAAGAAGCCCAAGCGCCGCCTGATGTTACTCGGCATGCCGGTCTGGGTTTGGATTGTGGTTGGGTTGATCTTCGTCCTTCCTCTCTTTGGCCAGTGCGCGCAGTTTGGAGTCCCCACCGGATAGTGAACAGCGACAAAAAGCCCCAGAGTTCAGACTGCTTCTCTCTGCTCAAGGAGTTAAGCGAGACCCCAGGCGTCAGTGGCCGGGAAGAGCAGATTCGCGCTCGTATCAGCGAGTATCTTGCTCCCCTCGTTGACGAACTGCATACCGACACATTGGGCAACCTGACAGGTCTCAGACGCGGTCACAATTCGTCCGGGAAGCGGGTGATGCTGGCCGCGCACATGGATGAGATCGGACTGATCGTCACGCGGCTGGAAAAGGGCTTTTTGCGGTTCGCGCCGGTTGGCGGCGTCGACCTGGGAGCGTTACCGGCCCAGGAGGTGACCGTTCACGGCCGCTCTGATTTGCCGGGGCTGATCGCCAGCCGACCTCCCCACGTTCTCTCCATGGAGGAGCGGGAGAAACCCTTTGCCCAGGCTGATCTATTCATCGACGTCGGCCTGGCCCCAGACAAGCTGGCGGACCAGGTATCGGTAGGCGACTTTATTTCAATCCGCCGCAGCGCCGATGGTTTGGGAAAAGGACACGCTACCGGAAAAGCCTTCGACAATCGATTGTCGGTCGTCGTTCTGCTGCAGGCATTGCGCATTTTGCAGGGCCGCAGCCACGGCTGGGATGTTGTCTCCGTGGTCTCGGTGCAGGAGGAGATAGGCTTGCGCGGGGCCAAGACGGCGACGTTTCATTTGGCGCCAGACGTGGGGATCGCACTCGACGTAACGTACGCGGAGCAGCCGGGGGCATCTCCCGATGAAGCTCTGCCAATGGGAAGCGGACCGGCCATCGGGCTGGGGCCGAACATGCATCCGGTTTTGAGACAACTGCTCGTCAACACGGCTGAACGCGAAGAGATTCCCTACACGAATGAGGTACTGCCCGGAAACTCCGGCACGGACGCCTGGGCGATGCAGGTCTCGCAATCAGGCGTCCCGACCGCGCTGATATCGGTACCGATTCGCAATATGCACACGCCGGCGGAGACGGTCGCCCTCAAGGACATTGACCGCAGCGCGCGGCTGCTGGCTGGAACGATCTGCGTACTGCCGGAGGACCTGTCCGCTCTGGCGCTCGACGATCAGGCCTGACTGTCGCCATTCTCCGAGGACAGTGCGTCTCACCTCATTCAAAGTTGGTTGCCATGGATGAACTGCTCGAGAAATTGTCTATAGCCCGTGGGGTCGCTGGGCATGAGGGCGAAGTGAGAACCATTCTGCGGGAGGAGCTCGCTCCTTACGTGGAGGAGATCTCGGTCGACTCCATAGGAAATCTGATCGCCCGTAAGGGGAAATCGGACGCTGCGGAACAACAGCGCGTGATGCTCGCTGCGCATATGGACGAAGTAGGCGGGATGGTCATGCGCGCGAATTCGGACGGCACGGTGAAGTTTCGCAACGTCGGCGGCCTGGACCCGCGCATTCTGCCAGGCAAACAGGTAACAATCGGCCCGAAGTCAGTTCCCGGGGTAATTATGCGTGCGCCGCATGCCGCCCGGTCGGGACGACGCGTAGTGCCAATCTCTGATCTTCTCATTGACACCGGCGGCGCCGGCGGCATCGAGCCGGGCGACATGATAACCTTTGAGAGCGGTTATGAGCAGTACGGGAAGCTTCTGAAGGGAAAGGCGTTTGACGACCGGGTAGGGTGCTACATACTGGCCGAACTGTTGAAGAGTGAGTTCCCCTGCGAACTGGTCGGCGTTTTCACCGTTCAGGAAGAGATCGGCTTGCGCGGCGCCGGTGTGGCGGCCTACACCGTGCAACCGGACGTCGCCGTGGCGCTCGAAGGTACAGTCGCTGACGACCTGCCCAAACAGAGTGACGAAAGTCCGACAACGGAGCTGGGAAAAGGACCGTCTATTTCGGTGATGGACCGCAGCGCCCATGCCGACCGGCGGCTTATTCGCATCCTGACGGAGACCGCGTCGGAGCACGACATCCCCTGGCAGATCAAGCAGCCCGGGGTCGGCGGTACCGACGTGGGCACGATTCACCTCGCCCGCGCCGGCGTTCCGGCCGTGGCCGTGGCTGTGCCCTGCCGCTATATCCATACGCCCGCGGCGCTGATGGACCCGGAAGACGTGAAAAATACCTTGAAGTTGATGGACAGGGCCTTGTCTGGTCCCTTGGGACGGCCATTGGGGGCCGGGTGGAGTGAAGAATGAGAGCATTAATTGAGGAACTGTGTGGTGTATTCGGTCCCAGCGGCCAAGAAGAGCGGGTCCGCGAGGCGATCATCAACCAATTGGACGGTCTGGTCGATGAGATCAGGACCGACAGGCTGGGCAACCTGATCGCGGTGAAACGTCCAACTGCGGGCGAAGTGACGAGTAGGCGGATTATGCTGGCCTCTCACATGGACGAGATCGGCATAATGGTAACGCACGTGGACGCTCAGGGCTTCTGCCGCTTTACCACCATCGGAGGCGTGGTGACCAATTCGCTAATCGGCAGCCGCGTCCATTTTGCCAACGGCGTTGAAGGCGCCTTTGGGCTGGAAGGGTCGCCGATTGCACGAGACCGACCCACTCCGCAGAAGTTGTTTCTGGACGTGGGAGCCGATTCCAGGGAAGATGCGCGCGTTCAGGTTGGCGATTCGGCCGTCTTTCGCAGCAGCTTCGGCGCGGTAGGGGACAGGCTGTTTTCGCCCAATCTCGATGACCGGATCGGCTGCGCCGTTCTGATTCAGACGCTGCGCGAGCTCGAGAGTTCTCCGCACGAAATCCTGGCCGTCTTCACCGCACAGGAGGAAGTTGGGGCGCGCGGGGCCACCACCGCCGGCTACGGACTGGAGCCCGAGGTCATCCTGGCCATTGATGTGACGGCCACCGGCGACTTTCCAAAGGCGACTCCGATGGATGTGGCACTGGGGAAAGGACCGGCGATCAAGGTCATGGACCGGCGCATGATTTCCCATCCCAAGGTACGCGGCTGGCTGGAAAGCACTGCACAAGAACACGACATCCCCTATCAATTGGAGGTCCTGGAGTTTGGCTCGACCGATGCCTCCGCTGTACAGGTCAGCCGCTCAGGTGTCCCTGCCGGCGCGATCTCAATCCCCTGCCGCTATGTCCACACGCCCTCGCAAGTGGCCGACTACAACGACGCCTGCGGCGCAGTACGCCTGCTGGTGAACGCGCTTAGCGGAGAGTACCCCCAGTAGCCGGCCTGGAATGACGTCTCAGGTTGACAAACACGATACGAAGCTCGAAACCTGGCAGGTATGCACAAACAGATCGCTGAACGTCTGACTGCATGGCATGCCAAAAGCCTGCGCGAGTTGCCATGGCGCAGGAATCCGGCCGGCGCGCGTGACGTGTATGCTGTCTGGGTAAGCGAAGTCATGGCTCAGCAGACGCGCCTGTCAGTCGTGGTGGACTATTTCAATCGCTGGATAGTGCGATTTCCGACCGTAGAACGACTGGCCAGCGCGGACCAGCAGGAGGTTCTGAAGCTGTGGGAAGGGCTGGGCTACTACAGTCGCGCCAGGAATCTACACAGGGCTGCGCAGATAGTCATGACCGAGTTTGGCGGCCAAGTGCCCCGCACGCGTCATGAGTTGCTCATGCTGCCTGGCATCGGCGAATACACGGCCGGCGCGATTCTCAGTCTGTCTTTTGGGCTGCCCGAGCCGGCTCTCGACGGCAATGCAAAACGGGTCATCAGCCGGCTGTGGGACATTGACGAGAGGATCGAACTTCCTGCCACCGAAAGACAGCTCTGGTCTCTCTCCCGCAAGACGGTAGAGGCCTCGTCGCAGCCCGGCGCGGTGAACGAAGGGCTGATGGAGTTGGGCGCACTCTTGTGCCGGCGCCGCAACCCTCTTTGTGTGGAGTGTCCTCTGCGTTCCTGTTGTCTGGCCCGCAAGCGGGGCGTTCAGAATGAGCGGCCCGTTAGGTCCCCCGGCAAGAGGACCCCTCATGTTGAAGTGGCTGCAGCGGTTATCTGGGAAGGCGTTCGGGGGGGCTCCCGTTTGCTGATCAGTAAGCGTCCTGAAAAGGGCCTTCTCGGAGGCTTGTGGTCCTTCCCCAACGGCGCAAGAGACGAGGCCGATAAGGATCTGTTAACCTCGTTAGAGCGTGCAGTACGTCAGGAACTGGGCGTGGCTATAACAGTCGGAGAACAGGTGACGACGATAGAACACGCGTTTACCCACTTTCGTATGACACTTGCCGCCTTCCACGCGCGGATTCACACGGGAATGCCCCAGGCACTTGGCGTAGCGGACTGGTGCTGGACCACGCTTGAAATGATCGACCGGTTCCCCTGCCCGGTTCCCGATCGCAAGATTATCGGCGCCCTTCGCGACCAGAAATAAAATGCCCGCGTGCGTGGACGAAGGTAAGGATGTCTTTCTTCGGTTGCCCGGACAGGATCATTTGCTCTTTTGCAGTGTGACTCACGATGGCAGGTTGTGCACCACGGGAGGTGGCCGCGACATCAATACCAATTAGATTTGTTCCCTTCTCTTATTCAGGGCCGACGTACCTGGGTTCGCAACCAAGAAAAATCTTGGAGATAGGCCAGTTTCGTTAAGGAAGCGACGCCTTGGCCGGGGTCAAGGGCATCGCTAAAGGGAGAAACTGGGAGCGGCGACCCAAGTTGGGAGCACTGCGATTGGGCGATGAAGTGGAAGATTCTCTTCAGCGAGGGATACGGTGTAGGGAGTGTAGAATGAGGATGCCTGGCTGAGTTCAGGCGGCTGCGTCCAGTTCTTGATCGTCAGTCAGGCGGACCTGTTGTCCTTGGTCGCCGAAAAGTTGCGGCAACGCGCCGTCTTCAAATACTTCCCGGTCGACTACACAACGAGCGACCTCCTCGCGGCCGGGGATTTCGTACATCACGTCCAGCAGCGCTTCCTCGACAATTGAACGCAACCCCCTGGCCCCGGTTCGCCGCATGAAGGCTTGCGTTGCGGCCGCCATCAATGACTCCTGCTCGAACTCCAGTTGAACGTCATCCATCGCGAAGAGTTGCTGGAATTGACGCACGATGCTGTTCTTCGGGCGCGTGAGGATCTCGACCAGGACTTCACGATCCAGCGCGTCCAAACTGACTACAACCGGAACACGACCGACAAACTCCGGAATCAGGCCGTATTGGAGCAGGTCGTCGGGCATTGCCTGCTGGAGCAGGCGGCTCTCATCCCGCCCTTCTTTTTCGAGGCGGCGGATCTTCAATTCACGCTGGCGTTCGGTCAGTCCTTCGGGGAGAGGAAGCTCGTCGATACTGCTCTCTTCCTCCGCAAGACCAATAGGGTCAAGCTCCGACTCTTCGTCAACGAACCCAAGGCCGGCGCGACGCCGCAACCTTCTGCGCACCATTTCCGACAGTCCAACGAACGCGCCTCCTAAAATGAACAGGACATTGCGCGTGTCGAGGGGGATGAACTCCTGCTGCGGATGCTTGCGTCCTGTGCTGGGCGGCACATTGACCGTCGTGCCTTCGACAATCTTCAACAAGGCCTGCTGAACGCCTTCGCCGCTCACATCGCGAGTGATACTGGGATTGTCTCCTGCCTTGCGCGCGATCTTGTCGATCTCGTCAATGTAGACGATACCGCAGGCAGCTCGGTCGGGATCCCAGTCGGCTGCCTGCAATAGCCCGACGAGCAGGCTTTCGACGTCCTCGCCTACGTACCCGGCCTCGGTCAGACTGGTGGCATCTGCGATGGTGAATGGAACGTCGAGAAGCCTGGCCAGTATCTGCGCCATAAGCGTCTTGCCGCTTCCAGTTGGGCCGATCAGCAGCACGTTGCTTTTGGCAAGCTCTACCTGCTCCTCCACGCTATCCTGATCGTTGGAATCAGGGTGGGATTCACTGTTTTCACCTGAGACGGAATCACTATCTCTCTGATTCGGGGAAAGCTGAGTCTCTCGCCAGCGCTCCCCGGCCGCGCCGCTGCCCCCAAAGATTCGCTTATAGTGATTGTAAACTGCGACTGACAGAACCTTCTTCGCCCTGTTCTGGCCGATAACAAATTGATTTAAACTCTGGACGATCTCGCGCGGGCTGGGAACCCGTTTGGCAGCGAGTGGGGCGGACCTGCTCAGGCCGCTGCTCTCCCCTACGCCTTCCTCGTCGAGGATTTCTGCACCAAGGCGGATACATTCGTCACAGATGTGGACATCATTATCCCCGGCGATCAGACGCTGGGCTTCCGATTCTTCTTTGCCGCAAAAGGAGCATACGTTCATTGCGCTACCAGGTACTCTTCCTGTCCACCTACAGAGCACAGCCGCGGCCGCGTGTGGCGAATCCTGAAACCATCCGCTCGCGGCTGTCCGACGGACCCCCCCCCCCCCAACCCAGGGGAGAAAAAAAAAAAACGCACCCCCACACCGGGGACAGAGCGATAGGGGGGGGGGAGGGGGGGTAAAAAAAAA
>VXRG01000072.1:23758-31871 GCA_009838625.1 Caldilineaceae bacterium SB0664_bin_27
GGGGGGCCTAACCCTCAACCCACCCGCCCGGGGCTGCCCGACGGACAGCCGCGCCAGGAACCGTCCACTCAAGTCCACATTTCTCGCTATTCGCTGCCTTCTTCGGGCTCCTCTTCGGCAGCGGGCTCCGACCCGTTCTGGGTAGGCACGCTGACAAGACCGTCCACGACGGAGACAATGTCGCTGCTGTCGCCGAGGACTTCATCCACAATGCCGAAATCGCGAGCCTCGATCGCGTTCATCCAGCGGTCTCGCTGGAAGATCTCCTCGATCTCCTGCCAGGCATGGCCGGTCTGTTGACCAACGATGTGGAAGAGCTGGGTTTGGAGTCGTTCCTGCTCTCTCAAGGCGATGCGTACATCTTCGGTATAACCCTGCGCGCCGCCGCCGGCCGGATGCATGTGGATCGTCGCGTGCGGCAGAGCATAGCGCTTGCCCTTGGTGCCAGAGCATAGCAGGACAGTACCCATGCTGGCCGTAACGCCGACGGCAAACGTATGAATAGGCGTCTGAATCATTTTCATCGTGTCATAGATGGCCAGGCCGGCGTAAATGAGGCCGCCGGGGCAGTTTATGAACATCTGGATCGGCTGATTCGGGTCCTCGGAATTCAAGTAGAGGAGCTGGGCGACCATCAGGTTGGCGACCTGGTCGGAAAGCGGCATACCAAGAAAGATGATACGCTCCTTCAGCAGCAGGCTGTAGATGTCGTAGGCCCGCTCGCCACGGCCCGTGCTCTCGATAACCATCGGAACGATATTCGACGGCGTCATGCCGCCCGTCTGAAACTGACCGCCGGAGAGCCCCGTCAAGTCAGTCGAACCAGTCTCTCCAAGTTTCTGCGACCGTTGAGCCGCGTGCTTTTCGTTAAAAGGATGGAACATCTGAACTCCCCTTTATGGCTTTTGAACTCGAGGTGGATCGGCTTCGAAATCGGCCAGTGTGGCTGTCGTCCGACGAATCGAAACAATCACAATGTATGCGATGCAATCAGTGAGAAATGTAGGGCACGCTCTATTCTCCATTAGACGTTCGTCAGAGTCGTCCTCAGGAGTCTGCGGGCTCCCCTGCTGCCGCCTCGGCCGAGGCTTCACCTTCAACATCTTCGGACATGGCTGAGCTTTCCCCCTGAGTGGCGTCTTCCTCGGAGGACTGCTCGTCCTCCTCAGACTCAACCTCGTCTGCAACTGGTTCCGGCACATCTTCGCCGCGGGCAATCGCCAGCAGGAGCTTGACCGATTTGCTCTTGAGGATTTCACTGTCGACTAGCGGACGGCTGTGGTCGGCGCGCATCATTTCGAGCGTGTCGGCATGCATTTTCTCCGCTTCCTCATCAGCGTCCTCCGGCAGAGGCCCGGCCACATTGCCGATGTGTTCTTCGAATTCCTCATCACTGACTTTCAGGTTCTCGCGCTGTGCGAACTCCACCAGCGCAAGCTCAATCTGGAGTGACTTTTCGGCATCCTCGCGCAACGTTTCGCGATAATCCTCGATTGTCTGGTTGGACATTTCCAGGAATTGCTGCAACCCTTGCATCCCCATCTGACGGACCTGCATATCATTATTGCGCACGATACGGTCGATCTCAAGATCCACCGCTACAGGTGGATAGGCGAGGTCGCTCATTTCGATCAGTTCCTGTAGAACTTTCTGGACATGTTCAGCTTCCGCCCGTTGTTTCGCTTCCTGGAGCGCGTTTTCACGAAGATCTTCGAGCAGGTCGGCGGCGGTTTCAAAGTCCGGACCGAAGTTCTGCGCGATCTCATCCGTCATTTCTGGCGGCGTTTGGAAAGCCTGTGTTTTGTGAACCTTGACGGCAAAACGCACAGTGGCACCGGCGTACATGCTCGGGCTGTCTTCGGGCCATGCGATCTCGAAACTCTTATCTTCGCCGGGAGAAAGGCCCACCAGTTCTTCATCCAGGCCGGCCGGTTCCATAGGGTTCTCCTGGTCCGGCGTAACGTCCCAGTCTTCCTCATCAAAGACGACGGTTTCTGTCTCATTGCCTTCGTCGTCCAGGGCCACCCCTCTCAAATCGATCGTCATCAGGTCCCCGTACTGGCTGGGGCGGTCGGCCTCGACGTAGTCGGCATTTTGTTCAAGAATGGCCTGAACGCGCTCCTGGACCTGTTCTTCGTCCGCCTCGGCTTCCTCTTCTTCAACGCGCAGGTCGCGGTATTCGCCCAGACTGACTTCCGGCGGCAGAGGAATGGTCAGGTGGAAGCGGACCGCCTGCTCGGTGTCAACGTTGTCAAGACTTCCAATGTAGAAGGGTTCCAGACCTTCCTGCTCTAGCGCTTCTTTGTAGACGTCCTGTCCCAATTCGTCGACAAACTCGCCGATTATCGCCTCTCGACCTACGAATTGCAGCAGGATATGAAAGGGCACTCGACCCTGGCGGAAACCAGGTATGCGTACCTGTTTAGCGATTTTACGCGCAGCCTTACGCATCTCCTGATCGATGCGCTCTTCTGAAACTTCGATCGTCATTGCGAGCTGGCGGCTATCCAGTGGTTCAGTTGTCACGGTCAAAGTCATCGTACCTTGCCTCTTATTGATTCATGGTAGCAGTAGCCTAAAGGGCGTCGCCCCCAAGCGTCAGTATGGTCAACAGGGGGCCAGCTGCGAAATGTTCCTTCTTCGCCAATAGGCCGTAAAGATAAAGGGCTGTGAGTGTGGCGGCGTATGCGAATATACCGGCAGGACCGTATTCCGGGAAGATGGAGACGGATATGATTACGCACAAGAAGAGATTGGAAAACAGCAGGACAGTGGAAACGGTTCTGGTACTGCGTCCCAACTTCGGTACGTCGACCAGTGCGAAGCCGCGCCACTTCTGGGGAAAGAGATCGAAGGCCAGATGGAGCGCTACTCCAGCCGCAAAGCCGGGAATGAACCACTCTACCCATTCAGCCGACGTAAAGATCAGTACTGCCCATAGCAGGGCGGGCATCAGGAAGCTGTGCGTGACAATAGACCGGTGGCGAAGGCGAAAAATCCCGAATCTGTCTATGTCCGGGAACAGCGTTCCCAGCCAGGCTCCGATGGCGAAGCAGGCAGTGCCAATAGCAACTCTCAGTACATCCGGGCTGGCAAGATCGAGCACGTGGTGCGTCCCGTGTCATCAGTTGGCGTCCGACATTCACAAGCGCGGGGCGAAGCAGAAGACCCGGACTGGAATCTTCTCAGTTTTGGAGCGCCAACTTTCAGTATAGCACACGAAAGAATCCAATTCCCAAAACGAGTAAGTATTCTATGTGCTTATGTAAGCATGGGTCGCGTCAAGTTGAGGAAGGTCAGACGTTTGCGCTGTGCTAATTCCGCTTGAAGGCTCGCTCCAATTCATTGGAGCTCAGCTGCAGCATTGTGGGGCGTCCGTGAGGGCAGGTACGCGGGGACTGGCACGTTTCCAACTGCCGCACCAATTCCTTCATCTCGATGTCGCTCAGGACCTGGCCCGCCTTGATTGAGGCCCGCTTACAGACCATTTTCACCAGCCGCGCCTCCAACTCCTCCTCAACCAGATCCCGGTTTTCGGCCAGACCCTGCACGATCTCGTCGAGCGCTCGCTCTGCATCCTGATTCGACAGCACACTGGGAACGGCGCGCACGAGAAAAGTATCTCCGCCGAAATGATCAACGTCAAATCCAACTGCTTTCAACGTGTCCAGGTGTTGGGCTACAGGGCCGGCGAGGGCATTACCCACATGTAAGGAGATCGGAGTGAGCAGTCCCTGACGGGCCGTCCCTCCATTTTTGCAATCGCTTGCGCGCTGGGCCATGTACTTCTCGTAAAGAATCCTCTCATGAGCGGCGTGCTGATCGATGAGGTAGAGCCCTTCCGGTCCCTCGGCGACAACATACATGGCGCCGGCCTGCCCGACTACCCGAAGAGGTGGCAGAGTATGTTCTTCGTGGAGCTCTTCTGATTCGCCATGAACCGGCGGCGGAATGTCGTCAGATTGAGGGTTCGGGTCGTCCACGAGCGAATCTGCTTCAGGCCGCTCAGCCTGCGGCATTTCAAACTGCTTCGCGGGCTGCCTTCCGAGGCCAGCATTGAGGATTGCTTGGCGCCGGGCAGACCAGCCGGACTGACGCATATCATGCTGCTCCTGCGGACCAGAGCCTTTCGCAGACAAAGACACCTGTGGCGCTGCCGCCCTTTCATCTTCTTCGCCCAGGCCCACGGTCGGCACACCGGTGCTCTCAATGACTGCCTGGCGTACGGTAACCTGGACGGCTCTGAAAACTCTTTTGGAATCGACGAAACGCACCTCCGTTTTGCGCGGATGCACGTTTACGTCTACCTCCGAAGGATCCAGATCGACAAAGAGAACTGCAAGCGGGAATCGCCCAACTGGCAGCAAGGTGTGAAATGCCTGCACAACCGCGTGGGTGAGGCTCCGGTCTTCGACGTAGCGCCTGTTGATGAACAGATTAATCTGGGCGCGGGTGGGACGGGTAAGAGATGGGGAACTCACGTACCCACTTACGTGCACGTTTCCCGGACTGGCAGAAGAGGAAAGACCCGCGGAGTGATGCGCAGAGGTTCCGGCGGCCAAAGTGGAAGTTGCACGTCGACTACCGGCCGAATCGGACATGAAATCGACTTCGTCCTTCTCCGGCTGCCGTTCACGCTGCGAGGAATTGCCAGTCTGCTCGGAGGCTGTAGTTAGCTCCTGGCGAGCTTCGGCCCTCTCGCGAAATCGCCCTACGCCGATCATCTGCTGGGCGTTTTCCCGACCGTATATTTTTGCCAGAACTTCGTCAACGCGTCCTGAGCCATCGGTGAAGAAAGAAAGTTTGCCATCGGTGACGAATTTGAAGCGGCAGGTTGGGTAGGCTAGGGCGTAGCGCTGGACGATTGCGGCGATGTTGCCAGCTTCTGTGGTTGGGCGCCGCAGGAACTTGCGCCGCGCAGGCGTGTTGAAAAAGATATTCTCAACAGTGACTATTGTGCCAACCGGCAGTCCTGCGGGCTGATTGCGCCTGACCATTCCGCCTTCTATATGCAACTCTGCCCCGGTCTCGGCGTCTGAGTGGCGGCTCTTGAGAGTCAATTGACTGACGGCTGCGATACTATAGAGAGCTTCGCCGCGAAAGCCGAAGGATGTTATGCGGTCCAGGTCGGCGGCACTCCCCAGCTTGCTGGTTGCATGACGCTGCGCTGCCAGTGGCAGTTCGGCCGCGGGAATGCCATGCCCGTCGTCAGTCACCTGCAAGAGACGCTGGCCCCCTTCCCGGATCTCGACTTGCACTTCGTTCGCGCCTGCATCCAGGCTGTTCTCGATCAGCTCTTTGGCGACGTTAGCGGGTCGTTCCACCACTTCACCGGCAGCGATCTTGGCGGCTACGTCCTGGGACAGCAGTTGAATGGCCATAGTTCGGTAAGTATACCACTCCTAGGCATGAACGTTCTCGCGCAAGGTTTCACGGAGTGTATCCCGGATTAGGCGTGGGAACAGTCTGGAGGGCAGTTGGCGCCAGCGGTCTGAATTTGTTTCAGCGGCTCTTGGATTGACGCAGGGCAGGCGCCGGACCTGGCCTTTCCCGGAGATCCGTTGATTAGGGGGTTGCGAGGGCAAGCCTTGTGCCTACCTGAACTTTGAGGGGGACGGTAAGAGCATTGCATTTGGGGGCGCAACGGCAGTGGTCATGCCCGCCGGTTGGATGCCGTGCGCGGGTAATGATGTAAAACCAAGATGACAAGCGAGCCGAAAGGGAAGTGCTTATTTTCGGAACTTTATGGAGATTGACATTGAGGGACCGGTTCCACAAAGAGATGTTCATCGCCGGTTACATCCACAATTACAGTTGCGACGTTCCTGACCCTTGTGTGTTTACTCGCTTGTCTTTCGGACTGTACGGGCTGAGCACAAGTATATACACCTGCCACAAGTGCGCTCTTGCCTGCGGGCGCGTCCACAAGCGCGGGCCGCAAGGTGGCGCCGTCGTAGTCTGGATCGATCAGTACCGCCCGCACTTGCACACGCCAATCGCCCGGCAGCGCCACTTTCTCTTTGGCGGCCAGCCTTGCCACCTCTGGGCTGTAAAATTCTCCTATCCGAACAGTCAGTCGGCCTTCATCCTGGTCCAGTCGAATTTCCGCAGTGGGGTTGATGTGCGCCTTTCGCCGAAGGTGGCGCCTCTTGACAAAGTCTCCGTCGCCAATGCGAAAAACCCGGTAGCCGCTTGCGACTCGGGACTCGTCCCCCGCGGCGTCACAATCCGGCAGGGGGGCGCCATCTCCGTCATCCTGGGCCGATGCCGGGCGGGTAGCGCGGCGGCTGAGGCGGCAAGCGGCCGTTCGTACTGCCCGCCAGGAACTGTCGCAGCCGATCCAATCACGGTCAAGCTTGTGCGCTACATTCAGGGTTGTGCCGGAGCCGGCAAAGGGATCGAGCACGAGTTCTCCGGGACGGCTGGCCGTTTCAAGGATCCTTTGCAGCAGTCTCTCTGTCTTCTGTGTGGGGTAGTTCTCGTCCTCTCCGGGAACCGTTCCCAGACCGGCAATGTCGTCCCAAAGATTGTCTACCGGCTTCGTTACGACATAGCGATTGCGGGCGCGTTCTTCGAGGTAGTACTTCACGCCAATGTTTCCGCCGTTGGAGGCATAAACGCGCTGCGCGCCTTCATCTACAATTACATCGCCGCCGAATGGGGCGTACAGCCGCCCATCCGCAAAAAGTGACTTCAGGCGCCCGAAGCTATAGGTGCCTGGGTCCGAGGTGCGGAAGAAGCCGCGCTCGTCGCGCATGTACTGCGCGGCGGCGGCCTCCTCGGTGAATATGATTTCGCGTCTGGGAGCATGCCAGAAGGGTCGGCCTCTGCGTGTTCTGCGAAAAATGTGAATCGCCTGGGCGCTGTTGGGGAAGTACCGGGCATGGACTTTGGCGCCGCGCATCGTCTGGCTGCGCCAAAAGACTGTATTGAGGTGCGAATCGGCGCCGAAAATCTCTTTCAGCAACAGGAGAAGATGTGCCTGCATGCGATGATCGCAGTGAAGCCAGAGAGTTCCGTCGGCGTGCAAGAGTTCGCGCAGGAGGAGCAGACGATCGGTCAGAAACTGGAGGTAGTCGGCAGGCTGCAAGACATCGTCGTAGGCGGTGGTTTCGCCCAGCGAGGGCTGCCCCTTCCCGCGTAGACGAATGCGGCTGGTATAGGTACGGTTCGAGTTGTAGGGTGGGTCCAGGTAGACCAGACGGACAGTGCCAGCGTAGCCATTGGCCAGCAGCCAGGAGAGCCCATCAAAGTTGTCGCCGTACAGTAGCAGACCCCTCTTGCTGGAGCCAGCGCTTTCTGGAGGGTAGCTTTCCAGCTGCTGTTCAAGAGGTCTGGAAGGCTCGACTGTCAGCCGCTTTTGCGGCCACTGAAGGGTGATCGAGCTGACGCCGTTGTGGGGCTGCGTTGTCCTGGATGTCATGAGAATGCGGGTTTCAGATTTCGTTGCCCCTTTCAAAACTGGAGCCCACTGCAAATTGATCCGGGTGAGTTCAGCGCCTTCATGTCCAACTAAACAGGCACCGAGGCCAATTGAAAGACCCGGCAGCGGGGCCGCTGGCTACCGGGTCTCTTGCACAGAGATCGCTTGGGGAAACACAGAGTTCCCCGACCGGCCGGAGCGGCCGGTACGTGGTGCTGGCAGGTCAAGTGCGGTTCAGATTACCGCCTGTCATCGCTGGTACGAAATGTACTTCACTGTCCGGCCCTACGGCCGCGCGCAGGCCGCGATTCTGCACTGCGCCATCGACCGCGACGGTCCAACCGGGCCGGATGCGCCCTTCATCGATGATGCGTTCGGCAACCCCGGGAAAGCGTTCTTCCAGGGCCGCGACCAGTTCACGCACCGATGCGCCTTCGGCTTCGACAATCTGCTGGCCGTCGGTGAGCGAGCGCATCAACGGTGGAATCCAGACGGTGGCCACGCTCAATCGTCTCCCGGAACCAGTTCAGCAGGTTCCGTCTCCTGGGCCCACATCGCCTCGAGGAGATTGGCCGGGGAGATCGGTAGCTTGTCCATGCGAACGCCGGTGGCGTCATAGACTGCGTTGGCGACTGCGCCGGCGGGAGGCACGATGTTGACCTCACCGACGCCGCGCACGCCATAGGGGTG
>VXRG01000126.1 GCA_009838625.1 Caldilineaceae bacterium SB0664_bin_27
ATGCAGGCGTGTTGTCGAGGTGGGCGTGGACGTTCCCAACGCAACCTTGATGCTGATTGAGGATGCCGAGCGTTTCGGTCTGGCGCAACTGCACCAGTTCCGGGGCCGCGTGGGCCGGGGTGGGCACGAAAGCTATTGCGCGCTCATCAGCCGCGTGAAAGCCGGTACCCAGGACGAGCGGCTCACAGCGCTGGCGGATACGACAGACGGTTTCGTATTGGCGGAAAAGGATCTGGAACTACGGGGGCCCGGAGACTTTCTGGGCACGCGTCAGAGCGGCCTGCCGGAACTGAAGCTGGCGAACCTCAGCGATACCGCTACGCTGTATCTGGCCCAGGAGGCTGCACAGGACCTTCTGCGCGAGGACCCTGATCTCGGCAGTTTTCCACTTGTGCAGGGGAAGGTAGAGGGGCTCTGGCGCGGCCACGGCGATCTCTCGTGACCTGGAGTCATAGCCGCTGACGCGCACGGCTGAAGTCAGCCCCGCTCGCTGAGGGACACGTATGGCCGCTCCGTCTCACCCAGATAGATCTGCCGGGGACGGGCGATGCGCTGCTCCTCGTCGTTCATAAGCTCCATCCACTGCGCCAGCCAGCCCGGCGCACGCCCCAGCGCAAATAGCACCGGGAAGATCTCGACCGGAAAGCCCATGGCCTGGTAGATGATCCCGCTGTAAAAATCCACGTTCGGATAGAGCCGGCGGGAGACGAAATAGTCGTCTTCCAGCGCATTGCCCTCCAACTCGACCGCGATATCGATCAACCGGTTGCTGCCGGTCACGTCGAAGACTTCGTAGGCGATTTTCTTGACAATCTGGGCGCGCGGGTCGTAGTTCTTGTACACCCGATGACCGAACCCCATCAGGCGCACCTCCCGGTCTTTCACCCTGTCCAGAAAGGCCGGAATGTTCTCTGTGTCGCCGATTTCAGCCAGCATCCGCAGGACTGCCTCGTTCGCGCCGCCATGCAGAGGGCCGTACAAAGCCCCAATCGCGCCCGCGACCGCGCAGTAGGGGTCGGCGTCACTGGAAGCGATGTTTCGCAGGGCCGAGGTCGAGCAGTTCTGCTCATGGTCGGCGTGTAGTATGAACAGGGCATCCATCGCTCTTGCCAGAACGGGGTCGACTTTGTCGTCACCAGGGAACCCCATCATGTGCAGAAAATTGTCGCTGTAGCCCAGAGCCTCGTCGGGGCCGATGTGCGGGCGGCCGAGCCTGTGCCGGTAAGCAGAGGCGATCACTGTGGGCAACTGTCCAAGCAGCCGCAGCGCCTGCTGCAAGCGGTTCTCTCTGTCATGGACCTGTTTGGCGTCAGGATAAAGCGTGGACATCGCAGCAACCGCGCTGACGAGAATGCCCATAGGATGAGCGCTGGCGGGGAACGTCTTGACCAGATCTTTCAGACTGCTGTCGATTTGCGATTGCGCCATGACGCGCGCATTCCATTCGGTCAGTTTGCCCGCCGCCGGCAACTCGCCGAAGAGCAACAGGTGCGCCACTTCCAGAAAGGTACTCTTTTCCGCCAGCTGCTCAATCGGATACCCCCGGTAACGGAGTATGCCCCTGTCGCCGTCGACAAAGGTGACGCGACTCTTGCAGGACGCTGTATTTGTATAGCCGGGATCGTATACCATCATGCCAAAGTCATCGGCCTGCACCTTGAGTTGGCGCAGGCCGATGGCCGGAATTGTGTCATTTTCGATCGGCAGTTCAATCGTCTGGCCGGTGCGATTATCGGTAATAGTCAGCGTCTGCTTACTCATTGCCCCGACATCCCTTTCCGTTCGGTTGCGAAACTGATTCTTGTCGTGTCAATAACTGTATACCAATTCGGCAGAATCTGTAATACTCTTCTGCCTGCCCCGACCGTCCCAACTCGCGTCCATCCGCGCAGCTACGACAACCCGACCCCATTCGGCAAAGGCCGGCCTTCGACACCGGCCAGCAGATTCTCGGTTGTCATCACTGCCATCTTCGTGCGTGTTGCGACCGTTGCGCTGCCAATGTGAGGCAGAATGACACAGTTATCCAGTGAGACCAGCGGATGATCTGCCGGCAGCGGCTCGGGATCAGTGACGTCCAACCCGGCAGCGGCGATCTCGCCCTGTACCAGCGCGTCGTAGAGGGCGTCCTGATCTATGACCCCGCCCCGGCTGGTGTTGATGAGGACCGCCGTCGGTTTCATCTTGCGGAAGGCGTCGACGCTGAACAGCGAGCGGGTCTGGTCATTGAGGGGACAGTGCACCGCCACGAAATCACTCTCTGCCAACAGTGTGTCCATGGGCGCGAACGTTGCACCCACGTCCCGCGCGGCCTCCGGCTTTTCCCGGGGCCCGGTGTACAGTATCCGGCAGCCGAAGCCGCCGAGCATGCGCGCGAAGGCAGAGCCAATTCGCCCCAATCCGACAAGCCCGACCGTGCTGCCGTGGATGTCGCGGCCCGTCATCCACATCGGTCTCCAAGTGGGCCACGTCCCGCTCTGCACGGCGTGCGTACCCTCCGGCAACCTGCGCGCCGTGGCCAGCAGCAGGGCCAGCGCCAGCTCCGCCGTCGTCTCGGTCAGCACGCCCGGTGTATTCCCCAATGGGATGCCCCGTTTGCCCAGCGCAGCCACGTCCACGTGATCGTAGCCAACCGACATCGTGGCCACGACCCGCAGTCCGGGCCCGGCGGCGTCCAGCAGTTCATCGTCGATCGATTCAGTCAGCAGACAGTAGAGTCCGTCTGCCCCGTGAATCCATTCAAGCAGCGTAGCGCGCTCTATCGGCTCTTCGCTGTCCCAGTAGCGGACGTCACATCTTTCCAGGATCGGCGCGATTGCCGCCTCTGGCAACTGGCGGGTTACGACAACTGTCGGTTTGCTCATTTCTTATGCGGCTTTCGGTTACTGTGCGAGTTGGCAACTGCCGGCAGCAGGCCGAACTTCAGTGTGCTGCCCGGCCCTTTTATGGTGGTCCTGCCCGATGGTTATCCTGTCCCGACACACTCCACGCCTGCACGCGGCCGGCCAGATGCGCGGGGAGCCTGCCCTCGATCAATGTCCCCTCTTCGGTAAACTCCTCCCGTTCCACGCGGCCGTGCTCATAAATCAGTGAGACCAGGTCGCCCTTGCTGTAGGGGAGCAACAGCCGCAGCGGCGTCATCGTCTCCTGCAACTTCCCGTCCACCGCAGCCAGCAGTTGGGGTATGCCTTTTCCGGTTCGGGCGCTGATGGGTACAGGTGAGGGGTACTCCTGCAGGGCGCAGTGCAACTGGGCCTCGAGGCCGGGCTCTCCTTGCTCTCCGGAGTTGACAAGGTCGATCTTGTTCAGCGCGGTCACAAGCGGTTTGTCACCGGCGCCCAGCTCCTCCAGCATCTCTTCCACTGCGCTTACCTGCTCGTCCGCGTTGGCGTGCGAGATATCCACGACATGCAGCAGCAGGTCCGCCTCCGTGATCTCTTCCAAGGTGGCCCTGAACGCTGCCACGAGCGCAGTCGGGAGCTTCTGGATGAAACCGACCGTGTCTGTGAACAGGGCCGTGCGTGCGCTCGGCAACTCGACACGGCGCGTGGTCGGGTCGAGGGTGGCAAACAGCTGGTCCTGGGCCAGAACATCTGCATCGCTGACCGCGTTCAACAGCGTGCTCTTGCCCGCGTTCGTGTAGCCCACCACGACGACGACCGGCGTCGACGAATTCTGCCGGCGCTGTCGGTAACGCTCGCGGTGGTGTCGTACCTCCTCCAGTTCCCGCTTGAGATGGGAAATCCGGCGGCCGATCTCCCGCCGGTCCACCTCCAGCTGCGTTTCACCGGGTCCGCGTACTCCGACTCCGCCGCTGGCGCCGCCGGCGCGTCCACCGGCCTGTCGCGCCAGGTGCGTCCAGGCCCGCGTCAGCCGGGGAAGGCGGTACTCGTATTGTGCCAGCTCCACCTGCACCGCCCCCTCTTTGGTCTTGGCATGACGCGCGAAGATGTCCAGGATCAGGGCCGTACGGTCGATCACTTTGACCTCCTGGCCCAATACCTGTTCGATTTCGCGCTGCTGGCGCGGGGAAAGCTCTTCATCGAATATCACGACGTTGGCGCCCAACTCCAGGACGAGCGTCTTCAATTCGCCCAGTTTGCCGGCGCCGATAAAGGTCGCCGGATGGGGGTGCTGCAGCCGCTGGGTCAGCTCTCCCTGCACTTCCAGCCCCGCGGTCTCTGCCAGCAGGGCCAGTTCGGTGAGAGAGTCCTCCATTGAGAGGATGCCGGGCTGACCGGCCAGGCTGACGCCGACGAGGACAGCAGACTCCTCCGGCTTGTCGGTCAGGATCAGGCCCTGGTCATCGCGCACGACTGCGTGAACGCCGCCTTCGCCCGCGCCGGTGAAGTCATCGACAGCCGTTAGGCCGCCTGAACGGTTTTCGTGTTGACTTTCTGACATTTGGCTTAACTGCGCCTTTCACAGCGTTCATCCATGGGGGGATTCTGTTGTGCCCGCTGATAGGCTAACGCTGTACTACAGTGGAACTGATCGAACCGGAAGCCGGCGCCGTAATGCGCAAACTGCTTCCACGGGCGACAGTTCCTAATACATTCACAAGCTGTTCGGTGGAGGGCATCCGCTGCGCCTCCATGTGCGAGAGGGCAGCCCGTCAAGCTACCGTCCACAAGGTGGTTTGGCCAGGAGAGCGCTGCTGACAAAGGTGGCGACGAGCAGAGCCGCGGCAAGATTTGCCTATTGTACACGATTTCGGCATTTCGCGCCCGCCGGGGAAGGAGAGGGGTGGATGGTGCAGTTCCGGTAGGTCGACCGCTGTCAGTGTGGACCAGATTAGAGCTGAAGAGTGAAGGATTCAGAGAGGTCGAAGTTTGGCAGAACTCAATCAACGCGCGTTTGTGGCGAAGATAACGGAAGTATCGCCGACACAGGCGCTGTCGGAAGCGGAGTCACCGGCACAGAGACCGGTCTGGCGTTCGGTTGATTGTATATGAGCCCACGATTTGTTGACAGCGTAGTCATACGAACGAGATTCGCCAACGCGGTCCATAGACCCGGAGAAAGATAGCTCCCGCGATCCCTCAAAACAGATGCCCATCCAACAACTCTGACCCAGTCCCGGGACCACTGGTCAGAACACGCTCCACTTCCGGAAGCGCACCTACACGCCGTTCCACCTCAGCCGCACTGTCCGCTTCACAGATGAGATGCACGTTCGGCCCCGCATCGATCGTAAAGTAGACGGGCACGCCCTCATCCTCCCGCCAGCTCCGCACCGCCTGCAGCACCTCCAGCGTGCCCGACTGCCAGTAGAGCAGGCTCGGTGTGCTCGTCATCATCACTCCGTGCATCGCCAGCGCGTCCAGCTCCAATACAGGGCCGAGCAGAGAAAGGTCTCGTTCGGCGATGGCGCGACGCACCTTTTTCAGCCAGTCGCTGACGCACCGCGTGCGCGCCGCGTTGAGAGGGCTGGTCGCCGCAAGCCGGTGCCCGCTGCTGCTGCTGACCCGTTTGGCCCCGGTGCTGACGATGGCGATCACATCCCGCAGCGCCCAGTGGCTTTCGTCATGCATCTGATGCGCAACACTCCGAGAATCGAGAAGTGAACTGCTTTCACTTTCTCCTCTCCCCCAGCCCCGCTCCCATTCGACATAGCCCCCGAACAGGCTGCGGCTGGCCGAGCCGCTCCCTTGACGTGCGACCGAGGACAGCCGCGTTGCGTTCAGCCTGAGTCCCAGCGCGGCAGCGCCGGCGACGGTGAGCGCGGCGAATCCGCTCGCCGAACTGGCGATGCCAGAGGCCATCGGAAAATTGTTGTTGCTGACAACGCGGGCTTTGTAGGGGACGCCGGCGAGGGCGCGCAGCCGGTCGAGATGGGCCACAATTCGCTCTGCTGGCGCGCCTTGAAGCTGTACGCCATCAATGGCAACTGTGTCCTCTGGAAGGCAGGCGCCGTCGTCCCAAGCGACCGTCGTGGTTGTATGCGCGTCCGCCAGGGTCATGCTGATTGAGTTGTTGAGTGGGATGTTCAGATCTTCACCGGCGGCGGCAACGCCCCAGTACTTTATGAATGCAATGTTGCTGCCGGCGCGGCAAGTGGCCTTGCGTTCAGACAACGAACCGGTTGTGCATTCGTCAATCACGCTTCTCGTTCTGCCTGCTGTTCGCATCGACGCAGCAGGTCGTCGATCAGTTCGTCATGCGCGCGGAAATGGATCTCTACGCCGCCTTGCACCGGCTCGATGCGCGCCTGCCAGCCAATCCCCTCTACCAGCGCCAGCTTCTCGACCACGCCGGCCCCCAGCCGTTTCAGCACCGCTTCGGCCTGGTCTGCCGTCAGTCCAGGGAATGCCAGACTCTCGGAGTCATACAGGTCATCATCCTGAAAGCGGGGATCTCTGCGGTCTTCTTCGTCTCCCAGCGATGGTGCGCTGATCGGCATCGAAAACTCCTTCAAGTCCTCTTCGTGCAAGGGGGAATTCCAACTCTATTCTGCCTCAAGTAGTGCGACGCCCACGTCGTCGCCGGCGCCCAACTCTTTGAGAAATCGGGGCACCAACGCGTGCAACTCGGCAATCCGTTCTGCTGGTGTCTTATCGGGAAGATGGATGCGTCCACCGGCCATTGTGTTATGACCGCCGGCAGAACCGTTTCGGCCCGCGATGATGCGTACCAGGCGACCTGCCTTGGCGTTCGAATCCGCCGCCCGCACTGACATCACACCCTGGTCTCCGTAGATTCCCAGGCAGACGACCCAGGCGACGTTTTCCATGCGCATTAACAGATCTGCCACTTCTGAGGCCATATCGGGTCGCGGCATATCAAAAAGCAGGCTGACGGCGATGTCGCCTGCCCTTTCGGAGTCTTCCTCTGGCTCTCCATCACCTTCGCCTGTATCCTCGTCCCCATTCTGAATGTTGGACGGTGGACCGGGACTACCTGGCGCAAGCATTCGGGACAGCGCAATGATATCGAGGTCGAAACGCTCGAGGTCCGACTTGTAGCCGTTCTCCTCGTCCTCGTCCAGGATCTCCTCCGCCTCTTCGTCGTCCTCTTCATCGACGGCGCTGGGCATCGAGACCGTGTAGATTGTCGTGTTGGCCAAGGCATCGCTTATGCTGCGGAAGTAGGTACGGGGAACCTGCACATGTTCAATTCGGTTTAGCAGATCCGTTTCGACAAGATGGCGTAAGGTCGAATACGCCCAGATATCCAGGGTCGACGTGTGCCGGCTGAGGCCTAGCGTGTCCGATTTGATCCCGTAAAAAAGGGCGGTCGCCAGTCGCGTGTCGACCGGCACTTCGGCCACCGCCAGGTATTCACACAGTAACGTGGAAGAGGCGCCCACCTCCGGACGCACGTCGTGGACTTTGGCCCGCAGTTGGCTGCGCCTCGGAGGATGATGATCAATCGCGGCCAGCACCTCTTCACCAGGGTAGTCCGTGCTCCACAGCAGATGATTGGCCGCCACAGGCTGCGTATCGACCAGCATCACACCGTCGTATACGCTCATCTCCTCCGCGGCCGCCCGCTGCGAAATGCGCACTTTGTGGGGCACGATTTCATTGGCCATCGTATAGTTCTCGGCCCGGCCGATAATGCCGCCGTGTCCCAGTGTGACGGGCGTGCCCGGTGCATGAATTCGCAGCATCTCCTCCAGCGCACGCGCGCTGGCGATCGCGTCCGGGTCCGGATCGTTGTGCATCAGAACCAGGAGGTTTTCCTTCGCCTCCACAAGCTCAACAATCTGTTGAATTCTTCTCTCTGTTGCACTCCGCCGTCTGGCGCCATAGCCTTCCGGCAGGGAGAGCAACATGGTTGGCTTTTCTTCCATTACACGTCCGATGGCCCTTTGAACCGCAGGTTCGATTGCCAGAAATCCCGCCAAGAGTTAGCCGAAAATCGAGCAGGGCGGGGGTATTATACCCAACATATTCCTTTCGCGGAAGCACTGTTTTTGACCGAATCTCAAGGATTCTTTTCGTGCCCTCTGCGAGTTTCGAGCCAGCCTGCACCGCCCTCCCTGCACTGCAGGTCCAGGGCGTTCCGTTCCTGTCCAATTCTAGACGGCCCCACCAAATATCAACAAAACCTGTACATTAGCCGCGTACCACGGATCGCTGGCCACCGTATTTCCACGCCGACTTTCCGTCCAAAATCAGCTCGAAAACCTGGTCCCGCGGGGCCTCCATTTCCGCCTTTTTTCGACGATTTTGGAAAAAAAGTGATGCATCCCCATTGATACATTCTTTTCGCGCCGTCTTTCCCCCATTAAAATCACGTCTCCAATTACACCCACGGCTGGTATCGATTCCCCTCCAGACTGTTCCCACGCCAAATTTTGGATGCATCCCTCAAGTTCCGCTTGTTGAGCAATCCACGCATTTAAGGTACGATTGGGCGCACTTGGCATCCGGTCGCTGGCACCGGAATAACCGCAGGTATTCACACAAAGGATGCGCGCATGACGAACACAACTGATACCTTGACCGGCGCTGGCGCGCAAACTGTCGTCCGGCAAATGGGTGAAGCCGCGGCTACCTTTCTGGCCTGCCTCTCCATAGACCAGAAACACAGAGCCGTCGTTCCCTTTGCCGATCAATCAGAGCGCACAAACTGGCACTATACACCGATCTTGCGCAAGGGGCTTTCTCTGTCTGAAATGACCTTTCCACAGAGGCAAAGTGCCCTGCAACTGGTCAATGCCGGGCTCAGTCGCGCAGGCTTTGTTACCGCCTCGACCGTGATGGGGATTGAGAACGCTCTCGACATGTTGGAGGATTGGGAGCGGACGTATCCGGGCAGGGATCCACAGCTCTACTTCCTGACCATTTTCGACAGCCCGGATGAAAAGGGGGTGTGGGGATGGCGTTTTGAGGGCCACCACATCTCGCTCAATTACACGATTGCCGATGGGAAAATCATCTCGCCCACGCCACTGTTCTTTGGATCGAACCCGGCCGATGCGCCCTTCAGCCCCGCGGCCACCCTCCGCCCACTGGCCGGCGTCGAAGACCTGGCCCGCGAGCTGGTCCGGTCATTTGACGAAGAGGATTTGGCAGTCGCCAGTATCTCCCCGGCGGCTCCGCCTGACAATGTACTCTACAATCTTCCCCAGGTTGTTGAAGGCGCATTTCGCATGCCTGCCAACTCCCCCGACCTGGAGGCCTGGAAAGATGCCAAAGGTGTGGACGATTCGCACGTGCAGGCGTTGCGCTATTCCGACACGCCTCGCGGGCTCTGCCGCAGCCGCATGAACAGTAGCCAGCAGGAACTTCTACTGGCGCTCATCGGCGAGTATATCCATCGAATGCCCGACGAACTGGCTGAGATTGAGTGGCACAACCTTGGCGAGCACGGCCTGGATGGGATTCACTTTGCCTGGGCCGGCGGCTTGGAGAAGAGGCAGGGCCACTACTACCGCATCCAGGGTCCCCGCTTCGTCTGCGAATACGACAACACCCAGAACGACGCCAATCACATCCACTCGGTCTGGCGGGACCCGGTCAATGATTTCGGCAGAGATCTGTTGGCGCACCATTACACCCATCATCACTAGTGGTCGATCGCGCGCTGCCGGTTGAAGCTGTCCACTTGGCATACGTGGTCGTTGGGAAGGTTGAGCGTGGATGGGGTCAGGAAACTATCCATTTGGATTCGTCACCCACGTTTTCTGCTCTCTAGGAATACAGATGCCGACAGTTACTATTGAGATGGCAGCACAAATCGTTTGACGGAGCGGTTGAAGATCGGTACAATCCGATTCATATGCCAGAGATCGCACCTTTGCAATTGATGGCATTCGAATAGAGAGAAGCTGACTATTTCAGTTGAGGCGTCCTGCATGGATATTGAACGACAGGCAGCACGCGTACTGATTGTCTGCAAGGTTGACTGCCAGACGTCCCATCCCCAAGGCGGCAGGCTATCGCACTGCTCTTGAATGGCAAAACGCAAAGGCCCGCAAGCAACTTTCCACATGTAACCAACTCTTAAGGAGATTTTTATGGCTGAAAACGGCAAATCGGTGATGTCCGGAAATTACCAGGTTGTGGGGACCCGGCCCATTCGGCACGATGGTACCGATAAGGTTGTCGGCGCAGCCCGCTATGCCGCTGACCAGAACGTGCCGGGCATGTTGTACGGCAAGTATCTGCGCAGCCCCCACGCCCACGCGCGCATCCTGAATATCGATACCAGTAAAGCCGAGGCTCTGCCGGGCGTCGTCTCGATCGTTACTTCGTCCGACCTGGCCGAAGCGGCTGACAAGATTCAGGAGATGGGCGAAGACGCCGTCAATCTGAGGTATCTGAGCGCCAATATGCTGGCCCATGACAAGGTCCTCTACCACGGCCACGCGATCGCTGCCGTGGCGGCAAACAGCGTCCATGTCGCCGAAGAGGCGGTCGGCCTGATCGATGTGGAATATGAGGTCCTCAAGCCGGTGCTGGATGTGCGCGAGGCCATGGCAGACGACGCCCCCATCCTCCTGGAGGAGTTGCGCACCACCGCCTTAGGCGAGGTCGGCGATAGGCCGACCAACGTCGCACAACATTTCCGCCATGCACGCGGCGACCTCGAAGCCGGCTACGAAGCAGCCGACGCAATTGTCGAACGCGAATTCACAACGGCCATGGTCCATCAGGGTTACCTCGAACCGCAGGCCTCGACTGTGCAGTGGCGATCCGACGACCAGATTCATATCTGGACCAGCACCCAGGGACCGTTTCAGATTCGGGATTCGGTGTCGGCCCTCCTGCAGGTGCCCGTTTCGCAGGTGAAGGTGACGCCCGCAGAGATCGGAGGCGGATTCGGCGGCAAGTTCACCCCCTACACCGACCTTCCCGCGGCCCTGCTCTCCCGCAAGAGCGGCAACCGCCCGGTCAAGATGGCGCTGACCCGCACCGAAGTACTGCAGGCGACCGGCCCCACCTCCGGCAGCTACATCAAAGTGAAGATGGGCGCTTCGAAGGACGGCCGCATCACCGCAGTTGAAGCCGACCTGATTTACGAGGCAGGCGCCTATCCCGGCTCGCCCGTTGGCGCCGGCGCCGGCGTGATCCTGTCGCCCTACAAGCTCGATAATCTGCGCATCGACGGCTACGACGTTGTTGTGAACCGTCCGCAGAGCGGCGCCTACCGCGCGCCCGGCGGCACCAATGCCGCCTTCGCTTCGGAGACTGTGATCGACGAGCTGGCCGAGATACTGGAGATCGACCCGCTCGAATTCCGCCACATCAACGCCGCCCAGGCAGGAGACCGCCGCCCGGACGGGCCCGAATACAAGCGTATCGGATACAAAGAGACTGTTGAAGCCGCCATCGATCACCCCCATACCGCGATGCCGAACGAAGGCACAAATCGAGGCCGGGGCGTGGCCTCCGGCTTCTGGTTCAATGGCGCCGGCCCTTCAAGCGTCACCGCCGTCGTAAATGCCGACGGCACCGTGAACCTGATGGAAGGCTCCGCCGACATCGGCGGCACGCGCGCCTCCGCCGCCATGATGCTGGCCGAGACAATCGGCGTCGCCGCCGAAGACATCAACCCGCAGGTCGTAGACACCGACTCGATCGGCTACACCAGCGGCACCGGCGGGAGCAGCGTCACCCACAAAATCGGCGTGACCACACATCAGCTCGGGCTGGAGCTGCGCAGGAAGATGAGCGAACAGCTTGCCGATTACTGGGAGATGGACATTTCCGACATCACCTGGCAGAACAACCAGTTCAATGGCAACGGCCACAGCCTCGGCTTCAAGAAAGCCGCCCAGGAGTTGTCCAGCGGCTACGAAGCGCTGACGGCCAGCGTCACAATGAACACGGAGGGGGCCGGGCCCTGCTTCGGCACGCATGTTGTTGACGTCGAGGTCGATCCGGAGACGGGGAAGGTCGAGATTTTGCGCTACACCGCTGTTCAGGATGTGGGCAAGGCGATCCACCCCAGTTATGTGGAAGGCCAGATCCAGGGCGGTGTCGTGCAGGGAATCGGCTGGGCCCTGAACGAAGAGTATATCTACGACGACGAAGGCCATCTGCTCAACGCCAGCCTGCTCGACTATCGCATGCCCACGGCGCTCGATCTGCCCATGATCGAGACCGTAGTGGTCGAGGTCGCCAATCCCGACCATCCCTTCGGCGTGCGCGGCGTCGGCGAAGTGCCGATCGTTCCACCGGCCGGAGCCATCGCCAACGCCATCTACGATGCCATCGGCGTGCGGCCGACCGAACTGCCCATGTCGCCCGCCCGGTTGCTCGAAGCTATCTGGGAGAAAACCGGCGCCTAGCGGCCAGTTTCTGTAATCTTGCGGCCAGGTACTGCACTGGCCGCCGAATCGTTCGAACAGGCGGGTCGGGAGACATTGTGTTGACCGGCCCGCCTTTTGATTCAATACTCAAGTCAAGTGCTGCAAATGGCACTGTTTGACGACTGGAGATAACAACCATATGTCTTCCTCTCGTTCCGTCGCCGTGACCGGCGGGCTCGGTAATCTCGGTACGAAGCTGATGCTGCACCTGGCACGCACCAGCCCCTGCACGCGGTTGGTTGGCCTGGACGTGCGTGCGCCTTCGTCCGAACAGTTGAAAGCATTGCAGGACGCCGCCGCGCAGAATACGACAGGTTCGGCGCCCGCTATCGAACTGCTCGAATGCGATCTCACAGACTTGCATGATCGCCGCTGGCGGGATGCGTTGCAGCGTGTGCAAGCTGTCGTCCATTTCGCCGCACTAAACCCATACCCGGACGCCAGCTGGGACGATGCGGCCGTCTCCATTGACATGACCCTCAATGTAGCGCTCGCCGCAGCCGAAAGCCCTGCCGTAGAACGCTTTGTTTTCGCCACCTCCAATCATGTAATGGGCCGCTACAAAGACAATCCCCTCGCCGCGACAGTCGGGCCAGGCACGCTGACCCCCGAAAGTCCCCTGGGCGTGGGCACCGTCTGGGCAGAGACCGACCCGCCCCTGGACGCCACCGCCTACTCGACGACCAAAATGGTCGGCGAACGCATCTGCCGTGTACTGGGAACGCACTCCAGTGGCTCCACGACCTTCGTCAGCGCGCGAATCGGCTGGTGCCAACCGGGCGCCAACCGGCCCGAAACGCTCGATGCCACCGGCGACCCGGGCATCCAAATCGGCGGCGCCGAAACCCATCCCGACCCGGAAGGATACCGGCGCGCCGAAAACTGGTTCCGCCTGATGTGGCTGTCGAACCGCGATTTTGTGCACCTGTTCGATCGGGCCATCAACGCCGACGCCGGCGCATGGCCGGCGCCGGCGATCGTGGTCAACGGCATGTCCGACAACACCGGCATGGCCTGGAGCCTCGACGAGGCCCGGCGCTATCTCGGATACCAGCCTTCGGACGACGTGAACGCCGGTGGCCAGTGACCGAATTCCGGCGTCCTGTCATCTCAGTTAAGAATTGAGACCGGCTGCAAACATTTCGCCAACCAAAGGAGATTCCACATGAGCTACAAGCTCGCCTACAGTACCTTGCGCTGGCAGAATCCCGAACTGGAGCCGGCCTTGAACAGACTGGCCGAAGCGGGCTGGCAGGGCTGGGAGAGCAGACTGCCCCTCAACTGGATGGGAACGCCCGAACGCCTGCGCCGCGTCTGCGACGACGCCGGGATGCCCCTCGTCGTCTTGACAGCCAACGGAACGCCCGATAGCCGTGATCGCGAAAACGTAGAGGTTAACCGTCGACGGATGGAGTTCGCCGCCGAAATGGGCTGCGACTGCTTCATGTACATGAACGGCGGCAAGCCCGACGACCGCCCCGTGAGCGACGAAGATGTCAAGGCGGCCGCCGAAGGCGCGGACGAGTGGGCCGATTACGCGGCCCAGTTCGGCCTGGAGCTGACCTACCACATCCATACCAATCTTCTGGTCGATTCAATCGATCACTGGAAACTGTACATGGAGAACCTGCGCACGGCCAAGCTCTGCATCGATGTCTCCCACGCGCAGCTCTGGGGCTATGACCCCGTCGCGTCGCTATGGGACTTCCGCGCACAGCTGAACTACGTGCACCTGCAGGACTGGGCCACCACCACCCGCCGCGCCGACGGCTACTACGACCCGCTGTGGTGCCAGGTCGGGGAACATGAGAACGTCGATTTTCCAGCCATACGGGGCGTACTGGACGAAATCGGCTACGACCGCTGGGTGACAGCCTGCCCGGGTCAACCCATTCCCGGCCGCGACGATCCCTTGAGCGAGGCCGAACGCAGCGACGGGATGGTCACCTATCTTCGGGGACTCGGCTACTAGGGGTCCAGGTCAATCTCGGGATGATCGCGGTAATATCTGGCTGTATTGATAACCAGATTTTCCTGCAACTGAATCGTCATACCGCCGTCAATGACCAGCGTGTGGCCGGTGATGAACCTGGCCTCGTCGGAGCAAAGGAAGCGCACTCCATTGGCGATGTCGTCGGGAACCCCGGTGTGACGCACAGGATAGTGCTGATCGAAAAAGCGCAGCATGGAAGGGTTGCGCTCCCAGCGCTCGGCCTGGCGTTCGGTCACGATATGGCCGGGGCAGATGCAGTTGACGCGCACGCCGACCGGTCCGAAATCAAGTGCCATCTGGCGGCTCATCGCGATAATCGCCGCCTTCGTCATCTCGTAGGCCAGGCTTGACGGCGCCACCATCTGCCCGTGCACTGAAGAGATGTTGACGATGTTGCCGCCGCCGCTAGCCTGAATGTGCGGTACACCGTATTTCGCGCTCAGAAAGACCGCCTTCTGCGAAGCGTCGAGCGCGCGGTCAAAGGCAGTCTCAGTTAAAGTAATGGCCGTGCCGTCCGGCTCCAGAGCCCCCCAAGCGTTGTTCACCACGATGTGCAACCCGCCCCAGAGTTCGACCGCCCGTTCGATCATCGGCCGTATCTCTTCCGACTGCGAAATGTCGACCTCATAGGCGGAGGCCGTGCCGCCGCTCTCCTCAATGCGGGCTACGTTTTCCGCCGCCGCCTCCGGCATTATGTCGGTGACCAGCACCTTCGCCCCATCCGCGGCCAGCCGCCGCGCAATTGCCCCGCCAATCCCGATCGCTCCTCCGGTGACGATTGCGATCTTATCAGTCAGTGTCATGAAAGATTTCCCAAGAAAGTTGTGGAGAAAAGACCGGGATCAGTATACTTGTCGGCCCTGCGTTAACCAAACCGGATGCAACTGGCTTCCTGAGCTGTTCTGCAGAGGCTAATGTTTTGGCCTGATTATGAGAGATGAGTCAAACGTTATATGCTGAATTGGCATCATTTCTGCGAATCCTGAGAACTGCTCTGTTATAAGAAAATGGAAGCCAAGACCGGCGCCATTCACGAGATCGTCTCGCGACTCATAGCTCTCGATCCCTATCCGATCGTGCTGTTCGGCTCTGTTGCTTCGGGAACGGAAGAATTGGGAAGTGATATCGACTTACGGGTTGTCCTGGATTCTGAGTAGATCTCACAAACTCATGAGGAGAGGATGCAGAGCAGGCTCATGGTGAGGAGGAGCCTCCTGGCGGTCAACAAGCATATCCCCATCGACCTTATCGTTTATACCAGAGGGTGAGTACGAACTTCTTCAAAAACACGGCTCATCGTTTTTGCAATAGATCGAAAGCAATGGGAAATCGCCATATGAGAAGGTGGACTAGAAACCGATCGCGTTCTGCCCGAAATGGCGTGAGTCTGATCTGCCAAGTGGAGAGGAATCAATAATGGACTTTCTACCATTTGATCCGTCCGAGGTGCTCGGGCAAACAGAGTTACTTACTATAGGTGCCCCAGTCGCGGCCGTTTGGCTTCTATTGGGAATTCTGAGCGCGGTTGTTGCGACAAACAAAGGGCGAGGTGGGTGCGCTTGGCTCATGTTTGGGATCGTACTGGCACCGGTGAGCTTCATTCTGGCGCTTGTTGTCCCCAAAAATCAGCCAGTGCTAGAGCAAAGAATGGTCCAGCGCGGCGAGATGCAATACTGTCCCTATTGCGCCGAACTGATAAAAGCGGAGGCAATAAAGTGCCGCTACTGTGGTGAAGGATTCGGCGGAGATCAGTCGTCGCCCCAGTCGCTCTACATGCGCTGAACTGGCTTGCGGCCAATCACCTCCAATTGATCAATCTGCATACAAGAGAATGCCGTTTCCGTGGAGAAGAAGGTCTACCATAAGTTCAACCCCTACTTCGTCTGAGGTATCCGAAGTCCAGTCCCTTCATAAGGGGGGCAGTTTGACGCCTACGTTGCATTTGGACATCCTAGAAGCATGTAAGCGCACGGACATTGGACTGTGGGACGCCTACGCTCGTAGTGTGGGCGGACAACCGATCAACTCCGGCGCGGGGCGTCTCCTCTTTCCACAGTACCGTGGCAAGGGTCTGCGTGTCAGTGAACAGGAAGCAAGATTCACTTTTGTCGAGGCATTGGCACAGGGTCCACTCAGGTATTCAGTTGAGGCACCTACCAGCAAACTCTACAGCTTCTCCGGCAAAACGCCTATGTCTGCCCAGACCGACCTTCAGCTCCACTCTGAGAGTGAGACTGGCGTATGCAATGTAGAGTTCAAGGCGAAGGGCGTGAGTTCATCTGCGCAAGACAACTTTTCGATTTACAAGGACGTGCAAAAGCTACTGAGGGAGCCTTTGTGGGGGCTATGGTTTCATCTCTTGGAGGGCATCGACAATTCGACCGTAGGCAAATTCTTGGACGTGATGGTGCGGCAGATTGCCGAAGTGCAGAGCGATTTCGAATGCGATATTGAGACTCCGGGAATATCCCTCCACATCTGTGTGTTGAGGCATCGTTTCTCCCTTCATAAGGATCTGCCTTTCTCACCCAGCAATGTAATCGACATTGCCGAACTGGGTAGACAACTGGCCGTAGATCTTCATGTGTCCCGCTACGAGCTAAGGGAGGCCCTGGATTTGAACGACTGGAGGCTGTACAGATAGTATGACTGCAAATAATAGTTGCCGTATCGATCCCTGTTGATAAATCTTCAAAAAGGGAACACAGAAAACCATGCGCCACGAAAAGTGGATCTGCCCCAAATGCGAAAACCTCGAGTTCGAAACCGATATCTTCCAGGCCACCGGCGGCACGCTTGCCAAGATCTTCGACGTCCAGAACAAGAAGTTCACTACCGTCACCTGTACTCGCTGCCAGTATACCGAGATCTACAAGTCAAGCACCTCCAACCTGGCCAACGTCTTTGACTTCTTCACCTCGTAACACGCAGAATACGCCTTGAGAAGAGGAATGCCCTATCGAGCCGTCATCTTCGACCTGTTCGGCACCCTGGTCAACAGCTTCACCCGCCGCGAATACGACCCGGTCAACGCGCGAATGGCCGCGGCTATCAACGCTCCCTATGCCGAATTCTGGCAGCTTATGGGGGACACCTTGCACGACAGCTGCCTAGGGCGCTACAGTTCCTTCGAGCATCTTATCTCCGATATCTGCAGTCGCACAGGTGTCCACGCGGACAAGGCACAAATCGCGCAAGCTGCCGCTTTCCATTATGAATTCGTTGCCAGCGCAATCGTGCCAGAGCCAGAAGTCCTGGAAGCGTTGGACAAACTGAAGAAAAGAGGATACCGGCTTGGCCTGATTAGCGACTGCGGCCCTCCTATACCTCTTTTCTTTCCTCAATCACCTTTAGCCCGCCTCATTGACATCCCAGTATTTTCCTGCGAAGAGCAGATTAAGAAGCCTTCAAGCGCTATCTATCAACGAATCTGCCAACGCATTGAGATAGAACCACACGAATGTATCTACGTAGGCGACGGCAGCAGCCAGGAATTGACCGGCGCCGCAGCAGTAGGCATGCGTCCCGTACTGAAGCGGACCGACCTGAGTGATGTCTACGATAGCCATCGTCCCGAAGTGGAAAACTGGCGGGGCCCTGCTGTAGATGAAATCAAGGAACTATGTGAAATGCCCTTTTGAGATGGGACAACTCGAAAGCAAAGTATGCCCTCCTACAAGGTGAAGATGCTTTCTTTCGCTAAAGCCGAAAGCACTCTCTCAGATCGTTGAATGCCCTGCCATAACGCTAAGTGAACGCGTAATGACGGGCTCCCATTCTCTCCTTGCGCGGACGTTCCAGCCTGAATAAGCTACCGGACGGGGCCGCTGCACCAGTCTCCAAATAAGGATCAAGAAATGCTACGAGTCTCAATCTTCAAACACAATGCCGAAATGACCGACCAGTGGCTCCTCCAGAAGGTCGCCCTCGGCGCCGACGCCATCGACTTCGGACGCGACGCCGACATGCCCGGCGTCACCGAACAGGGCTACCCCGACCTGGATGCAGTGCAGGCGCTGCGCAAGCGGGTGCGCTCCTTCGGCATCGACATCAACCGCGTTACCCTCCCCACCCTCACACACGCCTTCATCGATGAGCGCGTCGGCGCCGAGGACGAGCTCGACAACGCCGCCAAAGCCCTTGAAGTTTACGGCCAGGCCCGCATCCCCATCGCCCGCCAGCGCGTCGAGGGCGACGTCTTCCCGCAGATGATGGAGCAGTACCGTACCAAACATCGCGGCGGCTACATTGCCCGCGCCGAATCTCTCGTTCAGGGGCCACACGACATCCCCTCGCGCGCCGAGCTCGAGCGCTGGTGGGACCGATTCTGCCACGCCTTCGAGCGCCTGACACCCATCGCCGAGGAGTACGACATCAAGCTGGCCGTCCACCCCTCCGATACGCCCAACATCGACACGCCCTTCGGCGGCATCGGCTTCCACCGCATCATAGACGCCTTCCCCAGCCCCAACGTCGGCTACGTCTACTGCATCGGAACCCGCTCCGAAGCCGGTGGCAGCTCACTTGTGATCGACGAAATCAACAACTACGGCCGCAAGGGCAAACTCTTCATGCTCCACATGCGCAACGTGCGCGGCAGCCTGGCCACCGCCGGCGGCTTCGAAGAGACCCTCCTCGACGACGGCGACCTCAACATGGCCCGCATCCTGCGCGAACTGCGCAACGTTGGCTTCAGCGGCTACATAAACCCCGATCACATCCCCGATCTGCCCGGTGACAACGAGACCCGCGACGTCGGTTGGGCTTACTCCATCGGCTACCTGAAGGCGCTCTTCGCCGCGGCCGTGGCATAGTGCCGCAGGTGGCAGAGAAAGGAGGCAGGCGGCCGGTGCCGAAAGACCGTCGGCCCCGCCTGTCCTCCCCATCCTGCGCCCTTAGATCTGCGACACCCCCCTCAAATGTTCCGATTCAAAACCAACAGGGTAGAGCTAACGCCCTTCCTGGTTCTTCTGGCGTTTACTGTAGTCGCTCTGTTCTTCCGACTATATCGACTGCACGAACTCGAGCCCGGGCTGAAGTTCGACGAAGGCTGGAACGGAATATACGCCCTCCAAGTGCTTCAGGGCGAACATGCCCTGACATTTGGAGACAAGGAAGGGTTGGGCGTCTATCTGATTGCGCTGACGACGAAGTTGCTGGGTCGCACGCCGCTTGCACTTCGTCTGCCCACAGCCCTGGCCAGCGCAAGTACCGTCTTGGTCGTCTTTTGGCTTGGTCGACTTCTCCTTGAATGGGGAGAGAATGGGCCGAAGACCAGGCGGCGCGGCCTGGTAGTTGGGGCCATTGGAGCCGGTCTTCTGGCCGTGTCGCTTGGCCAGACGGTCATGGGACGCACTGCCTATCGGGGCAGCCTACTCCCACTATTTCTGGCGCTATGTCTGGCACTTCTGTGGTGGGGCTGGACTCGGCGGCGTTGGTGGGGCATCGTCCTGGCAGGGGCATGTGCAGGGTTACTACCTTACACATATTATCCCGCGCGTTTTGTTCCAATTCTTTTCCTCTTCTTCGGATTGAGTTTTTTGCTTCCATTTCGTTCCGTGTCCCTGAAGAGAATACAGTCCGAGCTACCGTGGGCCGCCACTTTCACCTGCGTTGCCGGGCTGGTCGCTGCGCCAATTCTCTTCCACTACGTTCGAAATCCCGACCTCTTCTTCAACGATCGCATCCAGACCGTCTTCATCTTTCGCAAGTTTCAAGGCGCCCCTGTGACGACTCTGGCGGAAGTCTTGGCAATCAATGTTTGGGACGTCCTGAACTCGTTCAGTTTTCGCCTCCTGCCAGGCTGCTGTTCCCCCTTCGAACATGCTGTTACGCTCAATGTATGGGAAGCGCTCTTTTTCTGGCTGGGTGTTGGGATCGCGATCCGGCAGTGGCACCGGAGCCCGGCATACCGTCTCCTGTTGCTTTGGGTGGGCCTTCTGTTCATGCCGGCATTTCTGTCCGATGCAAAGAGCACAATGCGCATGGTCGGCGCGGTGCCGGCTATCTATGTGCTTGTGGCTGTCGGTCTGTGGGAGACTCTCCTGTGGATAGAATCTCGTACGGCCGGGAGAGCGAAAATCCTGCCGTGGATCTTCGGCACTACTATTGGCGTCATAGTTCTGATCCAGGCAACAGTCACCTTTCGAGCCGTTTTCGACAAGGGACTGGCCGTCAGTCCCAGCCACTACGATATGATCTGGCCGGTTTTTGCCCAGAGATTGAACGAACGGCCTGCGGAGAGAGATACAGTTTACTTCATCGCCCATAGACACGATGCCTTTGACTATCTGTACCAAGGGCCAACACCGGTCATGAGGATCTTCTCTGCTGTGCCAGACCTCGACCATCAGACCAAAACATTGCTGACAGAAAGGGAGACGGCCTCTACCGTGAAAGTTGTGAACTGGGTTGACTGGTCTCCAACGATTGAGTGGCGGGCAAACTTCAGAGCCAACTTTCTCTCTATACTTCTTGACAAGCACGGAACATATGCCGGCACTGAATTCTTCGACGACATCTATGTCGACTCCTACGTGGACGTCTCCTACGACCGTCCATGGGTTCTTTTCGAAGACCTGCCGCAACCGGTCATCTATGATGGAGGCATCACTTTGGAAGGGCTTGCTCTGGGCTCGAGTAAGAAAAGAGCGTCAGGACAGCAGGGGCTCGACGCAGAGCAACATCGCTCTCATCTGGTCGGCATGTTGTGGACGACGGCCTCGAATGTAATGGCTGATTATTCGGTATCCTTACGCCTCTACAGTGATGATGGTGCAAAGGTCTTTCAGAGTGATCATGTCCTGAGGAAGCCGATGGAGTATCCGCTTACCACGAGTCTATGGATGACCCACCCGGTTAGTACGGTTTTCGAGCTTGAAATTCCAGATGAGCTGGCCGCAGGCGAATACGAGTTGCGGATGGTCGTCTACGACTTGGAGACGTCTACACCAACTGTCGAAGTAGGTGTTTGGGAGCCGGAGACCGCCTTGGGGCGCGTCCAACTTCAGCCATCCGGTCAGTAGGGGAAAACGCGGCACTGTTTTCCGGCCTCCACCTGCGGCAAAAGCCTCTGGCCTGCTCTGTCCTTTCGGTCAGATCGTTCAGGCTGCCAGGCCCATGCCCTTGCCGGGGGAGGTCCTGTCCGAGTGTGAACATTGGAGCCTTTACCAATCTCCATTGCCTCAGCGCGGACAGGTCCGTTGAATGGTCTGAACTCTGCGCCGGCAAGAAAGTACCCGGGTACCTGAGAGGCATTTTGTTAGCTCTACCTTTGTGGAATGCGCGCAGTCGGTGTAAGGTTGGTCACACGGGCAGAACGCCCAAATCTTGCAATCAAATGGTGCAAACGATTCTTGGCAAAGCAACTTCCAGCGTTTCAGCCATTTCAGTCACTCGCAGGACAACAACATGACACTCAAAGTCGGGATCGTCGGCGCGCGCGGCATCGGTGAGAGACACGCACGCGCCTATACGGAGGACCCCCTCGCCGAACTGGTCGCCGTCTGCGATCTGATCAAAGAGCGGGCTGACGAGGCCGCACAGATGCACGGCGTGCGCGGCTACACCAGCCTCGTCGAAATGCTGCGCCACGAAGATCTGGACATTGTCGACGTCTCCACCGGCGGCTTCGAAAACGGAAGCTGGCACTTCGAACCGACCATGGAGGCCTTGGAGGCAGGCAAGCACGTGCTCGTGGAAAAGCCGATCTCCAATCAGATTGACGAGGCCCGCCAGATGGTGGCCAAGGCCGCCGAGTTGGACCTTTACCTCGGCTGTAACCTCAACCACTACTTTACGCCCCCGGCCGAAAAAGCCCGCCAATACATGGAGCAGGGCCAGATCGGCGAGCCGGTCTACTGCCTCCACAAAATGGGCTTCAACGGCGGCGAGCACACTTACACCAAGAACAGCGCTCCCAACGTCGCCGGCTTCCCCTACTTCCACGTGAAGGCTTTCCTGGCCCATCCCTTCTCCATCATGCGCCACTTTTGCGGCGATGTGACCCACGTCCAAGCCTTTTTCAGCCGGCCCACTTTCCGTGTCGAAGCCGACGACCCCATGCTCTCGGTCACCAGCATTCACCTTCAGTTTGCCAGCGGCGCCGCCGGCTACCTCCTCAGCCAGCGCGGCGACGCCACCTTCGGTCTGGGCGGCTGGTGGAGCGTCGAAGTCGCCGGCACGCGCGGCACCTTCTGCATCGAAAACTGCATCGAAAAGATCACATATTGGCCCGCACCTACCGCCGAAGGATCTGCGCCGCCGCAGGTCACCAATAGCGGCATCAGCGACTTCGACCAGACCTTTCCCCTCCGTATCCACGCCTTCCTTGAAGATGTAAGCAACAGAGTACCGAAGAGCGAACTGCGGGCTTCGGGCCGGGACGCCCTGGCAACCCTGGAATACACCTGGGCCGCCATCGAATCCTATGAAAACGGAGGCGTGTTGGTCCAGCCCCATCCCCTGCCGGACTGAGACGGTTCGTAACCAGCCGCACAGAACCTGCAAGGCGCGACAAGCTATAGTTTTCGAGCTACCAGCCAAGAAAGGAAAACAACGTCCATGAGCGCCGCCGAACGAACCGATAACACCTCCCTCGTGCCCCAATTTCTCTTTCCCAATACCTTGGCAGAGCAGGAGGCCGCGCTGGAGACCAACTCACTGATGCAGCGGCTGCTCGCCTATCGCAAACGCTACGAGGGTGACCCCCACCGGCCTATCTACCACTACGTTAACCCGGAAAACACACTCAACGATCCCAACGGCCTCTGTTTCTGGCAGGACCGCTGGCATCTCTTCTATCAGGCCTATCCGCCCGAAGACCCCCGCCAGCACTGGGGCCACGCCGTCAGCGATGACCTCATCCACTGGCGTGACCTGCCCTACGCCATCTATCCCAACCCGGAAGAGTGCTGCTATTCCGGCGCGACACTGGTCGAAGAGGAGCGCGTGATCGCCATCTATCACGGGACCAAAGTAGGCAACATGGTCGCCGTCTCGGACGATCCGCTGCTCCTCAACTGGGAGAAGCTCACCGGCCAGCCGGTCATACCGATCGCCAGCGCCGACGGCTCACCGCTTCCCTACCGCGTCTTCGATCCCTGCATCTGGAAAAAAGGGGACCACTACTACGCCCTTTCCGGGGGTACGCTGCCCCACAAGGCCTCCGGAAAACGCACGCGCGCCAACTTCCTTTTCCGCTCGCCCAACCTGGTCGACTGGGACTATCTTCACCCGTTCGTCGAAGACGACATCTTCACACTCGCCGGCGATGACGGCGCCTGCCCCTACTTCTGGCCGATCGGCGACCGCCACATCCTCCTCTTCTTCAGCCACATGAGCGGCGGGCAGGCCCTGCTCGGCGACTACGACACCGAACGAGACAAGTTTGTCGTCACCTCGCAGCATGATTTCAACTTCGGCGCCTTCGGTCCGGGCGGCGTGCATGCCCCGTCGGCAACGCCGGACGGCAAGGGCGGCGTCACCGTCATTTTCAACATGAACCCGGCCAAGCCAACCGAAGGCTGGAACCAGATCATGACGCTCCCGCGGCGCCTGACGCTGCAGGGAACCGATAAAATCGGCCGCGACATACTGCTGGTCGAACCGGCCGGGGATGTCGAGTCACTACGCAGTGAGCACCGGCAGATTGAAGATATGGTTTTGCCGGCCAATCAGGAGATCGTTCTGGGGAGCATCAGGGGTAACGCCATCGAACTGTCGGCGGAAATCGAGACCAACGACGCGCCGCTGGTCGAGCTGAACGTGCTGCGTTCCCCCGGCAAAGAGGAGTACACCCGCATCGCCTTCTATCGCGAGCGCGGCTTTCGCGACTGGGAGCGCTACCAGGGCTGGCAGCGGGACAAACTGGCCGCCGCCACCAACAGCCTCATCTCCATCGACTCCTCCTACTCTTCCCTCTCGCCCGACGTCCGTTCCCGGGCGCCGGAGACTGGACCCGTCTTCCTTGAAAGAGATGAGCCGCTGCGCCTCAGAGTCTTCGTCGACAGAAGCGTCGTCGAAGTCTTCGTCAACGGCAAGCAGTGTGTAGCCATGCGCGTCTACCCCGAGCGGGAGGACAGCGTCGGTGTCTCGCTGCGATCACAAGGACAGGATGCCCGCGTCGTTTCGCTCGAAGCGTGGCAGATGGAAAACATCTATGCTTAATCTGCGGTCGTCGCGTATCGATGGCCTCACCGTCTTTTGAAAGGCACCGTCAATGCACATGCCAACCCTGTACACCAACATCCTGGGGACGAGCAATTACGTAATCAAGCAGAAAACCGAAGGCCTGACCCATGCCGACAGCATGCTGCAGTTGCCTTTCCCCGGCAACTGCATGAACTGGATCCTCGGCCATCTCATGGTCTATCGCATGCAGTGCCTCGGAGTGATCGACGGCGTCAGCGAACCCGACGAGGATGAGTTCGGCCTCTACGGCTTCGGCTCCGAACCGATGACCGACTCCGACAAAGCCATCCCGCTTGAGACGCTGCTGGCGCGTCTCGATGACCTCTCCGAGCAGATCGGCGCCGCACTCGAAGAGATGCCGGAATCCCGCCTGGATGAAATGCTTGACGAGGAGCACGGCGTCACCGTGGGCCAGCGGCTGCACTTCAATCTGATCTACCACGAAGCCTACCACGTGGGCCAGCTTGAACCCCTGTACGAGCTGGCGCTCAAGAACCGTTCCTGACAGTGATTCAGTCGCCGTTGATAGGGTCTACACTAGGAGTCGGGAAAGGAATCCAAGATTTGTGAGCGCCGAAAGAACCGATAACACCTCCCTCGTGCCCCATTACAGTTTTCCCGAGACCCTGGCCGAGCAGGAAGTCGCCCTGGAAGCCAATCCCCTGCTGCAGCGGCTGCACGCCTACCGTAAACGCTATGAGGGCGACCTCCACCGGCCCATTTACCACTACGTAAATCCCGAAAACACGCTCAACGATCCCAACGGACTCAGTTTCTGGCAGGACCGCTGGCATCTCTTCTATCAGGCCTATCCGCCCGAAGACCCGCGTCAACACTGGGGCCACGCTATCAGCGATGATCTCATCCACTGGCAGGACCTGCCCTACGCCATCTACCCCAGTCCGGAGGAGTGCTGCTTTTCCGGCGCCACATTGGTCGAAGAGGACCGCGTGATTGCCATCTATCATGGCACCAAGGTGGGCAACATGGTAGCCGTCTCGCACGACCCGCTGCTGCTCAACTGGGAGAAGCTCACCGGTGCACCGGTCATACCCATCGCCAGCGAAGACGGCTCGCCTCTCCCTTACCGGGTTTTCGATCCCTGCATCTGGAAGAAAGGGGACCACTACTACGCCCTCTCCGGCGGCACGCTGCCTCATGAGGCCTCCGGCAAGCGTACACGCGCCAACTTCCTCTTCCGCTCGCCCAACCTTGTCGACTGGGACTATCTGCACCCGTTTGTCGAAGACGATATCTTCACACTCGCCGGCGATGACGGCGCCTGCCCCTACTTCTGGCCGATCGGCGACCGTCACATCCTTCTCTTCTACAGCCACATGAGCGGCGGCCAGGCCCTGCTGGGCGACTACGACACCGAACGCAACAAGTTTGTCGTCACCTCGCATCACGATTTCAACTTCGGTGCTTCCGGTCCCGGTGGCGTGCACGCCCCGTCTGCGACGCCCGACGGCAAAGGAGGCGTCACCGTCATCTTCAACATGAACCCGGCCAAGCCAACCGAAGGCTGGAACCAGATTATGACGCTCCCGCGGCGCCTGACGCTGCAGGGCACCGACGCGATAGGCCGCGACACGCTCCTGGTCGAACCGGCTGGGGACGTCGAATCCCTACGCAGTGAGCACCGGCAGATCACCGATATGGTCCTGCCCGCCAACCAGGAGATCGTACTGGGGAGCATCAGGGGGAACGCCATCGAGTTGATGGCGGAGATCGAGACAAATGACGCGCCTTTGGTCGAGTTGAACGTGCTGCGTTCCCCCGGCAAAGAGGAGTACACCCGCATCGCATTCTACCGCGAGCGCGGCTTTCGCGACTGGGAGCGCTTCGAAGGTGCGCGGCAGGCCAGGCTGACCGCCGCCACCACCAGCCGCAGTTCCACCGGGTCTTCCTCATTCCCGGTCTACGATCCGCAAGGTCTGTCCGTCGCCGCCACCGACGGCCTTATCTCCATCGATTCCGCCTACTCATCCCTTTCGCCCGACGTTCGTTCGCGGGCACCGGAGACCGGCCCCGTCTTCCTCGAAAGGGATGAGCCGCTGCGCCTCAGAGTCTTCGTCGACAGAAGCGTCGTCGAAGTCTTCGCCAACGGCAGGCAGTGCGTGGCCATGCGAGTCTACCCCGAACGGGAGGACAGTGTCGGCGTCTCGTTGCGATCACAAGGACAGGATGCCCGTGTCGGTTCCCTCGAAGCGTGGCAGATGAAGAATATCTATGAATGACAGGTGGTCAGCGCCCGGGTACTTGCGGCCACTGCGAAATACCCATCAGATCTTGAAATGAAAGGAGATGCCTGTGCATACCCCAACCCTGTATGTCAACATGCTCGGAACCGCCAATAACTACATCAAGCAGAAGACGGAGGGCCTGACCCATGCCGACAGCATGCTGCAGCTGCCCATCCCCGCCAACTGCATGAACTGGATCCTCGGCCACATCATGGTCTATCGGGAGCAATACCTCGGCGTCATCGACGGCGTCACCAAGCCCGACGAGGACGAATTCGCCATTTACGGCTTCGGCTCCGAACCGTTGACCGACCCTGACAAAGCTATCCCGCTGGAAACCATCCTGGCGCGCCTCGATGATCTCTCAGACCGGGTCGTCGCCGCGCTCGAGAATATGCCGGAATCCCGCTTGGATGAAATCTATGATGAGGAACGCGGCGTCACCGTCGATCAAAGACTGCACTTCTACCTGGTCTTCCACGAGGCCTACCACGTGGGCCAGCTCGAGTCCCTGTACGAACTGGCGATCGCGAACGGCAAGAATTAGCGATCAGTTGGCAGTGATTGTTGAAGCCCTGCCGGCCGCTGGCCGCTGAAAATTGAGGAAAAATACTATGCAGCTTTCCGACATCAAAACCATCGGCGTCGTCGGCGGCGGCACCATGGGCTTCGGCATCGCCATCAACTTCGCGCTCTGGGGCTACCCCACCATTATCAGCGACCTTAACGACGACGTACTGGCCGGGACCAGGGCCAACATCACCCATGCCCTCCAGCTCTTTGTCGAAGGCGGGTTGATCGGCCAGCCTCGCGCCGAGGAAACGCTCGCCCGCATCACCACCACCACCGACCTGGCGCAGCTGGCCGCCCAGAGCGACTTCATTACCGAGGTGATAGTCGAGAGGCTGCCCGACAAACAAGATCTGTTCAAACAGCTCGACGAACTCTGTCCGCCCCACACCATCATCGCCACCAACACCTCGCGCCTCGTGGTCAGCGACATCGGCGTCCACGCCCGCCGTCAGGACAAGCTGGTCCTCACCCACTACTTCGCGCCGCCGCACATCGTCCCCGGTGTCGAAGTCGCCAAAGGGCCGGGCGCGACCGACGAGACCTTCGAACTTACCTGCGAGCTGTTGAGCAGCGCCCGTAAAATCCCCATCCGTGTGCGCGGGGAGAAGTCAGGATATCTTGTCAACCGGATTCAGCACGCGATGGCGAGGGAGGCCAGCCAGCTGTGGGCCGAAGGCATGGCCAGTGCGGAGGATATCGAGCTGGGGATCGTTTCCACCTTCGGCTTCCGCATGCCCCACGAAGGCCCCTTTCTGCACTACGACCTGGCCGGCATCTGGAAATGGCCCGAAGACGCGCGCAATCCCCACGCCATCGAAAACGAAAAGCTCCGCGAGCAGATGCTGAAAGCCCAGCCCTGGTTCCTGGACCCGGCCAACTTCGACGAGGCCGTCGAAAAACGCGACCGGGAATATATCCGCCGTCTCAAAGAACTCTATTGGAAAGATACTGATTACTAACCACTCACCGCTGCTTCAGATATCACGCGCCACCGCGGCCACCGCAGCCACCGTTTCGTCCACCACATCCGCCGTATGTGCCGTCGACAGGAACCACGCGCCCCGCTCCAGCGCACGCACGCCCCGGTAGTGCAGCGCATCCGTGAAACGCACGTAGCGCTCCTTATCCGCCTGCAGTGAGCTGCGATAGTCGCTGACCTGCCCCTCCACGCCGAATCCCACATGGAAAATCTGGGGGAATCCCTCAACGCGGGCCTGAATGTCCGCCGCGTCCAACGCCTTCCCGATACCCTCCATCAGCCGCCTTCCCTGCAGGTCAAGCGCGGCAAACGTTTCCGGCTTCTCCAGTTCCCCCAGCGTCGCCACCAGGGCCGCCATGCACGCCGGATGCCCGTTGAAGGTGCCCCCGTGCATCACACCCCCGCTCGCAAACAGCTCCATCAGGTCTGCCCGCCCGGCAAAGCACGAAACCGGAAAGCCGCTCGCAATCGCCTTGCCAAAGGTCGCCAGGTCCGGCGTCACACCGAAATGGGCCTGCGCGCCCCCCGGCGCAACCCGAAAACCGGTGATCACCTCGTCAAAAATCAGCACCGTGCCTGTGTCTGTGCATGCGCGGCGCACACCTTCCAGGTAACCGTCACCCGGAAATACCGTGCTCGTATTGCACATCGCCGGCTCCATGATTACGCCGGCCACATCCTCCCGCTCGAGCCGCCTCTCCAGCACCTCCAGGTTATTCCACGGCAGCACCTCCGTGTGCCATCCAGCCTGCAGGTCCTGCCCCGCGCTGGCGGGAATGGCGTTCGGCGCATCCTCGGGGCCGTACTCTTCCGGCGTCGGTGCGATGCTCCACAATATGTTGTCCATCCAACCGTGGTAGTGCCCCTCGAACTTGATGATCACTGAGCGCTGCGTCGCCGCCCGAGCCAGCCGGATCACCGCCTGCACTACCTCACTGCCCGCGCAGCTGAAGCGCACCCGCTCCGCGCACGGCACAATCTCGCACACCATCCTCGCCGCTTCCTGCTCGACCCGGCTCTGCCCGGCGTAGAGGATGCCCGCTCTGAGTTGCTCCTCAACCGCCTCCAGAACCGGCGCCGGGTTGTGCCCCAGAATCATCGGGCCCATGCCCAAATAGTAATCAATCAGCCGGTTGCCGTCCGCGTCGTACAGATAAGGGCCTTCGCCCCGCTCGAAAACCAGCGGCGTCGGCGCAATCCCCAGCCGGTAGTTGCTGTTCACCCCGCCGGGCAGATGCTGCGACGCCTCGGCGATCAGTTGTCTCGATTCATCAAAGGTCGTCATCAGGCCCATTCCTTGTCTCGTTGTAACGAATCCGCCAACGTCAATTTGCCCCTCCTTGCCCTCATCCGCAACCAATTGCCATACTCACTGGCCACTGACTACTGATCACTGCAGTTCCGCATTATCGCAGTTTCAGTCTGCCTGTACAACTGCGCGAGTGACCGCTAAATTGCTTTTTTGTCTGTTGACGGGTACTCTTTCCCTACCTCAATCTTCATCGACCTCCCGCACACACGACAGTGGAGACTCGCTCATGTCAACCAACAGTCAGAGCTCAACCAGCCAACCCTCTGAGCAGTTCACCTGGGCTGGAATGTATGCCCGCAGTGCGGCTGAGCCGAAGGGCTTGGGCCAGGGAAAACGCGGCCGTTACGACTTTGCCGTCGCCTATCCTGATCCCGGCTCCTTGCCTCTGGCAGGGCTTCTCGATGGCCTGAAACAGGCGATGGACGATGAAGGCGGCGACCTCTCACTCTATGCCAACCCTCAGGGCTACACACCCCTGCGCGAGTTCGTGGCCGCCAAGCTGCAACGCGACAGAGCCATCAACGTGACCGCCGACGACATTATCCTCGCCGACGGCTCCAGCCAGCCCATCCATATGGTTGCCGAGACTCTCCTGGATCCCGGCGATGTTGTTCTCACTGAGGATTTCGTCTATGCCGGCACCCTCAATACCCTGCGTCGTTTTCACGCCGACCTGCGCGGCGTCGCTACCGATGAAGAGGGCATGATTCCGGCCGCCATCGAAGAGGCCATCCGCACAGCCAGCGCCGAGGGCAAAAAGCCCAAGTTTATCTACACCGTGCCCACCTTCCAGAACCCACAGGGCTGGACCATGACCCTCGCACGCCGCAAAGCCTTGGTGGCCCTCTCCCAGCAGTACGACGTCCCAATCCTGGAAGACGACTGCTACGTGGACCTGCGTTACGAAGGCACCGACGTTACCTCGCTCCATTCTCTCGACGAGACCGGCCGCGTGCTCTACGTCGCTTCCTTTTCCAAAATCATCGCGCCGGGCATGCGGCTCGGCTATCTGACCGGTCCGCGGCAGTTCCTCGAACACGCGATCGGCGCCAAAAGCGGCGGCTCCGTAAACACCTTCGCCTCATGGGCCGTGCACCGCTTCTCCACCACCCATCTCTACAGTCACATCGAGGAAATCAACGACATTCAAAAGGACCGCCGCGACGCCATTCTCGACGCGCTCGACGAAAATCTCAGCGGCAGCGGCGCCACCTGGAGCCGTCCGCAGGGCGGGCTTTTCATTTGGCTGCAGCTCCCGGAACACGTCGACCTGACCGCCGTACGCGACGATATTCTCGAAGAATACGATGTCGGCTATCTCCCGGGCCCAAACTTTGCCCCCGACGGCGTCTCCGGAAAGAACTGCGCCCGCCTCTGCTTCGGCTACAACCAACCTGATGAGATCAAGGAAGGAATCCGTCGCCTGGCGTCCGCTTTTCGTGCCAAAGGACTGATCCCATAGCAGCTTGTGAGGATGCTGGGTGCCGAACGTTGCCGACCTGCCACTTGGCACCGGGGAGTCGTATGAGCAGTTGGGAACCAACACCGGAGCAGTGGGCCGGCTGGGAGACCAGAGGATTCTTTGTCATCCGCGGCGCCATTCCCAGAGAAAGCGCCATCGAAATGCGGGGCGTGATCAAGGATCTCCTTCTGCGGCCGGAACCGGACGTAAAGGCCGACGACGATCCCATGGACCCGATGGGCGATACGCCCCAGGCGCGGTCCGCACGCTTCCGCAAACTCAGTAATTTTTGTACGCACCTGCCCCTCATCTGGCACAATTTCTACTGCAGCGACGCGATGACCACCGTCGCCCGCTACTTCCTCGGTGACACCTTCTTCCTAAAGTTCAACAGCTGTTTCGTCAAACCGGCCCGCACCGGCAGCGCCACCCCCTGGCATCAGGATAACGGCCTCTGGCGCGACGGTGAAACCGAACCCTTCAACTTTTGGATGGCCCTGGACCCGGCCACGACCGAGAACGGCTGCCTGCAGTTCATTCCCGGCAGCCACAAGCTGGGAATCTTCCCCCACCTCCTTTATGACGACGGTATCCACGCCGAACTGCCCCGTGAGAAGGTGCCAACGTTGATCGCCGACCGCGGCGTAGAACACTGTGAGCTGGATTCGGGGGACGTCGTCTGCTGGCACAGCTCCATCTGCCACTACAGCC
>VXRG01000123.1 GCA_009838625.1 Caldilineaceae bacterium SB0664_bin_27
GGACTGGAGGGGAAGTATGGGACCCACTGCACGTTGGGCTGGCTGTGGTAGGCGCCGGGGCAGGCGCGAGTCAGAGGATCTGTGAGGCTATGGGGTCAGGACCGGTCCTGGCGGAGTCGGGACAATTCGGCCTTTAAGGACTCCATCTGTCGCTCCGCCTCTTCGGCACGCTGCTCCGCCTGACGGCGGGCGGCAGCTTCCACTTTGGCTCTCCCTTCCGCCTTTCCGGCCCTATCTTCCGCCTCTCCGGCCCTGTTCACGGAGTCGAGAAAGCCGGGGATGACATAGCCCGCGTAAATTTCGTCCAGGGCCAGCTCCTCCAGGTCCGGCAAGTTGAGCAGATCGGTACGCCGAAACTGAAAACCGGGCAGTACCTGCGAACGGATTACGCCGGCCGCGTCGGGCCGGATCTGCGCATAGCGCCGGTCGGTAGTCAGCCGGTAGAAGCACATGTGGCGGTCTGATGGGTCCAGGATGAAGTACTCCTTCACGCCGGCCAGGGCGTAGTCTCTCCTCTTCTCTTCCGTGTCCCGCCGCACTTCCGCCAAGGTCGAATCCGACACCTCCTCCACGATCATGTCGCATACACCTTCGAAGGCGCGCAGCTCCAGCGCACCCCAAGGGGCAGGATTGTCATTCAGCACGACCCCGATGTCCGGCTTGTACACCACCTCCCACTTCCCCGACGGCTCGCCCGCATCAGGTACGGTCATGCTGACGCCGGTCTCCAGATTGATCATTTTGGCAATGGGGCGGCTCTGAATATAGCAGGTCAAGAGAGTGAAGAACCAGCGATACTGCCTGAACCGGGGCGCGTTGGACGGGGGTTTGGCCTCCAGGATGCCGTTGTTCCATTCGTAGCTGACGTCGATGTCCGGGGAGGGGTTTTCTTACCACCTGGCCCAGTACTCCTCTTTGCTGACGCGGCGGCCATGGTCGGGCGCATAACGGGTGGCCTGGCTTGTGGTTGTCCGGTCCGGCGGCGCGGCGCACGGCGCCTTTATCGACTGCATGCTCTCTCCTCCGGTAGATCCAGCGACGGCCGGAACTGCCGTTTGCCTGAAAGATTTCAGCAGGAACCGGCGGGGGTGGGAAGGGCAGGCGAGAGGCCCGTTGCTGCCTTTCGTTGCGGCAGGGCTATTGATGGACCCAGACGAGGGTGGCGTCATTGCGGGTGGAGCGGAGCCAGGCGGTCGAGCCGCTCCAGCCGGGGAATGCCCAGTTGAAGAGCCATTCGGCATCTTCGATGGTAAGGTTGACGCAGCCGCGGCTCATGGGCGCGCCGAAATTGTTGTGCCAGTAGGTGCCGTGGAAGGCGTAGCCATGGTAGAAGTACTGGACCCAGGGAACGTTTGGCAGGTTGTAGTAGGTGCCGGAGGCGCGGTCGCCGCCGTCCATGGTCTGGGATGCGGTTCGTGCCCAGACGCGAAAGAGGCCGGTGACGGTGGGATTGTCATCGACGCCGGAGGAGATAGTGAACCGGTTGGCGAGGCGGCCGCCATCCCAGGCGTAGAGCATCTGGTCCTTGAGGCTGACTTCGATCCACTTTTCCCCCTGGGCGCGGGCTCGGTCGACGTCCATGTGCAGCAGGGTCAGCCCGTTATAGGTGACCGCATGTTGGGACTCTTCTTCCAAGAGGCGGCGCCAGTTGACGGCAGCCAGTTTTGTGCGGCGCTCGTCGCGGATGCGGGGCAGGTCCATGGTGGCGGCTGAGAAGGGGAGAGGGGGCAGGAGGTCGAGGCCGGGGACGGCTGCGCTGGGCGAGTGCGCACTGCGCGGGTGGTAACTGCGCCAGGCGATGGAGGAGAGTGCGCAGAGGAGGACCAGCACGAGCGTGAAACGTTGCATTTGGATTTTCATGACGGTGCTCCGGCGGCGGATGAGTGCGTTGATAAATGGAACAGTCAGAGGTCGAGATTCGAAGCTCGATGAAGTTGGTCCGAAATGAGAGCTGTCAAGGTAAGACCTGCTTTGTCTGCGAAGGGCGCGGAGGAACGCGGAGAACACCTTTGTTTTCCACGGAGGAACACAGAGGGTCGCGGAGAACACCTTTTTTGTCCACGGAGGAACACAGAGGGTCACGGAGAACACCTTTTGATGCAGCGGCGGCTCAACGGCGCGCGAAACATGCAGAGCCGGCCGGGGCGATGAAATGGATAAGAGTGGGATAAGGCCCGTACTTCCTTTACATCTTACATATGATATTGGGCGCGTGCGGCGCGCTTGCCATCGTCACGTTTTGGGCTGGGAATACCGGACCGGTCAGAGATACGAGGCAGAGCCTGAAGTAATATATCGGAGAATCAGGAGGCATACAATTCGCCGCCTGCGCCAAGGGGTTGCCCGCGATTAGGGCCAGCGTAGGGTATTCGTAGGCGATGGAGAAGCGTTACGGGAAGAGTGGGGCTTGGACGGCCTGCGGCCTAGACTGGAAGGGCGCCTGGCAGCGGCCCGGCCCGCCGGCTGCAGCGGCAGAAGCGGTGCACAATGCGGGACAAACCTGGTTCGACCCGCCGGCCTGCATGCGGGTCACGTATGGATTTCGGTGGGGGAACGGCAGTGGATAGTGGATAGTGGATAGTGGATAGTGGATAGTAAATAGTGAATAGTGAATAGTGGTCAGTCGCGGTCTTGGCGGAGTCGAGCTATTTCAGCTTGCAAAGCCTGCATCTGTTCCTCCGCCTCATCGGCCCGCCCCTCCGCCTGGCGGCGGGCGGCGGTCTCGGAGGCAGCTCTCTCCTCCGCTTGGCGCCGGGCAGCAGCTTCCACTTCTGCCCGTTCCTCCGCTTGATGGCGCGCGGCAGCTTCCACGTCGGCCCGCTGCTCCGCCTCTTCGGTCCTGTTCACGGAGTCGAGAAAGCCGGGGATGACATAGCCCGCGTAGAGTTCATCCAGCGCCAGTTCCTCCAGGCCCGGCAAGTTGAGCAGGTCGGTACGCCGAAACTGAAAGCCGGGCAGAACCTGCGAACGGATTACGCCGCCCGCGCCGGGCCGGATCTGCGCATAGCGCCGGTCCGCGGTCAGCCGGTAGAAGCCCATGTAGCGGTCTGCCGGGTCAAGGATGAAATACTCCTTCACACCGGCCAGGGCGTAGCCTCTCCTCTTCTCCTCCGTGTCCCGCCGCACCTCCGCCAGCGTCGAATCCGACACCTCCTCCACTATCATGTCGCATACGCCTTCAAACGCCCGCAGCTCCAGCGCGCCCCACGGCGCAGGATTGTCATTCAGAACGACCCCGATGTCCGGCTTGTACACCACCTCCCACTTCCCCGACGGCTCGCCCGCATCGAGTACCGTCATGCTGACTCCGGTCTCCAGATTGATCAATTTGGCAATCGGGTGGCTCTGAAGATAGCAGTTCAAGAGAGTGTAGAACCAACCATACTGCCTGACTTGGGGGTAGTTCGGCAAGGGTTTGGCCTCCAGGATGCCGTTGTTCCATTCGTAG